>NZ_AP024545.1:1635325-1962390 GCF_018406605.1 Noviluteimonas caseinilytica | reverse complement strand
TCGCGCCACGAATTCGGCTGTGCGTTGCTGGGCGCGGGTGCGTCGGTGCAGGGCGATGGCGTGCTGCTCGGCGCAGGCCGCCGGCATCTCGACACGCGCCTGAACATCGACCACGCGGTCGGCGACACGCGCTGCGACCTCACGTGGCGCGGCCTCGCGGCGGATCGCAGCCGCGCGGTGCTGCACGGCGGCATCCTGATCCGCGCCGGCGCCGATGGCAGCAACGCGGCGTTGTCGACGAAGAACCTGCTGCTCAGCGCGCAGGCGGAAATTGATGCGCAACCGGTGCTGGAAATCCACGCCGATGAGGTGCAGGCCGCGCATGGCGCGACGGTGGGCGGCCTGGATCCGACGGCGCTGTTCTACCTGCGCTCGCGCGGCCTGCCCGAAGAAGACGCACGCCGCCTGCTGACCACCGCGTTCTGCCGCGCCGTGTTGCCGCGCGCGGACGCGACGTTGCGCCCGATCGCGGAAGCGGCGCTCGATCGCGCCCTCGCCAGGACCCTCGGGGACGCCTGATGAAAACGGAAACACCGACGCTCGCGCCCGACTGGGACCGCATCCGCGCCGACTTCCCGCTGCTCGCGCGGGAAGTGCACGGCAAGCCGCTGGTGTATTTCGATTCGGCGAACACGGGGCAGAAGCCGGCCGTCGTGATCGAGGCGGTGGATGCGTTCTACCGCCGCCACAACGCAAACGTGAGCCGCGCGGTGCATGCGTTGGGTGCCGAAGCCACGGAAGCGTACGAAGGCACGCGCGCGCGCCTGGCGCAGCACCTCAACGTGGCGCGCGAGGATCTCGTGCTCACCAGCGGCACGACGTTCGCGCTCAACCTGGTCGCGTATTCGTGGGCACTGCCGCGGTTGCAGCCCGGGGATGTCGTGCTGCTGACGCGGATGGAGCACCACGCGAACATCGTGCCGTGGCAGCTCATCTGCGAGCGCACCGGTGCGACGATCCGCGTCGCCGACCTCGCGCCCGACGGCTCGCTCGACCTCGACGCGCTGTACGCGTTGATGGCGCCGGACGTGAAGCTGCTCGGCATCGCGCACGTGTCGAACGTGCTGGGCACGGTGAATCCGGTCGCCGAGATCTGCCGAGAAGCACGCAAACGCGGCATCGTCACCGTCGTCGATGGGTCGCAGGCGCTGCCGCACATGGCGGTGGACATCGCGTCGATCGGCTGCGACTTCTACGCCTTCACCGGCCACAAGATGTGCGGGCCCACGGGCACGGGCGCGCTGTGGGCGCGTCGCGAACACCTGCTGGCGATGCCGCCCTTCCTCGGCGGCGGCGAGATGATCAAGGAAGTGCGTTACGAAGGCACGGTGTTCGCCGAGCCGCCGCATCGCTTCGAAGCGGGCACGCCGAACATCGCGGGGCACGTGGGGCTGGGCACGGCAGTCGGCTATCTCGACGGCATCGGCATGGACGCGATCGCCGCGCGCGAAGGCGATTTGCTCGCGCACCTCACCGAAGAAATGGATCGCGTCGAAGGCCTGCGCATCCTGGGGCGCGCGCCGCGCAAGGCCGCGGTGGTGTCGTTCCTGGTCGAAGGCGCGCATGCGCACGACCTCGCCACGCTGCTCGACCTGGAAGGCGTCGCCGTGCGCTCGGGCCACCATTGCGCGCATCCGCTGATGGCCTTCCTCGGCGTGCCGGCCACGTGCCGCGCGTCGCTGGCCTTCTACAACACGCATGCCGAGATCGAGGCGTTCATCGCCGCGCTGCGCAAGGTGCGGCGCCTGCTCGGCTAGACTTCCCCGCCCTTCCCCCGACGCGATCCGATCCATGAGCGAACTGCATTTCCGCGCAGCGACCGTCGATGACCTCGACGCGCTCGTCGCGCTCGTCACCTCCGCCTACCGTGGCGATGTCAGCCGCAAGGGCTGGACCACCGAAGCGGATTTCCTCGATGGCAACCGCATCGACCGCGAAGTCCTGCAACGCGACATCGAACGTCCGCGCAGCCGCGTGCTGCTGGCCGAACGCGACGGGCAACTGCTCGCCTGCGCGCACGTCGCCGATGAAGACGGCGCCGGGTATTTCGGCATGTTCTCGGTGGTGCCGTCGCTGCAGGGCGCGGGCATCGGCAAGGCCGTGCTCGCGGAAGGCGAACGCATCGCGCGCGACGACTGGGGCCTGCCGACGATGCGCATGACCGTCATCGACATCCGCGACGAACTCATCAAGTTCTACGAGCGCCGCGGTTACGCATTGACCGGCATCAAGAAGCCCTTCCCCTACGGCGACGAACGCTTCGGCATCCCGACGCGCGATGACCTGCGCTTCGAAGTCATGGAGAAAGCGTTGTGAGCGAAGCCTGGGTGCGCGTCTGCGCGACGTCGGAATTGCTCCCGGGCGAGTCGAAGGTCGCGTGGGACGGCGACACCGCGATCGTGGTCTTCAACTACGACGGCGATTTCTACGCACTCGAAGACCGGTGCTCGCACGAGGACTTCGATCTGTCGTCGGGCCCGTTCGACGCGGAAGAAGCGACGATCGAGTGCGTCCTGCACGGCTCGAAGTTCGACGTGCGCGACGGCCGTGCGCTCAACGCGCCCGCCTATGCGCCGGTGCCCAAGTTCCCGACGAAGGTCGAAGACAACGCGGTCTGGACGCGGGACGACCGCTGATCGGCCGCGCCGATCGCTTCCATTGCGTTTGCGAATCGTTCTCATTAACATGCCCGGGCCGCGGCGGATGCCGCAACCCCCTTGCATACAGAGGACGTCATGCCCCACCCCGCCCTGCGCGCCACGCCCCTGGCGGTCGCGCTCGCCCTGGCCGTCGCCGCCCCCGCCCACGCCGCCGATGAGTCCGCACCGCGCAAGCCGCGCGAGCTGGACCACGTCGAGGTCGTTGGCAAGCAGGACGCCTACGTGGTCCCCGAATCCTCGACGGCCACGAAGACCCCCACCCCGCTCCGCGACACGCCGCAGTCCATCACCGTCATCCCGCAGCAGCTGATCCGCGACCAGGCGATGTCGGGCCTGGTCGACGTGTTCCGTTACGTGCCCGGCGTGGGCGTCGCCCAGGGCGAAGGCAACCGCGACACCCTCGTGTTGCGCGGCAGCAGCACCACCGGCGACCTGTTCGTCGACGGCATGCGCGACGACGTGCAGTACATCCGCGACCTGTACAACATCGATCGCGTCGAAGTACTCAAGGGGCCGAACGCGATGATCTTCGGCCGCGGTGGTTCCGGCGGCATCGTCAACCGCGCCACCAAGCAACCCGATGGCAAGACCGTGCGCGAGGTCAGCGCGCAATTCGGCAGCTGGAACAAGCGCCGCGTCGCCGCCGACGTGGGCCAGGCGATCAACGAACACGTCGACTTCCGCGTCAATGCGATGTTCGAGGATTCCGACAGCTACCGCGACGACTTCGACATCCGTCGCTGGGGCATCAACCCGACCGTGGGCTTCGACGTCGGCGAGTCCACGCGCGTCACGCTGGGGTACGAACACTTCGAGGACGAACGCGTCGCCGATCGCGGCGTGCCATCGGAACCCAATGCGTACAACGGCCGCCGCACGCCGCTCGACGTGGATCCCTCCACGTTCTTCGGCGACCCCTTCCGCAGCCCGGTGAGCGCGGACGTCGATGCCTTCGGCGCGCTGGTCGAACACGAATTCGCCGGCGGCGCGACCCTGCGCAACCGCACGCGCCTGGCCGACTACGACAAGTTCTACCAGAACATCTTCTCCGGCGCGGTCGACGCCACGCGCACGCAGGTTGCCATCAACGCGTACAACAACGGCACCCACCGAAGGAACCTGTTCAACCAGACCGACCTGGTGTGGAGCGCGGACACCGGCAACGTGCACCACACGTTGCTCGCCGGCGCCGAGTTCGGCCACCAGGACACCGACAACCTGCGCACCACCGGCTTCTTCGGCGCGCCGGGTTCGACGGCAACGTCGGCGAACGTCCCGCTGTCCAATCCGCGCTACTACGGCCCGATCACGTTCCGTCCTTCCGCCACCGACGCGGAGAACAACAGCGTCGCGAAGACCGCGGCCGTCTACATGCAGGACCAGCTCGAACTGGGCGAACACTGGCAGGCGATCGTGGGCCTGCGTTTCGACCGCTTCGATGTCGACTTCACCAACAAGCGCCTCGCGCCGGGCAATCCCGCGCGCAACATTTCCGCCACCGACAACCTGTGGTCGCCGCGCGCGGGCCTCGTGTACAAGCCGATGGAACCGGTCTCGATCTACGCCAGCTACAGCGTCGCCTACCAGCCGCGCTCGGGCGACCAGCTCGCATCGCTGTCGCCGACCAACCAGGCCTTCGATCCGGAAAAGTTCATCAACTACGAGCTCGGCGCGAAGTGGGATGTCATGGATCGCCTCGCGGTGACCGCCGCGATCTACCAGCTGGATCGCACGAACGTCATCGTGCCGCTAGACGCCACCACCTCGACGCTGGTGGACGGCCAGCGCGCGAAGGGCGTGGAAGTGGGCCTGGCGGGATCGTTGACGGATCGCTGGCACGTCATGGGCGCGTATGCCTGGCAGGACGGCGAAATCCTCGCCGGCGCGGACCGCGGCAAGCGCCTGGCGCAGTTGCCGGAAAACACGTTCTCGCTGTGGAACCGCTTCGACCTGACCGAGCGTTGGGGCCTGGGCTTCGGCGCGCAGTACCGCGACGAGATCTTCGCGCAGGTCACCAACCTGGTGACGCTGCGGAGTTACACGCGCTACGACGCGGCGGTGTTCTTCGACGCGAACGATCACCTGTCGCTGCAGCTCAACGTCGAGAACCTGTTCGACAAGGAATACGCCGTCAGCGCCAACAGCGACAACAACATCACGCCCGGCTCCCCGCGTGCCGCGACCGTGAGCCTGCGTTATAACTTCTGATCCCGAACCCGAGCCTCGCTCCATGCACGCGACCACCGCCACGCCCGCCCGACGTTCTGCCACCAGGCACCGCTGGATCCGCCAGTTGCACCTGTGGATCGGCGCCTGGGGCGCGCTGGCGGCGATCGTCTACGGGTGCACGGGCCTGGTGATGAACCATCGCTTCGGCGACAGCGCCTGGCCGCAGGGCGACAGCAACGAAGCCGGCCGCGCGACGCTCGCCGTGCCGGTGGAAGCGCGCGCCACACCGGAACAACTCTCGCTGTGGCTCAAGCAGGCTCAAGGCCTGGATGCCCAGGTAATCCGCAAGTCGCCGCCTCCGGGCGGCGACGCGAAGGGCCGCAGAAGTGGTCACTCAGCGGCGGCACGGCAAGCGATGCGTGGTCGGTGGACTACGTGCCGGGCGATGCGACCACCGAGGTCAAGCACACGCAACACACGCTGCTGGCCGCGTTCAATCGCCTGCACAAGGGCGTGGGAGGCGGCCTGGGGTGGCGCCTGCTCGCCGACAGCTTCGCGCTCTGCATGATGCTGCTGGGCCTGTCGGGCCTGTACATGTGGGCGCGTGGACGTTCGTTGCGCGAGATGGCCGTGAGCGTGCTCGGCGTGTCGGTCGCAGCGCTTGCGCTGGTGCTGGTGCCCGCGTTGCTCTGAATTCGCTCAGCGCGGCTGCAACCGCGCGAGCAACACCTCGCCGCCACCTTCCAGCACATGCCGCAGGCGCGCCTCGCCCGCCTGCAGGAGTGCGGTGTCGCCGGCATGCATCGACGGCAACCCGGAGTCGTCCGCGAAGCGCGCCTGCCCCGCGAGCAGGTGCACGGCCCACGTCGTGTGCGGATCGGCGAAGATCACCATCGGGCCCACGAGCGGGCGATGCCACAGCTGCGCATCGATCGCGTCGCGACGCCACATCAGGTTGAAGTCCTGCGTTGCGCCGTCGATCAGTTCGCCGTGCACGGCGCGTTCGCCGGAGAATCGCAAACGCCCGTGCGGTGGTTCGAGCGCATGCACGTCGCCATCGTCGAAGCGCAGGCGCACGCCGTTGCCGCTGATCAACACGATCTCGCGTTCGATCCCTTCGAAGCGCGAGAACGGCGCGTCCTGTTCGATCTCCGCGATCGACAACCGCCATTGCCAGGCGCCCTCGGCCGGCACCGCGATGATCTCGCGCGTCCAGCCCGCGCCGTTGCGCCAGCGTTCGCGCCGGTATTCGTTGGCCGGGATGACCCGGGAGCGCGCAGGGTGGGTGCGGACTTCCATGCGCGAAGACTACGTCGAAAAGGGCGGGGGCCGGGCGCAGTCCGTTGCGCCCGCCCCCGCACGGCGTTCCGCCCAACGACGCGCGTGCGCCGCCGGAACACCACCTGCTCCGAAGGAACCGCGCCTCAGGGCGCCGAGGCCGCCGCCGCGGCCGGTTTGCGCGCCGGCGCCGCGCCGCCGCCGATCTCGATGCGCTCGCGGTTCTTCTCCACCGTCTTCAGGCCGATGCCCTTGACGCTGGCCAGCTGTTCCAGGCTTTTGAAGGGCCCGTGTTCCGCGCGATGGGCCACGATGGCCTCGGCCTTGGCCGGACCGATGTTGACCAGCACTTTGTCGATGGTGGCCGCGTCGGCCGTGTTGACGTCGACCTTGTCTGCGGCTAAGGCCGCGCCGGCGCACAGCAGCGCCACCGCGAGCGAGGCGAACAACTTGCGCGGGGATGGAAGGATGGGGGCCATCGGGGTCTCTCCTTGACGAGGGCACCCGCGGGATGCGGATGCCTGGGTGTCCTGCAGCCCAGCGGCTGCGGGAGGCACAGTCTCCCGTCCTGCCCCGCCCCGCCCCATCCGGAATGCCCCCGCCCGCGTGTCCGGCATCGGCGCGACCGCATGTCAGGGATGTCTGAACCGGCTTCGCGGGCCACCCGGTAGAATGCGCGGCTCGCCTCCCCCAGGATTGCGCGCAACATGGATTCCAACTTCGACGCCCCCGCCATCGAGCGCCATGTCAGCGAGAAGTGGGACGACGACATCGTCCCCCGCCTCGTCGATTACATCCGCATCCCCAACAAGTCGCCGATGTTCGACACCGACTGGGTGGCGCACGGCTACATGGATGCCGCCGTCAAGCTGATGGAAGACTGGGCGAAGGCGCAGTCCATTCCCGGCATGGTCGTGGACGTGGTGCGCCTGGAAGGCCGCACGCCGCTGATCTTCCTCGAGATCCCCGCCGCCAACGGCGGCAGCGACGACGACTGCGTGCTGCTCTACGGCCACCTCGACAAGCAGCCCGAGATGACGGGCTGGGACGACGACCTCGGCCCGTGGACGCCCGTGATCAAGGGCGATCGCCTGTACGGCCGCGGCGGCGCCGACGACGGCTACGCATTGTTCGGTTCGCTCGCCGCGATCCTCGCGCTACAGGCGCAGAAGATCCCGCACGCGCGCTGCGTGATCCTGATCGAAGCCTGCGAAGAATCCGGCAGCTACGACCTGCCCGCCTACGTCGACCACCTGGCCGCACGCATCGGCATGCCCTCGCTCGTCGTGTGCCTCGATTCGGGTTGCGCCAACTACGACCAGCTGTGGTGCACCACCTCGCTGCGCGGCCTGGCCGGCGGCAACCTCACGGTGAAGGTGTTGTCCGAAGGCGTCCATTCCGGCGACGCGTCGGGCATCGTGGCTTCGAGCTTCCGCATCCTGCGCCAGTTGCTCTCGCGCATCGAAGACGAGAAGACCGGCCGCATCCTGCTCGACGGCTTGCACAGCGAAGTGCCCGCCGAGCGCCTCGTGCAGGCGAAGGAAGCGGCGAAGGTCGTCGGCACCGCGGTCTACGACAAGTTCCCGTTCCTGCCCGGCATGGTGCCGATGGCCGACGACCTCACCGAACTCGTGCTCAACCGCACCTGGCGCCCCGCGCTGTCGGTGACGGGCGTCGACGGCATGCCGGCCCTCTCGTCGGCAGGCAACGTGCTGCGTCCCTTCACCGCGGTGAAGCTGTCGCTGCGCCTGCCGCCCACGCTGGACGGCAAGCGCGCCGGCGAACTGCTCAAGCAGACGCTCGAACGCGATCCGCCCTACGGCGCGCAGGTCACGCTGGACCTCGAGAAGGCTTCCACCGGCTGGAATGCGCCCGCGATGTCGCCGTGGCTCAACCAGGCCATCGACGATGCGAGCCGCGAGTTCTTCGGCCAGCCCGCGATGTACATGGGCGAAGGCGGCACGATCCCCTTCATGGGCATGCTCGGCGAGAAGTACCCGGACGCGCAGTTCATGATCACCGGCGTGCTGGGCCCGCATTCCAACGCGCATGGCCCGAACGAATTCCTGCACATCCCGATGGGCAAGCGCGTCACCGCGTGCGTCGCACGGGTGATCGCGCGCCACCACGAAGCGGGCACGCGCGGCGAGACCCGCCGCAGCGCGCACGTGGCCGGTGGCAGCGACCACGGGGACCACGGCTGCTGCTGATCCACCGCAACTAGGCGATCCAACGTCCGCGAACCAGGGGAGCGCGCGCGATGACCCAGGGACCGATCGAGTTCGTCCTGGCCGCGCGCGCCTTCGGCGACATCGGCCATGGCTGGCCCGCGCTGATCGTCATCGGCTGCCTGGCGGGCCTGGTCGCCCGCTGGATGACCTCCTCGCAGAAACGCATCGGCCTGCTGTCGTCGTTTGCGCTGGGCATCGCGGGTGCGGCGCTGGCGTGGTTCGCCACGCGCTGGGCCGGTTACACGCCCGCCGGCCCCGGCATGCGCTTCGTCGTTGCCCTCGGGGGCAGCCTGGTCCTGGCGATGCTGGGCGGCGCAATGGGCAGAATGCTGCGGCGCACACCACGCTAGCATCCCCCCGGCGCCATCCCGGCGCGGCTGGAGGGGCACACCATGTTCGACGGACTCCTGATGTACCTGGTCGGCGGTGCGGTGATCGGCATCCTTGCGCGTTTCTTCAAGCCGGGCGCGGACCCGGTGGGCTGGATCATGACGATCGTGCTGGGCGCGCTGGGTGCGCTGGCCGGTGGTTACATCGCAGGGATGCTCGGCGTCGGCAATCGCATCCTGGTCTGGGTGATCGCGATCGTCGCGGCCATCGTGCTGCTGTTTCTGTGGGAAGCCATCCGCGGCAAGCGTCCGCGCGCGGCCTGATCCAACGCAGCCTGCAACGAAACGCCCCGCATCGCGGGGCGTTTTTTTATCCGCGACCGAGCAGCATCGCAACGACGCGTTCGGCCAGTTCCTCGGCCGGCGCACTGGTCGTATCCAGCACCAGCTCCGCCGCCTCCGGCGCTTCGTAGGGCGAATCGATGCCGGTGAAGTTCGGCAGGTCGCCGCGCCGCGCCTTCGCGTAGAGGCCTTTCACGTCGCGCGCTTCGGCCACGGCCATCGGCGTGTCCACGAACACTTCGAGGAACTCGCCTTCGCCGAACAACGCACGCGCCGTGCGCCGCTCCGCGCGGAACGGCGAGATGAAACTGACGAGCACGATCAGCCCCGCGTCCGTCATCAGCCTGGCCACCTCGCCCACGCGGCGCAGGTTTTCGACGCGGTCTTCGTCGGTGAAGCCCAGGTCGCGGTTGAGGCCGTGGCGCACGTTGTCGCCGTCGAGGACGAACGCGTGCAGCCCCATCGCCTGCAACCGGCGATCGACGAGGTTGGCGATCGTCGACTTGCCGGACCCCGACAAGCCCGTGAACCACACGCACCGCGGCGCCTGCCCGAGGCTGCGCGCGCGCGTCGCGCGATCCACGTCGATGTGCTGCCAGTGCAGGTTGCCTGCGCGGCGCAGCGCGAAGTCGAGCGTGCCGGCCGCGACCGTCGTGTTATCGATGCGATCGATGAGGATGAAGCCGCCGAGCGCACGGTTCTTCGCATACGGTTCGAACGCGATCGCCTGGTCGAGCGAGAGGTTCACGTAACCGACTTCGTTGAGGTCCAGGTGCGTCGCCGCGAGCGAGGCCTGCGTATCGACGTCGACCTTGTGCTTGAGCGCACTCACCGTCGCGCCCACGGTGCGCGTGCCCAGCTTCAGCCAGTACGGACGCCCCGGCAGCAATTGTCCTTCGCCCATCCACAGCACGTGCGCGGCGAACTGGTCCGACACCTCGGGTGCATCGTCGCCGGCCGCGATCACATCGCCGCGGCTCACGTCGATCTCGTCCTCGAGCACCAGCATGATTGCCTGCCCCGCGACGGCCGATTCGCGCGCGCCTTCCGGCCCGAGCACGCGCGCCACGCGCGATCGCCGCCCCGCCGGCAACACCACCACCGCACCGCCCGGCGCGACGCGCCCAGCGACCAGGGTGCCGGCGTAACCCCGGAAATCACGATCCGCGTCGCGACGATCCGGCCGCTGCACCCACTGCACCGGCAGGCGGAAGCCGCCTTCGGCTTCGACGCGGTCGACCTGCACCGTGTCGAGGTATTCCAGCAACGCCGGGCCGTCGTACCACGGCATCGCCTGCGAGCGTTCGATGAGGTTGTCGCCCTGCAGCGCCGACAACGGAATGCACTGCACGTGCGGGATCCCGAGCGACGATGCCAGCGCTGCGTACTCGTTCGCGATCGTTTCGAACACCGCGAAGTCGTAGCCGACGAGATCCATCTTGTTCACCGCCAGCACCACGTGCCGCAGCCCGAGCAGCGAGGCGATGTACGTGTGCCGACGCGTCTGCGGCAACAAGCCCTTGCGCGCATCGACCAGCACCACGGCGAGGTCCGCCGTCGACGCACCGGTGGCCATGTTGCGCGTGTACTGCTCGTGCCCCGGGCAATCGGCGACGATGAACTTGCGCCGTTCCGTATCGAAGAAGCGATACGCCACGTCGATGGTGATGCCCTGCTCCCGCTCCGCGGCCAGGCCGTCGAGCAGCAACGCGTAATCGATGTTCTCGCCCTGCGTGCCGTGGCGGCGGCTGTCGGCGGCGAGCGCGGCCAGCTGGTCTTCGAACAGGCGCTTGCTGTCGTGCAGCAGCCGCCCGATCAGCGTGCTCTTGCCGTCGTCCACGCTGCCGCAGGTGATGAAGCGCAGCAGGTCCTTGTGCTCGTGGCGGCGCAGCGCCGCGGCGATGTCGGTATCGTCGTAGACGCGCGTCATCAGAAGTACCCCTCCTGCTTCTTCTTCTCCATCGACGCACTGGGGTCGTGGTCGATCACGCGGCCCTGCCGCTCCGACGTGGTCGCCACCAGCATCTCCGCGATGATCTTGTCGAGCGTGTCGGCGTCGGATTCGATCGCGCCGGTGAGCGGATAACAGCCCAGCGTGCGGAAGCGCACGCGGCGCATCGCCGGCACCTCGCCTGCACGCAGCGGCAGTCGTTCGTCGTCGACCATCAGCAACGCGCCGTCTCGTTCCACCACCGGGCGCTCCTTCGCGAAGTACAGCGAGGGCACCGGGATGTTTTCCCGATAGATGTAGAGCCACACGTCGAGCTCGGTCCAGTTCGACAGCGGAAACACGCGCACGCTCTCGCCCGCGGCGATGCGCGTGTTGTAGAGGTCCCACAGTTCGGGGCGCTGATGCTTCGGGTCCCAGCGGTGCTGCGCGTTGCGGAAGGAGAACACGCGTTCCTTCGCGCGCGACTTCTCCTCGTCGCGGCGCGCGCCGCCGATGGCCGCATCGAACCCGTACTGATCGAGCGCCTGCTTCAGTGCCTGCGTCTTCATCACGTCGGTGTGCACGGTGGCGCCGTGCGTGATCGGCCCGATCCCGCGCGCGACGCCGTCGGGATTGGTGTGCACGCGCAGGTCCACGCCCGTCTCGGCCGCGCGACGATCGCGGAACTCGATCATCTCGCGGAATTTCCAGCCGGTATCCACGTGTAGCAGCGGAATGGGCGGCCGCCCCGGCGCGAACGCCTTCATCAGCAAGTGCAGCAACACCGAGCTGTCCTTGCCGATCGAATACAGCAGGACCGGATTGCGGAAGCTCGCCGCCACCTCGCGCAGGATGTGCAGGCTCTCGGATTCGAGGCGGTCGAGGTGGCTCGGGGTCATGCGGTTCTGCGCCATGCGTGGAACCGCGATCTTACGGAGCCCCGGCCGAAGGTGCGACGCTCACGCGGCGAAATGCAGGTAGAGCGTCCGCGTGCTCAGGCCGACGACCAGCAGGCCCACCACCACCAGCAGCCAGCGCGCATGCAGGCGCTTGACCAGCCACCCGCCGATCGGGGCCGCCGCCACGCCGCCCAGGGCCAGGCCCACCACGATCTGCCAGTGCGAGATGCCCAGCGTCATCAGGAACACCAGCGACGCCGTCACGGTGACGAAGAACTCCACCGCATTGACGGTACCGATGGTGAAACGGGCCTCGTTGCCGCGCGCGAGCAGGTTGGACGTGACCACCGGCCCCCATCCGCCGCCGCCGATCGCATCGACCAGCGCGCCGAAGAATCCCAATGGAATCAGGTGCGAGGTGACGCGCTTGGACGTGAGTTCGCGGAAGCCCTTCGCGATGATCACCAGGCCCATCACCAGCAGGTATCCCGCGATCCAGGGCTTGATCGCATCGCCCGGCAGGTGCACCAGGACATATGCGCCCACGGCCGCACCCAGCATGCCGGGTAGCAGCAGGCGGCGGAACAGGTGCTTGTCGATGTTGCCGAAGGCGTGGTGCGAGATCGCGGAGGTGCCGGTGGTGAAGCATTCGGCCGCGTGCACCGTGGCGCTGCTCAGCGCCGGCGGCACGCCCACGCCCAGCAGCAGGCTGGAGGCCGTCACGCCGTAGGCCATGCCGAGCGCGCCATCCACCAGCTGCGCGGCGAAGCCGATCACCACGTAGACGATGAAGTCGTAGGACAGCATTTCATTCACGGCGGGGGGACCGATGCGGGCGACAAGGGGAATGTACGCAAGAGTTCCGGACCGTACCGGCACGCAGGCTTCTCGCGCCGTGAAGGCCCGCCGGTTTACCCTTCGCGCATGACCGCCGACCCCGCTTCCGCGCCTTCGCGCGACGACCAGCGCCTCGCCTGGGCCCGCACCGCCACCGGCCACGCCGACCTGGGCCTGGCGCGCGCCTCCATGGATGCAGGCTTCCGCAGCTACTGGCGCACGCTGGGCCCCGAGCCGAGCCGCATCGTGATGGACTCGCCGCCCGACAAGGAAGACGTGCGCCCGTGGCTGCGCATCCGCGCGATGCTCGAAGCGGCCGGCGTGCGCGTGCCGCAGGTGCTGGCCGAAGACGCGGCGACGGGCTTCCTGCTGCTCGAAGACCTCGGCGCCGACACCTACCTGCATGTCATCCACGCCGACAACGCCGACGCGTTGTTCGACGATGCGATCACGCAGCTGCTGCGCCTGCAGGCCGCGCCGGTGCCGGACGACTTCCCGGCGTACGACGAGCCCCTGCTGCTGCGCGAACTGCGCCTGTTCGACGAGTGGTACCTCGGGCGACATCTCGCGCTCGTGCTCGACGACAGCGACCTGCAACGCCTCGAGCGCGTGCATCGCGTGCTGATCGACGCCGCGCTCGCGCAACCGCAGGTGCTGGTGCATCGCGACTTCATGCCCCGCAATTTGATGCCCGCGTCCGATGGGCCGGCCGTGCTGGATTTCCAGGACGCGGTGCGGGGCCCGATCGCGTACGACCCGACGTGCCTGTTCAAGGATGCGTTCCTGAGCTGGCCGGTCGAGCGCATCCACGGCTGGCTGGATCGTTACCACGCACGTGCGGCGGAGGCCGGATTGCCGGTGCCGTCGCTGGAACGCTTCCGCCGCGACGCCGACCTGATCGGCGTGCATCGCCATCTGAAAGTCATCGGCATCTTCGCGCGCCTGCACCATCGCGATGCGAAGCCGAAGTATTTGCAGGACGTGCCGCGCTTCTTCGCCTACCTGGACGACGTGTTGCCGAAGTACCCGGAACTCGCCCCGCTCGCCGAACTGATCGCCACGCGCGTGAAGCCCGCGATCAAGGAATACGGCCACTGGACCGAAGGCACCGCGGAAGACGCCACGCGATGAAGGCACTGGTCCTCGCCGCCGGCCTCGGCGAACGCATGCGGCCGCTGACGAACACGACGCCGAAGCCGCTGCTGGAAGCGGGCGGGAAGCCGTTGATCGCGTGGCACCTGGAGAAACTGGCGGCGATGGGCATCGTCGATGTCGTCGTCAACACGAGCTGGTTGGCGGCGCGGTTCCCGGATGTGCTGGGCGATGGATCGCGATGGGGAGTGCGGCTGCATTACTCGTACGAAGGCGCGACGCCGCTGGAAACGGGCGGCGGCCTCTTCAATGCGTTGACGTTGCTGGGCGATGCGCCGTTCCTTGCCGTGAATGGCGACGTGTGGACGGATTTCGATTTCGCGCGGTTGCCGAGCGAGCCGCGTGGCGAAGCGCATCTCGTGCTCGTCGACAATCCGCCGCAGCATCCGAACGGCGATTTCGCGTTGCGCGCCGACGGCACGGTGGCGTCGGACGGCGAAGCGCGCCTGACCTTCGCGGGGATCGGCGTTTATCGGCCGTCGTTGTTCGATGGCTGGCGCGGGATCGTCGGCAACGTGCCGGGTGTCGATGAGACACCGCCGCGGTTCAAGCTTGCGCCGCTGTTACGTCACGCGATGGGCCGCAACGCCATCGACGGTACGCATCACCGCGGCGCGTGGACGGATGTCGGGACGCCGCAGCGGCTGGCCGAACTCGATGCGTCGCTCAACGCGCGCCCAACGTCTCCTTCAAGAACGGCACCGTAATCCGCCGCTGCGCCGCCAGCGACGCGCGGTCGAGCACATCCAGCAACCCGGTCAGCGTCGCAAGATCGCGCCCCTGCCGCCGCAACAGCCAATCGATCGCCGCGTCATCCAGCATCAAGCCGCGGCGCTGCGCACGGTCGCGCAACACATCGCGCCGCCCCGCGTCATCCAGCGGCGCCAGCACGATCCGCGTGCATTGCTGCAGGCGCGAACGCAGATCCGGCAACGCCAGCGTCAACGCATCCGGCGACACCGTCGCGGTGTAGAGCACGGCGATGCCCGCACTGCGCGCGCGATTGTGGAAGTCGAACAACGCCACTTCGTCTTCGCGCTCGCCGGCGATCGCATCCAGGCCGTCCAGCGCCACCAGCGCATGCGTATCGAACGCTTCCAGCGCATCCCGCATCCGCCCCGCCGCGGCCCGCACCGGCACGTACGCGGCGCTGCGCCCCACGGCTTCCGCCGCCGCGCACGCCGCCAACGCAAGATGCGTTTTGCCGACCCCAGCAGGCCCGGCGAGGTACAACCAATCCGACTGCGCGACTTCCGCGAGCGCACGCACCTGCGCCAACGCGCCGTCGGGCGCGGCAACGAACGCTTCCAGCCGCTGGTCCGGCGGATAGCGCAACGCCAGCGGCAACTGCGGGGCGGGCGACATCTGCGTCAGGCGTGGTCGTCGTCCGGCGTCGGGCGTTCGATGCCCGCGTCGACGTACGCATCCAGTTCGATGCCGGGCGGCGCTTCGCCGGCGTAGAGGCGACTGCGCGTGTAACGCTCGTGCGCGTAGCGCAACAGCACGTTGACCACCGCGGCGACGGGCAGCGCGAGCAGCACGCCCAGGAAACCGAACAACTGTCCGCCCGCCATGATCGCGAAGATCACCGCGACCGGATGCAGGCCGATGCGATTGCCGACGAGGCGCGGCGTGAGCACGTAGCTCTCGATGACCTGGCCGACGCCGAACACGCCGAGCACCAGCGCCACGTGCTTCCAGTCGCCGAACTGCACCATCGCGGCGATCACGCCCATCACCACGCCGGTGGCGGGCCCGAGGTACGGCACGAAACTCACGATGCCCGCGATGAAGCCGATCAGCAGGCCGACGTTGAGGCCCACGGCCCACAACCCCAGCGCATACAGCACGCCCAGCGCGAGCATCACGCTGAACTGCCCGCGCAGGAATGCACCGAGCACGACGTCCGATTCCTTCGCCAGGCGCGTCACCGTGGCGATGTGGTCCCGCGGCACGAGCGCGGCGAAGCGTTCGACCAGCAAATCCCAGTCGCGCAGGAAGTAGAACGTGAGCACCGGGATCAGCACGATGTTCGCCACCCACGCGATCAGCGCGAACCCGGACGCCGACAGGTACCCGAGCATCGTCGTGGCGATGCCGCCCGCGCGCTCCCAGTGTTCGCGGATCAGTTGCACGATGCGATCCGGATCCAGCCACGAGGCGAGTTCCAGCCCCGTGCGGCGCTCGACCCACGGCAACGCGGTGCCGATGAACCAGTCGCGGTAGGTCGGCAGCGATTCCATCAGCGTGACGAGCTGGCGTTCGATCATCGGCACCAGCAACACCAGCGCGATGAGCAGCAGCATCGTCATCAGGCAGAACACGATCACGACCGCGGTGGTGCGCGACCAGCCGCGGCGTTCGAGGCGATCCACCGTGGGATCGCCCAGCCAGCCGAGCATCGCGGCGATCACGAACGGCGTGAGGATCGGGGCGAGCAGGAAGACCAGCACGCCCGCGATCGCGGCGATCAGCGCCCACTGCCAGCGGCGCGCGAGGGTGGCCGCGTGCAGGTCCATGTCAGCGCAGGTGCAGGACCGGGGCGTCGCCTTCGTCGGCCGTGAGCACTTCGCCGTTGCCCAGCGCGCGCTTCAGGCCCGGCAGGCCGGTGATCAGGTCGAGCTCCAACGTCAGGCCTTCGGCGTTCGCGCGCACCGGCGCCATGCCGCGCACGACGGCCAGCGACTGCAGGTAGGACATCAGGCGCAGGTAGTCCTCGCTGTCGCGCACGCCGTCGATCTGCACGGTGTAGCGCCCCGCGGTGCCGGCCGCGCTGCTGCGCTTGGCGTATTTCTTCGACAGCGCGTCGGCCGCGCCGTCGGCGCCGGAGGCCATCGCGCGGCGCGCGTCGGGCTGCGTGGACGTCCAGGTGGACAGCACCTTGCCGCTGTCGACGAACGTCCAGTCGGCGGTCCAGCCCCCGCCTTCGGCGCGGTAGAGCTTGCCGATCAGCTGCATCGGCGGGCTGTAGCGCGAGGACAGGCGGGCGATGGCCGCGGTGTCGCCGCGCCAGATGGCGCCGACGGCCGCTTGTTCGGCGGCGCTGCCGGACGGCAGGCCGAGGCGATAGCCGCGTTCCTGCGCGCGGTCGAGCACGGCGCGCGCGGCGCCGGTCTGCGCCAGCGCGACCAGGCGCGGGCCGCGGCCGTCGTTGATCGCCAGCCACAGCACGGGCTTGGGCCGCGGTTCGGCCCAGATCGGCAGGCCCAGCGTGGCGGCGATGCCGTCCACCTGCTCCTGGTCGAACCGCACGATCAGCGTGGTCGTGTAGGTGGGGGCGCCGGTGGCCGAGCGGCCTTCGTCCTGGCGGTAGTCGTAGCTCTTCACGTAGTCGCGGGCGCGGCGCAGTTCCTGCCCCACGCCCGGCATCGAAGCGGCGCTGCGGTTGCCCGACAGCTTGCCCAGCACCTGCGACATCGCGCGGGCGAAGGCGGTATTGCGCTCGGTTTCGCCCTGGCCGTTGACGTTGACCTCGGCCTCGTACATGCCATGCGCGCCGGCACGGTCGCCTTCCACGCGCTGCGCGAACGCGGCGCCGAACGCCAGCCAAAGTGCCACCACGCCCGCGATCCGGATTGCCAGACGCATCGTTCATCCCTGCTGCGAAACCGGGGGCATGGTGCCGCAGCGGCGCCTCGCGCGTCCAATCGGGGGGCGCGCGCCGAGCCCGCACTGTTAAAATCTCGGCCCCGCAGCGCCCTCCCGGACCGACGTGACCACCCCCACTCCGCTCACCTACCGGGACGCCGGCGTCGACATCGACGCGGGCAACGCCGTCGTCGAACGCATCAAGCCGCTGGTCAAGCGCAGTTTCCGGCCCGAGGTGATGGGCGGCCTGGGCGGGTTCGGCGCGCTGTTCGACCTGTCGGGCAAGTACCGCGAACCGGTGCTGGTCTCCGGCACCGACGGCGTGGGCACCAAGCTCAAGCTGGCGCAGCAGCTCAACCGCCACGACACGATCGGCATCGACCTCGTCGCCATGTGCGTGAACGACGTGCTGGTGCAGGGCGCCGAACCGCTGTTCTTCCTCGACTACTTCGCCACCGGCAAGCTCGATGTCGACACCACCGTCGCCGTCGTCGGCGGCATCGCGCGCGGTTGCGAACTCTCCGGCTGCGCGCTGATCGGCGGCGAGACCGCCGAGATGCCCGACATGTACCCGCCGGGCGAATACGACCTTGCCGGGTTCTGCGTCGCGGCGGTGGAGAAGTCGCAGATCGTCGACGGCGCGAAAGTGCGCGCGGGCGACGTGCTGCTGGGCATCGCGTCGTCGGGCCCGCATTCCAATGGCTATTCGCTCGTGCGTCGCATCTACGATCGCGCGGGCCGTCCGGCCGATCTCGACCTCGGCGGCGTGAAGCTCGTCGATGCGCTCATGGCGCCGACGCAGCTGTACGTCAAGCCGATCCTCGAACTGCTCGGCAAGCACGACCTGCACGCCATGGCGCACATCACCGGCGGCGGCCTCACCGAGAACATCATCCGCGTGATCCCCGACGGCCTCGGCCTCGACATCGATGCGTCGACGATCGTGTTGCCGCCGGTGTTCGACTGGCTGCAGCGCGAAGGCGCGGTGCCGAGCGACGAGATGTGGCGCACGTTCAATTGCGGCGTGGGCTTCGTGCTCGTCCTCGCGCCGAACGATGTCGCCGCCGTGTCGGCGGACCTGGATCGCCTCGGCCTCGCGCATCGCCCGATCGGCGCGGTGGTGGCGTCGGGCGGCGGCGAACGCGTCCGCATCGGCTGATCGCGTTGGCCATGCGTCGCCTCGCGATCCTCGCCTCCGGGCGCGGCAGCAACCTGCAGGCGCTGCTGGATGCGATCGCGGCGGGCATGCTCGACGCGGAGATCGTCGGCGTGTTTTCCGACAAGCTCGAAGCACCCGCATTGCAACGCGTCGAGGCATCCAAGCGCTGGAGCCGCGATGCGAAGGCCTATGCGCACCGCAGCGACTTCGACGATGAACTCGCCGAGGCCATCGCCGCCACGTCGCCCGATTGGGTCGTGTGCGCGGGATACCTGCGGTTGCTCGATGCCGGTTTCGTCGCGCGGTTCCGCGGCCGCCTGCTCAACATCCACCCTTCGTTGCTGCCGGCCTATCGCGGCCTGAAGACGCATGCGCGCGCGATCGCCGACGGCGTGGCCGAACACGGCGCGAGCGTGCATTTCGTGAGCCCGGAACTGGATGCCGGCGCGGTGATCGCGCAAGCGACCGTTCCGGTGTTGCCGGGCGACACCCCCGACGCCCTCGCCGCGCGGGTGCTCGCGGTCGAACACCCGCTGCTGCTCGCCGTGGTCGCGCTCGCGGTGGCCGGGCGCATCGCTGAATGCGATGGCACGGTCCTCATGGATGGTCATCCCATGTTGCGTCCGCTCCGCGTAGAGTCCGCCGCATTCCCCGCCCCGCCTGGCCCGACGCCCCCGTGAAGCGCCGCTTCCGCCCCCTGCCCCTCGTCCTCTCCGCCTTGCTGGCGGGCGTGTGCGCGCTTGCGCCCGCAGTGGCCCAGGTGGCGGCGCCGGCAACGACGGCGACTCCGGCGACGACCGCACCGGCGCCGGTCGTCGAAAGCCATGCGTTGGTCCCCTTCCTCGCCACGTACGCGGTCTTCCGCGACGGCAAGCCGCTGGGCGACGCCACGCTGCAACTCGTCGCGCTGGACAACGCGCGCTGGCGCGTCGACCTGCGCATCGACGCCACGCATGGCCTGATCGGCATCGCCGGCGTGAACCTGCAGCAGAGCACGCTGTTCGACGTCGCCGGCACGCAATACCGGCCGCTCACGCAGAGCTCCGTGCGCAAGGTGGTCTTCAGCAAGAAGGTGATCACGGGCGTCTACGACTGGTCCGCGCAGGCCGCGCATTGGACCGGCGACCTCAAGAAGACGCGCCGCACCGCGGTGGCCCTGCAACCGGGCGACATGAGCGGCCTGCTGATCAACCTGGCCGTGCTGCGCGATGCCGTCCCCGGCACCACGCTGCATTACCGTTTCGTCGACGAAGGCCGCGCGCGCGACCAGCAGTACGTGGTCGCGGCGCAACGCGAATCGCAGGCCGTCGACGAGTTGTCGTACAACGCCATGCGCGTGGATCGCGTGCGCGCCGGCGGCGAAGCCACCACGCTGTGGGTCGTCGAAGGCGTGCCTTCGCCGATCCGCATCCTGCAACAAGACGACGACGGCGCGATCGACCTGCGCCTGGTCGACTACAAGGAATCCTGATGCATTCGATCCTCTCCCGTGCCCTGCGCCCGCTCGCCGTGGTCGTGCTCGCCGCCTCCGCGACGCTCGCGCCCGCCATGGCCGCCGACGCCACGCTCAAGCCGTTCAACGCCGACTACGTGGCCAACTACATGGGCATGGAAGCCTCGGCGCGCATGTCGCTCGCGCAGGCCGGCGCGCAGTGGAAGTACACGCTCAGCATCAAGAGCAGCCTGGCCTCGCTCAGCCAGTCGACCACCTTCGACGAACAGGGCGGCCAGTGGCGCCCGCTGTCGGGCACCGACAACGCCTCGGTGATCATCAAGAAGGTCAACAAGCAGGCCACGTACGACTGGGCGCACGGCGTGGCGACGTGGACCGGCGACGTGAAGCCCGATCGCGCCGGCCCGGTGAAGCTGCAGGCCGGCGACCTCGACGCGATGCTGGTCAACCTGGCGATCGCGCGCGACGTCGCCGCAGGCAAGCCGCTGAAGTACCGCATGGTCGACGAAGGCCGCGCCAAGGACCTCGTGTATACGGTCTCGGGCAAGGAACAGATCACCTTCGCCGGCAAGGCGCACCAGGCCACCAAGGTCTCGCGCACGGACGGCAACAAGCAGACGGTGCTGTGGGTGGTCGATGGCCTGCCGGCGCCGGCGCGCATCCTGCAGCGCAAGGATGGGCAGGACGAGATGGACCTGAAGTTGCAGGCGATGCACTAAGCGGGGACCCGGGACCGGGGACCAAAAGCAAAAAAGCCGCGAGCGATTCGCGGCTTTTTCTTTACTGGTCCCGGGTCCCGGGTCCCGGGTCCCCGGTCCCTGGTCCCGCGTCAGCCGACGCGCCGGATCCGCGCGCCGAGCCCCGACAGTTTTTCTTCGATGTTCTCGTAGCCGCGATCCAGGTGGTAGATGCGGTCGATGGTCGTCTCGCCGTCCGCCACCAGGCCCGCGAGGATCAGCGACGCCGATGCGCGCAGGTCCGTCGCCATCACCGGTGCGCCGCTCAGCTGCGCCACGCCGCGCACGATCGCCGTGTGGCCTTCGACGCGGATGTCGGCGCCCAGGCGCAGCAGTTCCTGCACGTGCATGAAGCGGTTCTCGAAGATCGTCTCGTTGATCACGCCCACGCCGTCGGCGATGCAGTTGAGCGCCATGAATTGCGCCTGCATGTCCGTCGGGAACGCCGGGTGCGGCGCGGTGTTGAAGTTCACCGCGCGCGGGCGGCGGCCGTGCATGTCGAGGGTGATGCGGTCGTCTTCGATTTCGATCTCGGCGCCGGCTTCGCGCAGTTTCTCGAGCACCGCATCCAGCGTTTCCGGACGCGTGCGGCGCGCCGTGACGCGGCCGCCGGTCATCGCGGCGGCGACGAGGAACGTGCCGGTCTCGATGCGATCGGCCACCACCGCGTGCTTCGCGCCATGCAGGCGCTCCACGCCGTGCACGGTGATCTTGTTGCTGCCCGCGCCTTCGATCCGCGCGCCCATCGCGTTGAGGCAGTCGGCGAGGTCGACGATCTCCGGTTCCATCGCCGCGTTCTCGAGCACGCTGGTGCCCTGCGCGAGGCAGGCCGCCATCAGCACGTTCTCGGTGGCGCCCACGCTCACCAGGTCGAACACGACGCGGCCGCCCTTCAAGCGACCGGCCTTCGCCTTGATGAAACCGTGGTCGACGCTGATCTCGGCGCCCAGCGCCTGCAGGCCCTTGATGTGCAAATCGACGGGGCGCGAACCGATCGCGCAGCCGCCGGGCAACGACACTTCCGCCGCGCCGTACTTGGCGAGCAACGGGCCGAGCACCAGCACCGACGCGCGCATCGTCTTGACCAGTTCGTACGGCGCGATGTGCGAATTGACGCTGCGCGGATCCACGACCATCCCGCTTTCGCTGCCCTTGCCGATCGTGCCCTGGTCCACCGTGATCTCCGCGCCCAGGCCCGCGAGCAGCTTGGCGGTGGTGACCACGTCGTGCAGGTGCGGCACGTTGCTGATCTGCACGGGTTCGTCGGCGAGCAGCGTCGCGCACAGGATCGGCAGCACGGCGTTCTTCGCGCCGGAGATCTGCACGTCGCCATTGAGCGGCGTGCCGCCCTCGATCAGGATCTTCTGCATGTCAGGCGTTCGCCTCGTCCGGCGTGAGCGTCTTGAGGGCGAGCGCATGGATTTCGCCGCCCATGCGATCGCCCAGCGTGGCGTACACCATGCGATGGCGCGCGAGCGGCAACTTGCCGGCAAACGCAGCGCTCACGACGGTGGCTTCGAAGTGGACCCCATCCTCGCCCTGCACGCTCGCCTGCGCACCCGGCAGGCCCTGTTCGATCAAGTGGCGGATGGTGTCGGCGTTCATTCGGGGTGGTCCTGTAAACTGCGCCCCTCAGTCTAGCGGAAGGCCGCGCCAGTCCCCATGGCCCTGCACCCGGAACACCTCCCACCCAGCGCCTCGGCGGCCTTCGATTTCGCCGCCAGCGGGCGGCGCGTCATCGCCATCGAAACCCAGGGCCTGGAAGCGGTCGCCGCGCGGCTGGACGGGGCGTTCACCGCCGCCTGCCAGTTGATGCTCGCCTGCCGCGGCCGCGTGGTGTGCACGGGCATGGGCAAGTCGGGCCACGTGGCGCGCAAGATCGCCGCCACCCTCGCGTCCACCGGCACCCCCGCGTTCTACGTGCATCCGGGCGAAGCCGGCCACGGCGACCTCGGGATGATCACCGACGCCGACATCGTGCTGGCCCTGTCGTATTCCGGCGAAAGCGATGAGTTGCTGATGCTGCTGCCGGTGCTCAAGCGCCAGGGCAATGCGCTGATCGCGATGACGGGCCGCCCCGGTTCGTCGCTGGCGCGCGAAGCCGAAGTCCACCTGGATGCCAGCGTGCCGGCCGAAGCCTGCCCGCTCGCGCTCGCGCCGACGTCCAGCACCACCGCCGCGCTCGCGCTCGGCGATGCGCTCGCCGTCGCGCTGCTCGAAGCGCGCGGCTTCACCGCGGAAGACTTCGCGCGTTCGCACCCGGCCGGCGCGCTCGGCCGCCGCCTGCTGCTGCACATCCGCGACGTCATGCATTCCGGCGACGAAGTCCCGCGCGTGCGCGAAGGCGCCTCGCTCAGCGAGACGCTGGTCGAGATGAGCCGCAAGCGCCTGGGCATGAGCGCCATCGTGGACGCGGACAACAAGCTGCTCGGCCTCTACACCGACGGCGACCTGCGCCGCACGCTCGACGACGCCAGCATCGACGTGCGCGCCACGCCCATTGCGAAGGTGATGACGCGCAACCCGAAGGTCATCGACGCCGATGCGCTCGCGGTGGAAGCCGCGCAGCTGATGGAAGCGCACAAGATCAACGCCCTGCTCGTCATCGACCAGGACCGCCGCGTCGTCGGCGCACTCAACATCCACGACCTGCTGCGCGCGCGCGTGGTGTGAGGGACGCAACCGACATGTATTCCCACCTCAACGATTTCCCCGGCGATATCCGCGAACGCGCCGCGCGCATCAAGCTGGTGTGCTTCGACGTGGACGGCACGCTCACCGACGGCCGCCTGCTCATCGACGCCGACGGCCGCGAATCGAAAACCTTCCACGTCTTCGACGGCCTGGGCATGAAGCTGCTGATGCGGCACGGCATCGCGGTCGCGTTCGTCACCGCGCGCCTCAGCCCGTCGGCCGAACGCCGCGCGCACGAACTGGGCGTCGAGTCCTACACCGGCGTGCACGACAAGCTCGACTGCGTGGAAAAGATCGCCGGACGCATGGGCATCGGCATGGACGAAATCGCCTTCATGGGGGATGACCTGCCGGACCTGCGCGTGATGCAGCAGGTGGGCCTGTCGGTCGCCCCGGCGCAGGCGCATCGCTGGACGAGCGAACGCGCGCACTGGCGCACCGTGTCGCGCGGCGGCGAAGGCGCGGCGCGCGAACTGTGCGACCTCATCCTCGCCGCGCAGGGCCACGCCGAACACCTGGTGTCCGACATCGCCCACGTCACCGGCGTGCGCGTCGAGACACAGGCGTGAGCACGCGCGGATGGCTGACGCTGGGCCTGGCCGCGGCGGCCGCGATCAGCGGCTGGTCGATCTGGCAGCACCGCCCGCCGAAGAGCGCGCTGGTCGCGGTGGATTCGCGTTCGGATTACGTGCTGCAGGATTTCGAAGTGGTCGTGCTCGACAACCTCGGGCATGAGTCCTTCACGCTGCAAGCCCCGCGCCTGGCGCGCAGCCCCGGCGACCGCACGATGACGCTGGCCACGCCCACCTTCCTCATCCCGGCCGCGGCCACCGCGGGCGCGGTGCCCACGCGCGAAGCGGGCTGGATCGTCACCTCGCAAACCGGCTGGGTCAGCGCCGCCGGCGACGAACTGCGCCTGGCGGGCACGGTGCTGGCGAAGACCGCCGGCACGCGCGCGCAACCCATCGAGATGGCGACCGAGCAACTGAACGTGTTCCCGCACGCCAACCGCGCCACCTCGCCCACCACGGTCACGGTCACGCAGCCGGGTTCTATACTGCGCGGCCAAGGCATGGAGGCGTTGCTTGACAGCAAGCGCGTCCGGCTCACGTCGAACGTCAAGGTCCACTATGCGCCGCAAGCCCGCTGAATCCCTGCGTCCCGCCGCCCTGCTCGCCCTCGGCCTGTCCACGGCGCTGGCGTGCGCCGGTGCCGTTGCGCGCACGTCGGATCGCAACCAGCCGCTCGACGTGGAAGCCACCAGCACCGATTGCACGGTGGCCGGCGACGGCCCGTGCTCGTTCACCGGCAACGTCCACCTCACCCAGGGCACGCTGCTCGTGCAGGCCGCCAAGGCCGTCGTACACCGCTCCAACGGCGACATCCGCCGCGTCATCCTGACGGGTGCGCCCGCGCAGATGAGCCAGGAGCTCGACGACGGCTCCACCGTCACCGGGCGCGCGTCCAACGTCGACTACGACATGAGCACCGACACCGTCGTGTTCACCGGCAATGCGGTGATCGACCAGCGCGGCGGCGGCAACATCACCGCCGGTCGCATCTCGTACAACATGAAATCCGGCCAGGTGCAGGGCAGTGGCGGCGAAGGCCCCGGCCGCGTGCACGTGAAGTTCCCGCCCAAGACCCAGCAGGGCACGCGCTGATGCTGGTGGCCGAAGGGCTGCGCAAGTCGTATCGGAATCGCGCGGTCGTCCGCGATTTTGGCCTCACGCTCGATGCCGGCGAAGTGGTCGGCCTGCTCGGCCCCAACGGCGCCGGCAAGACCACGTGCTTCTACATGATCGTGGGCCTGGTGCCCGCCGACGCCGGCAAGATCGTGCTCGACGGCCGCGACATCACCGGCGAGCCGATGTACACCCGCGCGCGCCTGGGCGTCGGCTACCTGCCGCAGGAACCGTCGGTGTTCCGCAAGCTCACCGTCGCCGACAACCTGCGGCTGGTGCTCGAACTGCGCCCCGACCTGTCGGAAGACGCACGCGAGCGTGAACTCGAAAGCCTGCTCGACGAACTGCAGATCTCGCACGTCGCCGGCCAGCTCGGCGCCAGCCTCTCCGGCGGCGAGCGTCGCCGGGTGGAAATCGCCCGCGCGCTGGCGGCCAAGCCGCGCCTGATGCTGCTCGACGAACCCTTCGCGGGCGTGGATCCCATCTCGGTCGGCGAAATCCAGCGGATCGTCCGCCACCTCAAGGCGCGGGGCATCGGGGTGCTCATCACGGACCACAACGTCCGCGAGACCTTGGGCATCTGCGACCGTGCGTATATCCTCAACGAAGGCAGCGTGCTCGCGCAGGGGGCTCCGGACGCGCTGCTGGCGAACCCCGACGTCCGCCGCGTGTACCTGGGTGAAGCATTCCGCCTGTAGGTGCGCGTCCCGGCCGTCGAAACCATCCGGCCACGTTGATATCGCCATGAAGCCCCGCCTCCAGACATCGCTGGGACAGCACCTGGTGATGACCCCGCAGTTGCGGCAGGCCATCCGCCTGTTGCAGCTGTCGACCGCGGAGCTCGAAGTCGAGATCGCCAGCGCGGTCGAGAGCAACCCGTTGCTGGACTGGGAGGAATCCCCGCCGCTGGAAACCCACGACGGCAACGGCGACGCCCGCGTCCGCGACGACGGCACCGGCGACGAACGCAGCAGCCACGACGACGACCGCCCGCCGCCGGAAGCCTCCGCGTGGGACGGCGACGAAAACGAAACCTGGTACGAACGCATCGGCCCGGCCGACAGCGACGACGAACCCCTCGCCGAACAGGTCGCCGAAGGCGAGACGCTGCAGGACCACCTGCTGTGGCAGCTGCACCTCAGCCACCTCTCGCAGCGCGACCGCACGATCGGCGTGTCGATCATCGAGTCGATCGACGACGACGGTTACCTGCGCGAAACGATCGAAGCCATCGCCGAAGGCCTGCGGCCCGGCATGAACCCGAGCCTGGACGAAGTGCTGACCGTGCTGCACCAGGTACAGCGTTTCGATCCGCCCGGCGTGGGCGCGCGTTCGCTCAACGAATGCCTGCAACTGCAACTCGACCTGCTGGACGCCGACACGCCCGGACGCGAACTCGCGCGGCGCATGGCCGACGGTCCGCTCGAACGCCTGCCGAAGATCGGCGTCGCCGGCCTGGCGCACGAACTGCAGCGCCCCACCGAAGACATCGAATGCGCCGTGCACCTGCTGCGTTCGCTCGAACCGCGCCCCGGCGCGCAGCTGGGCGGGTTGTCCGCGGATACCTACGTCACGCCCGACTGCGTCGTGTGGCGCCAGCAGGGCCAGTGGCGCGTCGCGCTCGCCGCCGGCGGCCGTCCGCGCATCTCGATCCATCGCGGCTACGAACGCATGATCCGCTCGGCGAACGAAAACGACGCGCTCTACCTGCGCGGCCGCCTGCAGGAAGCGCGCTGGCTGCTCAAGAGCCTGGAAGCGCGCGGCGACACGCTGCTCAAGGTGATGCGTTGCCTGTTGCGCCAGCAATCGGCGTTCCTGGAATTCGGCGACCAGGCCTTGCGCCCGCTCACCCTGCGCGAAGTCGCCGGCGAAGTGGGCCTGCACGAATCCACCATTTCCCGCGCCATCGCACGCAAGTACGTCCGTACACCGCGCGGCACGATGCCGTTGCGCGCGTTCTTCGCGTCCGGCATCGACACCGGCGGCGGCGGCGAAGCCTCCAGCACCGCCATCCAGGCGATGATCCGGCGCCTGATCGAAGGCGAAGACCCGCGCAAGCCGCTCTCCGACGCGCGCCTGGCCGAGAACCTCAAGGCCTCGGGCGTCCCGGTGGCCCGCCGCACCGTGGCCAAGTACCGCGAGGCCATGAGCATCCCGTCCTCGCAGGACCGCCTGCGCATCGGCTGAGATTGCCCGGCCGTGGCCCTTCCCCTCACGCCGCCGCGGCGTATCCTG
The DNA here is from genome assembly GCF_018406605.1 of Noviluteimonas caseinilytica. Lineage (GTDB taxonomy): Bacteria > Pseudomonadota > Gammaproteobacteria > Xanthomonadales > Xanthomonadaceae > Noviluteimonas > Noviluteimonas caseinilytica. The sequence continues at coordinate 1,935,012 of NZ_AP024545.1, read as the reverse complement.
TCCCTCCGAACGTGAGTGAAGGAGGCCCGCGATGCGCATCGATACCTATGGCCAGCAGCTCGAAGTCACCCCGGCGTTGCGCGACTACGTCGAGTCCAAGCTGCAACGGCTGGCGCGCCACTTCGACCAGCCCTTCGATGTCCGCACCCAACTCAGTTGTGAAAAGCAGCAGCACTGCGCCGAAGCCAACGTGAACATCTCCGGCAAGACGCTGCACGCCGATGCCTCCGCCGAAAACATGTACGCCGCGATCGACCTGCTCGCCGACAAGCTCGATCGCCTGCTGATGAAGCACAAGGAAAAGCTCGTCGACCACCACCGCGGCGAGACCGTCCGCGGCGACCTCGGCTGACGCCCTCCGCATGCCGCTCCACGCGCTGCTCGCCGCCGACCGCATCGTCCTGCTGGTCGAACCGGTCGACCGCGACAGCGTGCTCGACGCTGCCGCGCGCCTGCTCGCCGATGGCTCGCCCGTGATCACCCAGGCCATCGGCACCAGCCTGCGCGCGCGCGAACGCCTCGGCAGCACCGGCATCGGCTGCGGCATCGCGATCCCGCACGGCCGCACCAACGCCTTCGAAACCGCGCGCGGGGCGTTCCTGCGCCTCGCGCACCCGGTGGACTTCGGCGCGGCCGACGGCGAACCGGTCGATCTCGTGTATGCGATGGCGGTGCCGGAGCATTTCACGCAACAGCACCTCGAATTGCTGTCGGAACTGGCCGAACGCTTCGCCGATCCGGGGTTCCGCGCCGCCTTGCGCAACGCCCCGGACATCGAGGCGCTGCGGGCCGTGCTGTTCGCCCCGGCGCGCGCCGCCGTCGCCATCGGCGGGGCCTGATGCCGCAGCGAATCACCGCGCAGGAATTGTTCGATCGCCACGTCGGGCACCTGGCGTTGCGCTGGGTGGCCGGGCAAGCGGGCGCCTCGCGCGTGCTCGAGGCGGTGGATACCGTCGCGCGGCGCCCGTCGCTCGCGGGTTACCTCAACATCATCTATCCCAACAAGGTGCAGATCCTCGGCAGCGAAGAGCTCGCGTGGCTCGACGGCCTGGATTCGCGCGCGCGCTGGGAAGTGATCGAGAAGATCATCGATGCGCGTCCGCTCGCGATCGCGATCAGCAAGGAACAGCGCGTCCCCGAAGACCTGCGCACCGCGGCCGAGGAAACCGAAACGCCGTTGTGGGTGTCGCCGCGCCGCGGGCACGAACTGCTCAACCACATGCAGTACCAGCTCGCGCGCACGCTCGCGCCGCGCGTCACGCTGCATGGCGTCTTCATGGAGATCTATTCCATCGGCGTGCTGATCACCGGCGAATCCGGATCGGGCAAGAGCGAGCTCGCGCTGGAACTGGTCACGCGCGGCCATCGCCTCGTCGCCGACGACGCACCGGAATTCACCCAGATCGCACCGGACGTGCTCGACGGCACGTGCCCCGACCTGCTGCAGGATCTGCTGGAAGTACGCGGCCTGGGCGTGCTCAACGTGCGCCAGATGTTCGGCGACACCGCGGTGAAGAAGAACAAGTACCTGCGCCTGATCGTGCACCTGACCAAGCCGCACCTCGAACCGCAGCCCAGCGGCATGGAACGCATCCTCGGCGACCTCAGCGTGCGCCGCGTGCTGGACCTGGACGTGCCGCAGATCACCCTGCCCGTCATGCCCGGCCGCAACCTGGCCGTGCTGACCGAAGCCGCCGCCCGCGCGCACATCCTGCGCGCGAAAGGCGTGGATCCCGCGGCCGCCTTCATGGCGCGCCATTCCCATTTCCTCGAACGCTCGAGCTGACCTCGTGAGCAACGTTCCGCCCGCCCCGCCCGCCCACCCGGCGCCGAGCCTGATGATCGTCAGCGGCATGTCCGGTTCGGGCAAGTCCGTCGCGCTCAACACGCTGGAAGACCTCGGCTTCTACTGCGTCGACAACCTGCCCGCCGATTTGCTGCCCGAATTCGTCAAGCGCGTGATGCGCGGCGAGGATCGCCCGGAAAAACTCGCGGTCGGCCTGGACGTGCGCAGCGGCGGCGACCTGGGCGTGATCCCGGACGTGCTGTCGGAAGTCGGCGGCCTGGGCCTGGATCCGAAACTCCTGTTCTTCGATGCCGCCGACGACGTGCTGCTGCGCCGTTACGCCGACACGCGCCGCCGCCATCCGCTGAGCCACCTCGGCCTCGCGCTCGCCGATGCGATCGGGCTGGAACGCCAGGCGCTTAAGCCGCTGCGGCAGATCGCGGACGTCGTGCTCGATACCAGCCACCTCAACGTGCACAAGCTGCGCCGCGTGGTGATCACCGAATTCGGCCTGAGCGACGCGAGCAGCCTGTCGCTGCTGTTCGAATCCTTCGCCTACCGCCGCGGCGTGCCGCCGGACGCGGACTTCGTGTTCGACGCGCGCTGCCTGCCAAACCCGCACTGGGATGCGCGCCTGCGTCCGCTGTCCGGGCGCGACCAGGACGTGTGCGAATACCTCGAAGCCCAGCCGGACGTCGTGCAGTACGCCGGGGAGATCGAAGGCTTCCTCGACACCTGGCTGCCCCGCCTGCAGTCGGACACGCGCAGCTACGTCACCGTGGCCTTCGGGTGCACCGGGGGCCGGCACCGTTCGGTGTACCTGGCCGAGCGGCTCGCGCGCCATTGCCGCGAAAAGGGATGGGCCGAGGTTGCAGTGCACCATCGGGAGCTCGACTGACGGCATTCGTGTGGTCCGTCGCTTCCGGCCCGTCGCGTCCCTCTGCTAAGTTGCAGCCATGTCCGTCGGCATCCTCCTGATCACGCATGAAGGCATCGGCTCGGCGCTGCTCGCCGTGGCCACGCGTTTGCTGCGCCAGTTGCCGCTGAAGACCGAAGCCTTCGAAGTCCCGTTCGACGCCGACCCCGACGCATTGCTGCCGCAGGCCAGCGCCGCGCTGCGGCGCGTGGATGGCGGCCAGGGCGTGCTGGTGTTGGTGGACCTGTACGGCGCCTCGCCCAGCAACCTCGCCGCGCGCCTGTCGCGCATCGGCACGCCCGTGCGCCGCGTGTCCGCGCTGAGCCTGCCCATGCTGCTGCGCGTGATGAACTACGCCGAGATGGACCTCGACGAACTCCCGAACGTCGCCGCCGCCGGCGCCCGCAACGGGGTGATCCATGACGACGCCTGACAACGCCAGGGACTGCACGTGATCGAACGCGAACTCCTCGTCGCCAACAAGCTCGGCCTGCACGCGCGCGCCACGGCGAAGCTCGTGCAACTGCTGTCGGGCTTCCGCAGCGGCGCCACGCTCAGCGCGAAGGGTCGCGAAGTGAATGCCAAGAGCATCATGGGCGTGATGCTGCTCGCCGCGGGCCAGGGCACGCCGGTCACGCTGCGCGTGGATGGCGAAGACGAAGCCGAAGCCGCCGCCGCGGTGGCCGACCTGTTCCAGCGCCTCTTCGACGAGGGCAGCTGATGCGGCAACTCCTGCCCGGACACGGCGCCTCGCGCGGCAGCGCGCTCGGCCGTGCCCGGGTCCGCTTGCCGCACGTGCTGGATGTCGCCGAAGAACGCATCCCCGCCGATGCCGTCGAAGACGAACTGCAACGCCTGCATGCCGCGATCGACGTCGTGCGCGACGAGATGCGCGTGCTGCGCCAGCGCCTGCACGGCGCGCTCGCGCAGGAAGTCGGCGAGTTCCTCGACCTGCACGCCTTGCTGCTCGACGATCCCGAACTGCTGCACGGCCTCGACGACCTGATCCGCACCGGCCGCTACACCGCCGACTACGCCCTGCGCCTGCAACGCGACCGCATCGCCGGCGTGTTCAAGGGCATGGACGATGCGTACATGCGCAGCCGCATCGAGGACATCGACCAGGTCATCGGCCGCATCCACGCCGCGTTGCATCGCCGCGCCACCGAAGTGCGCGGCCTCGCCGGCGACATCCTCGTCACCGACAACGTCGCGCCCGCGGAACTCGCGCAGTTGCAGGCGCAGGGCGTGATGGCCGTGGTCACCGCCGGCGGCAGCGCGCTGTCGCACACCGCGATCCTCGCGCGCAGCCTGCACGTGCCGCTCGTGGTGGGTGCGGTGCAGGCGCTGATGAAGGTCAACGACGGCGACGTACTCGCGGTCGATGGCACCAGCGGCCTCGTCGTCGTCGAACCCAACGCCGAAGACCTGCGCGGCCACCGCGCGCGCATGCGCGACCAGGTGCGCGAACGCCGGCAGCTCAACCGCCTGCGCCGCGAACCCACGCGCACGCTCGACGGCGTGGACATCAAGCTGTGGGCCAACGCCGAATCGCGCGCCGACGTCGCCGAAGCGCATGCGCTGGGCGCGGCGGGCGTGGGCCTGTACCGCACCGAATTCCTGTTCCTGCAGCGCAACGAACTGCCGGACGAAGAAGAACAGTTCCGCGCCTACCGCGACGTCGTGCTCGGCATGACCGGCCGCACCGTCACCATCCGCACGCTCGACCTCGGCGCCGACAAGGCCGACCGCAGCGGCCTGGTGCTCGACGACGAACCCAACCCCGCGCTCGGCCTGCGCGGCGTGCGCCTGTCGCTCGCGCGCGACGCGTTGTTCCGCACGCAGTTGCGCGCGATCGTGCGCGCCTCCGGCTATGGCCCCGTGCGCGTGCTCGTGCCGATGATCAGCTGCCGCGAGGAGATCATCGCGGTGCGCACGATGCTGCGCGAGGTACTGGCCGAAGTCCGCAAGGAAGGCCAGGAAGTCGCGGAGACCTTGCCGCTCGGCGCGATGATCGAAGTGCCGGCCGCGGCGATCGCCCTGCCGACGTTCGTGGGCGCGGTGGATTTCCTGTCGGTGGGCACCAACGACCTCATCCAGTACCTGCTCGCCGCCGACCGCAACAACGAAGCCCTCGGCGACGTGTACACGCCGCTGCACCCGGCGCTCATCCGCCTGCTGCACGGCGTGATCCGCATCGCGCACAAGCGCAACAAGCCGATCGCGGTGTGCGGCGAAATGGCGGGCGATTCCACGTTCGCACCGATGCTGCTCGCGCTGGGGCTGAGCGAATTCAGCCTGCATCCCAATACGCTGCTGGAATTGCGCCGCGCAATCCGCGGGTTCGACCTCGCCGCGCTGCGCGCGAAGGCGCCCGCGCTGGTGCGTGCGCGCGACCGGAACGCCATCGAAGGCTGGTTGCGGTCGGTGGGCGCGACCTGACGGACAGCGTCAGCGTTGCTGGTAGCCGGCGAAGCGCGCCGCCAACGCATCCTTGTGCTCGCGCACGAAGTACACGTTCTGCCGGTTCACGCCGTGCGGGATGGCCTTCAGCCGGCCGGCCGTGAGCGCTTCCTGCGTCATCAGCGCGGTCATCAACGCTTCGCTCGTCAGCGCGTAGTCGCGCGTCGACAGGCCCGACTTCGCGATGGCATCGCGCAACGCGGGCGTGGCTTCCAGGCGCGCGGCGTAACGCACGCCGTCTTCGCCGGAGGCCGCTTTCATCGCGACTTCGAGCGTCGGATCATCCTTCACCGCCGCGGCGAGGTACGACTGCGCGACGAGCATCGCGTCGATGCGCTCCATCGTGAGCTCGTAGTTGCTGTACGGCGAGGTGGCGTCGAAGCCCTTGGGCGCGGCCGTCGCCGATGTGGCTTGCGTTTCTGCAGGCTGCGTGCAGGCGGCGAGCAACCCGGTAAGTGCAATCACGCGCAGGGCCGATTTCATCGCGCGTCCCCGGGCTGCGTCTTTTCGGTCGAAGGCTTCGCTTGGGGCGCGTTCTTCTCGATGAACGCCAGCTCGTCCAACGCGATCCGGTTCCCCGGCTCGATGGCCAGCGACTTGTCGTACGCCTCGCGCGCTGCCTGCCACTGCTGCATTTCGACCAGCGTGTACCCCAGGCCGCGATACGCGACGGCGGCGCCTTCCTTGCTGCGGCTCGCTTCCGCGAGCGCGATCGCCTGGCGATAGGACGCCAGCGCTTCGTCGCGACGCCCGGCCTGCGCCAGCAGGAAGCCGCGTTCGTTGTGCGGTTCGGCCCAGTACGGCGCGATCGCGATGGCGCGGTCGAGCGCGCGCAGGACCTCGGCGGATTCGCGCTTGAGCTCGATGAGCGCAAAGGCCTGCGCGTGGAAGGCCATCGGACACGTCATGTCCACCAGGTCGACCGGCGTGCCCGGATGCTCGGCGAGGTAGCGGTCGTATTCCGCTTCTTCCGCGACCGCGATCGATCGCATGCCGGGGCGCTGCAACGCTTCGCAGAATTCGCCGATCGGCGCGAGCAAGGCCAACGCCTTCGCGGCGTCGTGGTCATCCTGCAGCGCGCGCATCGCCGTGTTGAAATCCGGGCGGTACTGCGCGCCGATGCCGGCCTTGTAGATGCTCGTGCGGCCCGGCGTGACGAGTACTTCCTTCTGTGCACAGGCCATGCCGGGCACGAGCGCGATGGCCAGCAGGAGACGCCCGAGGCAGCTCATCGCAGCAGGATCAACGTCGCCAGGCCGAGGAACGCGAGGAAGCCCATCACGTCGGTCACCGTCGTCAGGATCACGCCGCCCGCGAGCGCGGGATCCAGGTTCATGCGCTTGAGCGTCAGCGGCACCAGCACGCCGGCGCTGGCGGCGAACAACAGGTTCAATGTCATCGCCGCGCCGATCACCAGCGCGAGCATCCCGTTGCCGAACCACGCCCATGTCGCGAGCGCGACGATGCCGCCCAGCATCACGCCGTTCATGGCGGCCACGCGCAGTTCCTTCCACAGCAGCACCTGCACGTTCGACGCGCCCACCTGGCCGAGCGCCAAACCGCGCACCATCAGCGCGAGCACCTGCGTGCCGGCGTTGCCGCCCATGCCCGCGACGATCGGCATCAGCACGGCCAGCGCGACGATGTGGTCGATCGTGCCCTGGAACTGGCCGACGACGCTCGACGCAAGGAACGCGGTGCCGAGGTTGACGCCCAGCCACACGATGCGGCGGCGCCACGCGCGCGGCACCGGCGAGAACAGGTCTTCGTCTTCGTCCAGGCCCGCCGCGCCGAGCACCTGGTGTTCGGCCTGCTCGCGGATGATGTCGACCACGTCATCGATGGTGATGCGGCCGAGCAGGATGTTGTTGTCGTCCACGACCGGGGCGCTGATCCAGTCATGGTCGGAGAACTGGCGCGCGACTTCGTCCGCGGATTCGTCCACGCCGATCGCCGGTTGCTCGTCGTCGATCAGCTGGTTGATCGGCGTGTTGGCCTCGTGCGTGAGCAGCGACTGCAACGCGATGCGCCCGAGGTACTGGTGCCGGCGGCTGACGACATAGAGATGATCGGTGTGGTCCGGCAGTTCGCCGCGCAGGCGCAGGTAACGCAGGACGACATCCACCGTGGTGTCGGTGCGCACCGTCACCACGTCGGGGTTCATCAGGCGGCCGGCGGTGTCCTCGTCGTAGGACAGCACCTGTTCCAGGCGCTCGCGGTTCTCGCGGTCCATCGACTTGAGGACTTCGTCGATGACGGTGTCCGGCAGGTCTTCGACGAGGTCCGCGAGATCGTCGATGTCGAGGTCTTCGACCGCCGCGACGATTTCGTCCGGGTCCATTTCCGCCAGCAGGCTTTCGCGCACGTCGTCGCCGACATGCACCAGCACTTCACCGTCGTCCTCGGCATCGACCAGGCCCCACACGATGGTGCGCTTGGCGGGCGGGAGGGATTCCAGCAGGTTGCCGATTTCCGCCGGCGAGAGCGTGTTGACGAGACGCCGCACGGGACCGAGGCGGCCGCTGTCGAGCGCGTCCGACAACAGACGCAGCTGGCGCGCGGTTTTCTCGTGGCGGATCGCTTCGGCCATGCGGGAGTTCCAATGGCGCGTCGCGACGGCAGGTGCGCGACAGGGGTCAGGCGTTCATGGCGCGGATTATGGACTGCGGCCGCGCGACCGCACACCCCCAAAGCGGATGCATCACGCCCCGAGCAGCACCTCGAGCACCGCCATGCGCGCGGCGACACCATTGGCGACCTGGCGCAGGATCAGCGACTGGGGACCATCGGCCACGTCGTCGTCGATCTCGACCCCGCGGTTCATCGGCCCCGGATGCAGCACCACGGCCCCGGGCGCGGCGCGCTTCAGGCGCGCTGCGCTCAAGCCGTAATCGCGGTGGTAGTCGGCCAGCGAACCCACCAGGCCTTCCTCCATCCGCTCGCGTTGCAGGCGCAGCATCATCACGGCGTCGACGCCTTCCAGCGCCGCATCGAAATCGTCCGTGACCGTGCAACCTTCCAGCGTGGCATCGGTGGGCAGCAAGGACGCCGGCCCGCACACGCGGATCTCGCCCGCGCCCAGCGTGCGCAGCGCATGCAGGTCGGTGCGCGCCACGCGCGAATGCTTCACGTCGCCCACGATCGCAACCTTGAGCCGCGAGAAGTCCGCGCCCTTGGCCTGGCGCAGCGTGAGCATGTCGAGCACGCCTTGCGTGGGATGCGCGATGCGTCCGTCGCCAGCGTTGATCAGTGCGGTGCCGGGACGCGCTTCGGCCGCGAGCGCGGCGACGGCGCCATCGTCCTTGTGGCGCACGATGAAGCCGTGCACGCCCATCGCTTCGAGCGTCTTGAGCGTGTCGCGCGCGGTCTCGCCCTTGCTGGTCGACGACGTGGACGCATCGAAGTTCAGCACGTCCGCACCGAGCGACTGCGCGGCGATCTGGAAGCTGGAGCGCGTGCGCGTGGACGGTTCGAAGAACAGCGTGCACACCGTGCGGCCGGCGAGCGTGTGGCGCAACGCGGGATCGCCGCGGCGTTCGTCGAAGTGTTGCGCCAGGTCAAGCAGGCGCACGAGCACCGTGCGCGGGAAGCCTTCGAGCGTGAGGAAATGGCGCAGGCGTCCCTGCGCGTCCACCTGGGCGACGGTCACTCTGCGGCTCCGGGTTGCAAGGGGGCGTCGGGGTCGACGGTGATGGCGTCGTTGGGCGCGGCGAGCCAGCGTTCGACGATGACGGCGGCGGCGACGGCGTCCAGCGCCGCGGCGTCGCGGCGTTTCTTGCGGCCTTCGGCGCGGTCGGCGGCGAAGCGTTGCGCGGCTTCGATCGAACTCATGCGCTCGTCCACCATCACCACCGGCAGGCGATAGCGCCCGGACAACGCGCGCGCGAACGCTTGCGCACGCTGTCGGATGGGTTGGTCGCCGCCGTCGAGCGTCATCGGATCGCCGACGACGAGGCCATCGGGCCGCCATTCGGCGCGGATGCGGTCGATCGCGGACCAGTCGGGACCATGCGCGTGCACGTCGATCACCGCGAGCGCGCGCGCCCCGCTGCCGTACGCACTGCCAACCGCCACGCCGATGCGGCGCGCGCCGACGTCGAAGCCGAGCACGGTGCCGTCGAGTTTCATGGGGTCACGCGTGCCCGCTGTAATCGGCGACCTGGGCCAGGTCGACGCCGATGCTGCCGGCGGCGGCCTGCCAGCGCGCGTCGATGGGCGTGTCGAACAGCAGGCCGGGCGCCACGGGCACCATCAGCCAGCTGTCTTCGGTGAGTTCGTGTTCGAGCTGTCCCGCGCCCCACCCGGCGCAGCCGAGCGCCACGACGGCGTGCTTCGGGCCCTTGCCGCCGGCCATCGCCTCGAGGATGTCGCGCGAGGTCGTCAGGTACAGCTTGTCGCTGACCGCGAGCGTGGAATCGAATCCGTCGCCACCATCGTGCAGCACGAAGCCGCGTTCGGGATGCACGGGGCCGCCGGACAGCACGACCTGCCCGAGCAGCGCCGGATCCTCGGCTTCGATGCCCATCTGCTGGAAGACGTCGCCCAGCGTGTATTCGGAGGGCTTGTTGACCACCACGCCCATCGCCCCTTCTTCGTCGTGCTGGCAGACGAGGGTGACGCTGCGTGCGAACTGCGGGTCGGCGAGCGCCGGCAGCGCGATGAGCAAGCGGTTGGCGAGCGGCGTGGGGGTGGCCTGCATGGGGGCGATTCTAGCCCGACACGCCCGCGGTGATCCAAGCACGCGAAAGGCGCGGTTGCCCGCGCCTTCCGTTGGACCCTGCAGCGGCGGTGGCCTCAGCGGGCTTCGGCGACCTCGACGCCATCCAGCCCCTGCGACAAGGTGCGCGCATCGCCGCCCTGGGCGAGCTTGATGCGCAGGCGTACTTCGTTCGCCGAGTCGGCGTAGCGCAGGGCGTCCTCGTAGGAGATCTCGCCGGCCTGGTACAGCTCGAACAGGCTCTGGTCGAAGGTCTTCATGCCGAGGTTGGTGGATTCCTTCATCACTTCCTTCAGCTTGTGGATCTCGCCGTCGCGGATGTAGTCCTGCACCAGCGGCGTGCCCAGCATGATTTCCATCGCCACGCGGCGCGACTTGCCGTCGGGCGTGGGGATGAGCTGCTGCGCGACCACGCCCTTGAGGTTGAGCGAGAGGTCCATCAGCAACTGGTTGCGACGGTCTTCCGGGAAGAAGTTGATGATGCGGTCCATCGCCTGGTTGGCGTTGTTGGCGTGCAGCGTGCACAACACCAGGTGGCCCGTTTCGGCGAAGGCGATGGCGTGGTCCATGCCTTCGCGCGTGCGCACCTCGCCGATCATGATCACGTCCGGCGCCTGGCGCAGCGTGTTCTTCAGCGCGGCGTCCCAGCTGTCGGTGTCGATGCCCACTTCGCGCTGCGTGATGATGCAGCCCTCGTGCTTGTGCACGAATTCGATCGGGTCTTCGATGGTGATGATGTGGCCGGTGGAATTCTGGTTGCGGTAGCCGATCATCGCGGCCAGCGACGTGGACTTACCGGTACCCGTGGCGCCGACGAAGATGATGATGCCGCGCTTGGTCATCGCCAGCGTCTTGATCACCGGCGGCAAATTGAGCTCTTCGACGCTGGGGATCTTGGTCTCGATCCGGCGCAGCACCATGCCGACCTGGTTGCGCTGGTAGAAGCACGACACGCGGAAGCGGCCGACGCCGGCCACGCCGATGGCGAAGTTGCACTCGTGCGTCTTTTCGAACTCTTCCCGCTGCTGCGGGTTCATCACGTTCAGCACCAGGTCGCGGCTCTGCTGCGGCGTGAGCGGGTTCTGGGTGATGGGCGAGATCTTGCCGTGGACCTTCATCGACGGCGGCATGCCGGCCGTGATGAACAAGTCCGACGCCTTCTGGTGCGCCATCAGCTTGAGGAACGAGGTGAAATCGATGCTGCTCATGGTGTGCTCCAGGCTGTCACTCGAACAGCCGCTTGTCCTTCGCGTATTCCTTGGCGTGCTGGCGCGTGACCATGCTGCGCTTCACGAGGTCCTGCAGGTGCTGGTCGAGGGTCATCATCCCGTGCGCGCCGCCGGTCTGGATCGCCGAATACATCTGCGCGACCTTGTCCTCGCGGATCAGGTTACGGATGGCCGGGATGCCGACCATGATTTCCCACGCCGCGGTACGACCGCCGCCCACTTTCTTCAGCAGCGCCTGCGAGATCACCGCGCGCAGCGACTCCGACAGCATCGAGCGCACCATCGGCTTCTCGCCGGCGGGGAACACGTCGATGATGCGGTCGATGGTCTTGGCGGCCGACGAGGTGTGCAGCGTCGCGAACACGAGGTGGCCGGTTTCCGCGGCGGTGAGCGCCAGGCGGATGGTTTCGATGTCGCGCATTTCGCCGACCAGGATGTAGTCGGGGTCTTCGCGCAGTGCCGAACGCAGGGCTTCGTTGAAGCCGTGCGTGTCGCGGTGCACTTCGCGCTGGTTGATCAGGCACTTCTGCGAGGTGTGCACGAACTCGATCGGGTCTTCCACCGAGAGGATGTGCGCGTACTCGCTCTTGTTGACGTGGTCGAGCATCGCCGCCAGCGTGGTGGACTTGCCCGAGCCAGTGGGGCCGGTCACCAGGATCAGGCCCTGCGGCTGGTCGATGAGTTCCTTGAAGATGCGCGGGCAGCCGAGGTCTTCGAGCGTCAGCACCTCCGAGGGCACCGTGCGGAACACCGCACCGGCGCCGCGGTTCTGGTTGAACGCGTTCACGCGGAAGCGCGCCAGGCCCGGGATCTCGAAGGAGAAGTCGACCTCGAGGAATTCTTCGTAATCGCGCCGCTGCTTGTCCGACATGATGTCGTAGACGAGCGCGTGGACCTGCTTGTGGTCGAGCGCGGGGATGTTGATGCGCCGGACGTCGCCGTCCACGCGGATCATCGGCGGCAGGCCTGCGGACAGGTGCAGGTCGGACGCTTTGTTCTTGACCGAGAACGCCAGGAGTTCGGCGATATCCATTGAACGTGCTCCCCCGCACGAGTTGAAACGATGTACGACTGGTGCCGGGCACCCCCCGGCGGGCAGTATGGGCGCCGCCCCACCCGCGGTGTCAACCGCGATTCCCAGCGCGGCCACGAGGTTGAGACGAAGTGCTTGGTTCTGCCCTGAACGTGCTCGTTCAACGTCTTGATAACGCGGCCCGGCAGTCGGGTCGGCCACGGCCCGTGCTGCTTGCGGTCTGCAAGGGCCAGCCCGCGGAGGCGGTCGCCGCACTGGCCGCCGCCGGCCAGCGGGACTTCGGCGACAACTATGTCCAGGAAGCGCAGGCCCGGCAGGTGGCCCTCTCGGGCGACCCGCGCGCGCAGGGCCTGGCGTGGCATCTCATCGGCGCCCTGCAATCCAACAAGGCCGCGCTCGCCGCGACGTTGTTCGACTGGGTGCAGACCGTCGACCGGGCCAAACTCGTGCCCCTGCTCGCCGCCGCGCGCCCCGCCGACCGGCCGCCGCTGAACGTGCTGGTGCAGGTCAACATCGACGACGAAGCGAGCAAGCACGGCTGTCGCCCGGAGGACGCGGCGGCCCTGGCCGACCTGGTGGCCGCGCAACCGCGGCTCGCGTTGCGCGGGCTGATGGCAATCCCGGCGCCGGCGGAAGATCCGGCCGCGCGCCGTGCCGCCTTCGCCCGCATGCGCGCGTTGTTCGATGCGATCGCCGCGCGGCATCCGGGCGTGGACACCCTGTCGATGGGCATGAGCGACGATTTCGAACTCGCCATCGCCGAAGGCGCGACGCTGGTGCGCGTGGGCACGGCGTTGTTCGGCGCGCGACCGCCGAAGGCATAGACTCGCGGCCATGGCACACGACACGCACGACACTTTGGCGTTCATCGGCGGCGGCAACATGGCGCGCAGCCTCATCGGCGGACTCGTCGCGCGCGGGACGCCCGCGTCGGCAATCCGCGTCGCCGAACCCGTGGACGCCTTGCGCGAGGGACTCGCGAACGACTTCGGCGTCGCCGTGTTCCCGGACAACGCGGACGCCGTCGCCGGTGCGGGCACCTGGGTGTTCGCGGTGAAACCGCAGGTGATGCGCACGGTGTGCGAAGCGCTGGCGCCGGTGGCGCAGTCTTCGCGTCCGTTGATCGTGTCGATCGCCGCGGGCATCACCACGGCGCAACTCGCACGCTGGCTCGGCGGCGACCTGGCCGTCGTGCGCACGATGCCGAACACGCCCGCGCTGCTGGGTGCAGGCGTGACCGGCCTGTTCGCGAACGCACGCGTCGATGCGGAAGGCCGCACGCGCACCGCCACGTTGTTGTCGGCCGCCGGTCCCACGGTGTGGCTCGACGACGAAGCGCGAATGGATGCGGTGACCGCCGTCTCCGGCAGCGGGCCCGCGTATGTCTTCCTGCTCGCCGAAGCCCTGCAGGCCGCGGGCGAAGCCGAAGGCCTGCCGCCCGAGGCCGCGCGCACGCTCGCGTTGCAGACGATCCTCGGCGCGGGCCGCATGCTCACCGAGAGCGACGTCGATGCCGCGGAACTGCGTCGTCGCGTCACGTCTCCGAACGGCACCACGCACGCCGCGATCGAAACCTTCGAAGCCGGCGGTTTCCGCGCCCTCGTGGCGCGCGCCGTGCATGCCGCCGCCGTGCGCGGCAAGGAACTGTCCGATGCGAACGACTGACGGCCTCCGTCTCTTCGCGATCACGGCGTGCCTGGCGCTCGCTGCGTGCGGCGGCGGCAGCGCGCCGCAACCCGCGCAGGCCGCGCCACCGCCGGCGGAACTGCGCGTCGGCGACCTGCGCATCATCGCCACCGCGGTCGAAACCAATTCGCTGCCGACGAGCGTGACGAAAAGCTACGGCATCGCGCGCGGCGAGCAGACGTGGTTGCTGCTGGTGACGGTGCGTCGCGGCCCGGAAGGCGCGGAGAAGGCCGTGTCCGCGACCGTGGAAGCGCGGGCGCGCGACCTGCAGGGCCGCACCATCGACATCCCGATGCGCGAAATTCCGACGGCCGAGGATTACGTCGACAACGTCGGCACGTTCGCGATCACGCCGCCGGACACGTTGCAGTTCAGCGTGCGCGTGATGCCGCAGGGTGCGGCGCCGGCGACGCTGGAATTCACGCGCGAGATCTCCAAGTAGCGATCAGCGGCCGTTCGCCCACGCGCGGATGATCCGCGCGATTTCGCTCACGCCATCGGTCAGCGCCGCCGGTCCCGGCTGCAGGATGATCGGCGACTTGATCTCGTGCAGTTGTCCGTCGCGCACCGCGGGGATCGCGTCCCAGCCCCTGCGCGCCGCCACGCGTTCCGGGCGGAAGCGCTTGCCGCACCACGAGCCCAGGATGATGTCGGGCGCGCGGCGGATCACTTCGTCGGGATCTTCCAGGATGCGCTGCTTCGCCAGCGATTCCATCGCGCGCTCGGGGAACACGTCGTCGCCGCCGGCGATGCGCACGAGTTCGGCCACCCAGCGGATGCCGGTGATCTGCGGGTCGTCCCACTCTTCGAAATACACGCGCGGGCGTTGCGGCAGTTTCGCGGCGTCCGCGGCGATCGCGTCGAGGCCCCGTTGCAAGTCATCCGCGTAGCGCGCCGCGCGATCGCCCGCGCCCACCAGTGCACCGAGGCGGCGGATGTAATCGAGGATCCCGTCGACGCTGCGATGGTTGGAGATCCACACCTCCACGCCGCGGCGCACGAGTTCGGCGGCGATGTCGGCCTGGATGTCGGAGAAGCCGATCGCGAAGTCCGGTTGCAGCGCGAGGATTGCCTCGATCTTCGCGCTCGTGAACGCGCTGACCTTGGGCTTCTCGCGTCGCGCGATCGACGGGCGCACGGTGAAGCCGCTGATGCCGACGATGCGGTCCTGCTCGCCGAGCGCGTACAGCGTTTCGGTCGGTTCCTCGGTGAGGCAGACGATTCGCGTCGGACCCATCACGGATACAACATGCGCTGCGACCACTGCCCATCCGCGCCGCGTTCGAACAGCTGGCGCTCGTGCAACCGGAATTCGGCGCCGTACCAGAACTCGACCGCGTGCGGCACCACGCGGAACCCGGTCCAGCGCGGCGGACGCGGCACGTCCCGTCCGGCGAAGCGATGTTCGGCTTCGTCGAGGCGCGCTTCGAACGTGGCGCGCGCGTGCAGCGTTTCCGATTGCAACGACGCCCACGCGCCGATCTGGCTTCCGCGCGGACGCGACGCGAAGTACGCGTCGGCTTCCGCATCGTCGACCACCACCACGTCGCCCTCGATGCGCACCTGCACCCCGTGCCGCACGCGCGGCCAGTGGAACAGCAGCGCCGCGCGCGGGTTGGCCTGCAGGTCGCGGCCCTTGCGGCCGTCCAGGTGCGTGTAGAAGACGAAACCGCGCGCGTCGTGCGCCTTCAACAGGACCGTGCGCGCGGAGGGCGCGCCGTCGGGCGTGGCGGTGGCGACGGTCATCGCCGTGCGGTCGGGTTCGCCGGCGACCGCCGCCTCGTCGAACAGGGCGTCGAACGCGTCCAGGACGGCCTGCGGCAGCGGCGTGTGCGGGGTCGGGTGCATGGCCGGCATTCTCGCGCATTAAGATCGCGGGCATGAATCCCGCATCGCACCTCGTCCTGGTGGGCCCGATGGGCGCCGGCAAGACCTCGATCGGCCGGCGCCTCGCCGACCGGCTGGGGCTGCCCTTCACGGACGCCGACCACGCGATCGAAGCCCGCGCCGGTGCCGCCGTATCGGCGATCTTCGACGTGGAAGGCGAGGCGGGCTTCCGGGTGCGCGAACGCGCGTTGCTGGCCGAATTGCTGGCCGGGCCGCCGGGCGTGCTCGCCACCGGCGGGGGCGTGGTGGTCTCGGCGGAGAACCGCGCGCTGCTGCGCGACGGCGCGTTCGTCGTGCACCTGCAAGTCGGCACCGACGCCCAGCTGCATCGCCTGGCGCGCGATCGCACGCGGCCGTTGCTGCAGACGCCGGACCGCGCCGCGGTGCTGCAACGCCTCGCGGAGGAACGCGCACCGCTGTACGCGGACGTCGCCGACTGCACGTTCGCCACCGATGGCATGACGCCCGACGAAGCCGCCGTCGCCCTCGCCCGCTTCCTGCACGATCGCTGGCAACGCACGGAGGTGGCGGCATGACGCGCATCGTCGACGTCGGCGGCCACGCGCCGTATCGCATCGCCATCGGCGACGGGTTGCTGTCCGACGGCGCCGCACTTGCATCGCACGTGCGCGGCCGCCACGCGATGATCGTCAGCGATGCGCACGTCACGCCGTTGTATGCGCGTGGTGTCGCCGACGCGTTGCAGGCTGCGAATCCCGGCCTGCGCTGCATGGTCACCTGCATCCCGGCCGGGGAATCGGCCAAGTCGCTCGATCGTTTCGCCGAACTGCTGCGCGAACTCGCCGACTTCGGCGCCACGCGCGATGCGTGCGTGTTCGCGCTGGGCGGCGGCGTGGTCGGCGACCTCGCGGGATTCGCCGCCGCGTGCTGGATGCGCGGCATCGATTGCGTGCAGTTGCCCACCACGTTGCTGGCCATGGTCGATTCGTCCGTCGGCGGCAAGACCGCCGTCGACCTGCCGCAAGGCAAGAACCTCGTCGGCGCGTTCCATCTGCCGCGCGCCGTCTTCGCCGACACCGCCACGCTGCGTACGCTGCCCGATCGCGAACTGCGCGCTGGCCTGGCGGAAGTGGTGAAGTACGGCGCGATCCGCGATGCCGCCTTCCTCGACTGGATCGAAACGCACGCGGACGCCCTGCTCGCCCGCGATGCCGACACGCTCGCCGAGGCCATCGCCCGCAGTTGCGCGCACAAGGCCGCGATCGTCGAACGCGATCCGTTCGAACGCGGCGAGCGCGCGCTGCTCAACTTCGGCCACACCTTCGCGCACGCCATCGAGACCGAACAGGGCTACGGCGGCCTCAACCATGGCGAAGCGGTCGCGGTCGGCATGGTCTGCGCGGCGCGGTTGTCGGCGCGCCTGGGGATGGCGGTGGCGGACGACACGCAGCGGCTGGCCGCCCTGCTTCGCCGCCTCGGGCTGCCCGTCGACGTGCCGGCCGGCCTCGACCCCGCGGCCCTGGTCGCCCACATGCGGCTGGACAAGAAAGCCATCGCCGGGCGGCTGCGGTTCGTGCTGTGGTCCGGCGCCGGCGCGGCGCAGGTGGTACCGGACGTGGCCGAAGCCGAGGCGTTGGCAGCCCTCGGGTAAACGCCCGGCGACTGCGCGCCAGTTACAATCGCGCCCCCATGCGCATGCTCCTGCAAGAACGCCCCAACGGGCGCGAGGCCCCGCGCTTCGTCCAGCTGCAACTCGAGGCCGACCTGCTCGGTGGCTGGACGCTCGTGCGCGAGACCGGCCAGATCGGCGGGCGCAGTTCGCTCAAGCGCGAGCAGTACCTGGACCAGGGCAGCGCGCAGGCCGCGTTCGAACACGCCCGCGATGCGCAATTGAAGAAAGGCTTCCAGCTGATGTTCGTGCAGGGCGCCGACGCCCCGCGCGCCTGACGCATTCCCCGGTTTTTTTCCGAGACCCCCCGTGCCCGCCACCCTGAAGAACGATCGCCTGCTCCGCGCGCTGCGCCGCGAACCCGTCGACCGCACCCCCGTCTGGCTGATGCGCCAGGCCGGCCGCTACCTGCCGGAATACCGCGCCACGCGCGCGAAGGCCGGCAGCTTCCTGGCGATGGCGAAGAACCCCGACCTCGCCTGCGAAGTCACGCTGCAGCCGCTGGCGCGCTTCGACCTGGACGCCGCGATCCTGTTCTCCGACATCCTCACCGTGCCCGATGCGATGGGCCTGGGCCTGTATTTCGTCGAAGGCGAAGGGCCGAAGTTCGAGCGTCCCGTGCGCACCGCCGCCGACATCGCGAAGCTCGGCGTGCCCGACATGGGCACCGAACTGCGCTACGTGATGGACGCGGTGTCGGTGATCCGCCGCGAACTCGATGGCCGCGTGCCGCTGATCGGTTTCTCCGGCAGCCCGTGGACGCTGGCCTGCTACATGGTGGAAGGCGGCGGCAGCGACAACTTCTCCAAGGTGAAGCGCCTGGCGCTCGACGATCCGAAGGCGATGCACCAGTTGTTGTCGATCAACACCGACGCCGTCATCGCCTACCTGCGCGCGCAGTACGAAGCCGGCGCGCAGGCGCTGCAGGTGTTCGATACCTGGGGTGGCGTGCTGTCGCCGTCGATGTACCGCGAGTTCTCGCTGCCGTACCTCACGCGCATCGCGCGTGAGCTGAAGCGCGACGACGCGCCGCTGATCCTGTTCGGCAAGGGCAATGCGCCGTATCTCGAAGAGCTCGCGGCCAGCGGCGCGGAAGGCGTCGGCGTGGACTGGTTGATCGAGTTGTCGGAAGCCGCCAGCCGCACGCAGGGCAAGGTGGCGCTGCAGGGCAACCTCGATCCGGCGATGTTGTACGGCTCGCCGGACAGCGTGCGGATGCGCGTGCGCGAGGCCCTCGACAGCTTTGCTGCCGGCAACAACGGCTCGCGCGAGGGCCACGTGTTCAACCTCGGCCACGGCCTGTCGCCCGACATGAATCCGGAACACGTCGGCGCGCTGGTCGACGAAGTGCACGCGCACTCCGCGCGCTGATCACTCCACCGCTTCGACCACGTCGCCGCTGTCCACGGGCCCGGTGAACACCGGGCTCCAGCCGGCGCCGGTCTTCGCGCGCAACTGGCCGAAGTACGCCGGCAAGCCTTCCTCGAACCCGGGGCCCGACTGCAGCTGGTAATGCAGGTGCACGAGGAAGGCGTCGCCCGACATGCCCATCCCGCCGAGCTGCGCGCCGGCGGCGATGCGCTGGCCCGGCTTCACGCGCACGCTGCCTTGCCTGAGGTGCGCGAACAGGCTGTATTCGCCGTTGCCGTGGTCGATCACGACGTGGTTGCCGAGGAACAGTTTCAGGTTCTGCATGATCTGTTCCTGCGTGAACGGCGGCGGCCCGCCCTTCACGTTGTCGCGCATGCCGTCGGTGGCTTCGACCACCACGCCGTCGCCCGTCGCGAACACGGGTGCGCCGTAGCCGTACCAGTCTTCCGGCTTCGCGCCATCGGTGCGGAACAACTTCCCTTGCGCATCGGCGATCGTGAAGTCGTGCGCGTAACGCATGAAGTTGGCGGTGATGCCGAAGTGCGTCGTCATGCCGCCGGTGATGTCCAGGCGCCGATGGTGCGCGAGCAGGTCGTGGCCGTCGTGCACGAAGACTTCGCCGCGCAGCGGGAAGCGCAGCGCCGTGCGCGGTGCGAACGCGCGCGGGGCCACGCGCAATGCGACGCGCGATTCCGCACCGTCCTCCACGCCTGCGGGCACGAACGTCGCGACGTAACGCAGGTCGCCGAGCCACGCCTGTGACGGAAACGCCGCGAACGGATTGAAGACGACCAGGCGGCCCTTCGCGGGCAGCGTGCGATTGGGCAACGTGGCGAGGCTCATCGTCGTCGCATCGCCGTTGCGGTCCAGCCGGCGTTGCGACCAGAAGTGGCCGTCGCGATCGAACAGGGTGACTTCCAGGCCCGTCAGCTCCAGCGCGGTGTCGCCGGGGTTGTCGAACACCAGGTCGAAGTTGAGATGCTGCGCATCGCGCGTGCGTTCGACCAGCGGCTGCGCTGGTAAGGGTTGCACCGTCACAACGGCCGTGGCCGGGAACGGGGTGGCGAAGGCGAGCAGCAGCGGCAACAGGAAGGACGGGCGCATTGCGGGTTCCGGACGGCGGCGGTTGCCGGGAGGGATACGCCGGCGGCCGACCCGGTTGCGGCGCGACGGTGCATTCCGTCCGCCACGCGCTCCCGTTCACGTGGCCGGCCTAGAATCCACGGGCCTTGAACCCCCACGGCGCGACAGGACATCGACCCCACATGCCGCATCGCCCGATCGCCGCCGTCGTGTTGTTGTTCGCCGCCCTGGCGCCCGTCGCGGGCCGCGCCGCCGAAGCGACGTACGCGATCGACCCGGTCCACACGCGCGTGATGTTCGCGGTGAGCCACGCGGGGTTCTCCAATGCGCTGGGCACGTTCTCCGGGTCGACCGGCACGCTGGTGTTCGATCCGGACGACTGGGAGTCCGCGCGCGTCGACGTGGAAGTGCCGCTGAAGCGCCTCGACCTCGGCGACGCGAAGTGGAACGCCGCGGTCCTCGCCAGGAATTTCCTCGACGCCGACGCGCATCCCGTCGCGCATTTCGTCTCCACGCGCATCGAACCGATCGACGCCACGCACGCCACCGTGGTCGGCAACCTCACGCTGCGCGGCGTGACGCGCGAAGTGCGCCTGGACGCCACGTTCCACCAGCTCAAGCGCCATCCGCTGCCGCCCTTCCGCCGCACCGCCGGGTTTTCCGCCACCACGACGTTCAGCCGCAAGCTGTTCACGATGACGGCGTGGCCCAGCGTGGTGGGCGATGAAGTGGAACTGCGCATCGAAGCCGAAGCCACGCGTTCGCGCGCGGACGCCGACGATGCGATGCCTGCCACCGATGCGACCACGACGCCCGCGCCGTCGGCCGAACCCGCCCCTGCCACCACGACGACCCCATGACTGCATCGACCTCGCGCCGCTTCGCCAACATCGACCGCTGGGGTCCGGTGAGCCAGTTGCTGCACTGGACCATCGTCGTGCTGATCCTGGTCATGGCCTACCTCGGCCTGACCATGACGGACATGCACAACGGGCCGGACAAGATCCGCATCTACAACCTGCACAAGTCGATCGGCCTGACGATCCTGGCGCTGGTGACGCTGCGCGTGCTGTGGCGTGCGTGGGCGGGTGCGCCGCGACCGCTGCAAGGGCCCTTGTGGCAACGCCGCGCCGCGTCGACCACGCATGTGGGCCTGTACGCGTTGCTGTTCGCGGTGCCGATCAGCGGCTGGATCATGAATTCGGCGGCGGGCTTCCCGCTGCGCTGGTTCGGCCTCGTGCGCGTGCCCGCGCTGACCGCGCGCGACCACGCCATGCACGAACTGTTCGAGACCACGCATGAGGTGTTGTTCTGGACGTTGATCGTCGTGGCGCTGGGCCACGCCGCGATCGCGATCTGGCACCACCTGTTCGCGCGCGACGCCACGCTCGCCCGCATGCTGCCCAATGGCTGGCTGCGCGTGCCCGACCCGACCCACGAGGAACCCCGCGATGTCCGCTGACCGCCTTCGCCGCTTCGCGCTCGCCTGCGCGCTGCTGTCCTGCACCGCGTTCGCGCACGCGGCCGATTACGTGCAGGCCGCCGGTTCGACGCTGCAGTTCACCGCGCGCTACCAGGGCGACCCCGTCCCCGGCCGGTTCCCCGGCTTCACGACGACGCTGCGCTTCGATCCGCAACACCTCGCCGATGCGCGCCTCGACGTGACGATCCCGCTCGCCAGCGCGACGACGGGCAACGAGGACTACGACCCGGAACTCACGGGCACGTTCTTCGAAAGCCAGCGCTTCCCGCAGGCGCGTTACACGGCGACGAAGTTCCGCGCGCTCGGCGGCAACCGCTACGCGGCCGACGGCACGCTGTCGCTGCATGGCGCGAGCAAGCCGGTCACGCTCGTGTTCACGTGGACAGCCGGTGCGAAGCCGGTGCTGTCCGGCACGGCGACGGTGAAGCGCCTGGATTTCGGCGTCGGCGGCGGCGACTGGAAACAGACCGACCTCGTGCCGAACGAAGTCGCGATCACCACGAAAGTGGTCTTCACGCCGAAGCGCTGAGGTCAGCGCAGAAAGGCGCGGATCGCGTCGGCGTCGAACGGCCAGTCGAGCTCGATGTCGCGATCCTCGTCCCGCAGCACCGGCACGCGTTCGCCGAAGCGCGCCTCCAGGGCCGCGTCGTCGTCGATCCAGACTGGTTCGAAGTCCGGCGTCCGCGCTTCGGCCAGCACGGCCAGCGCGGCGTCGCACAAGGGGCAGTCGTCGCGCTGGTAGAGCCGCAGGCGCACTCCGGGATCCTTTCGGGGGCGGCGAAAATCGCCGGGGCATAGAATAGGCGCCCTCCGTCCCCACGTAGTCCCCCATGGCCGTCAGCACCTTCGACCTGTTCAAGATCGGCGTCGGGCCGAGCTCCTCGCACACCGTGGGGCCGATGCGCGCCGCGTGCCGGTTCGCGCAGAAGTGGCTCGAGGAGAGCGGGCGGCTTGGCCAGGTGGCGCGCGTGCGTGCGGAAGTCTTCGGTTCGCTCGCGCTCACCGGGCGCGGCCACGGTACCGACAAGGCCGTGCTGATGGGGCTGGAAGGCCACCTGCCGAACCTGATCGACCCGGACGTGATCCCCGCTTCGCTCGAACGCATCCGCGGGACGGGGCGCATCAACATCCTGGGCAAGCACGAGATCCCCTTCGACGAGAAGCGGGACATGATCATGAACAAGCGCCAGAAGCTGCCGTTCCACACGAACGGCATGCGCTTCACGGCGTTCGACGCGGCGGGCGCGGAAATCGCGACGCGCGATTACTACTCCGTCGGCGGCGGCTTCGTGGTCAACCAGGACGAAGCGGCGGAAGACCGCATCGTGGCCGACACCACCGAACTCGCCTATCCCTTCCACAGCGGTGCCGACCTGCTGGCCCAGGCCGAACGCACCGGGCTGACGTTCGCGCAACTGATGTTCGCCAACGAACATGCCTGGCGCGACGACGAGGGCATCCGCGAAGGCCTGCGCGAACTGTGGCTGGCCATGCAGTCGTGCGTGCAGCGCGGCATCCGCGAAAGCGGCACGCTGCCCGGCGGCCTGCACGTGCAGCGCCGCGCGCCGGCCCTGTTCAACGAATTGAACGTGCGCCCCGAAGCCGCGATGCGCGACCCGCTCACCGTGCTCGACTGGGTGAACCTGTATGCGCTCGCCGTGAACGAAGAGAACGCCGCCGGCGGCCGCGTGGTGACGGCGCCCACCAACGGCGCGGCGGGCATCATCCCGTCGGTGCTGCATTATTACGATCGCTTCTGCCCGGGCGCGAACGAACAGGGCATCTTCGATTTCCTGCTGACCGCCGCGGCGGTGGGCATCCTCTACAAGGAAAACGCGTCGATCAGCGGCGCGGAAGTCGGCTGCCAGGGCGAAGTGGGCGTGGCGTGCTCGATGGCGGCCGCCGGCCTGACTGCGGCCCTGGGCGGCACGCCCGGACAGATCGAGAACGCGGCCGAGATCGGCATGGAACACAACCTCGGCCTGACCTGCGATCCCATCGGCGGCCTGGTCCAGATCCCCTGCATCGAACGCAACGCGATGGGCGCGGTGAAGGCGATCAACGCCTCGCGCATGGCCCTGCGCGGCGACGGCAAGCACAAGGTGTCGCTGGACAAGGTCATCAAGACCATGCGCGACACGGGCCGCGACATGCAGGACAAGTACAAGGAAACCTCGCGCGGCGGCCTCGCGGTCAACGTCATCGAGTGCTGATCGTCGCGCGCTGACCGGCGCGCGTCGGTCGGCGCCCCTGCCCGCCGCCGCTTTCGGCATACACTCGGCGGCATGGGGCATGCCTTGGGGACGCTGAAACGCTTCCTGCTGCTGACCGGCCTGTATTACGCCGGGGCGGTGCTCGCGTCTTTTTACCTGCGCACCCCCGACGACATCACCCTGTTCTGGCCGAGCGCCGGCGTGGGCTTCGCGGTGGTCGTGCGCTACGGCTTGCGCTGGGCGGTGATCGTGCCCGCCGCGCTCCTCCTGCTGCACCTCACGGTCGACCCGGTCCCCGACGCGTTCGTGCCCTACTCCGTCGCGGCCAACACCCTGTCCACGCTCGCGGCCGGCTGGTACGTGCTGCGCCACCGCCGCAACGACGGCCTGCACCTGCGCACGTCCGACGGGCTGATGCTGTTGCGCGGCGGCATCCTGCTCGGCGTGGCCGGCGCGACGATCGGGACCATCGGCCTGGTCTATTCGGGGATGGTCCCGCCGATCGAATCGGGTCGCGCCTGGTTGCTGTGGACGCTGGGCGACCTGCTCGGGATCACGACGATGGCGCCCGCGTTGTCGGTGGTGCTCGGCGAAGGCGGCCTGCGCGAAAGCCTGTGGAAGGACCGCGTCGACAAGCGCGAGCAAACGGTATGGACGTTCGCGCTGGTCGCCTCGATGGCCGCCATCGTCAGCGCGGGCCAGAGCGGCAACCTCTACGCGCTCGGCCTGGTGAGCCTGCCGCTGGCGCTGCTGCTGTGGGCGGCCGTGCGCTTCTCGCCGCTCACCACGATGGTGGGCACGATCCTCGTCGTCACGTTCATCAGCCTGCTGACGGGCCTGGGGCTGGGCGGCTTCACGCGTCCGCTCACGCTGCTCGATGCGTCGGTGCTGATGTTGCTGCTGGTGCTGATCTCGGTGATCCCGGTGATGCTGGCGGTGGCGACGTACGAACAACGCCACACCGCGGCGGCGCTGTACCAGCGCGCCACGCGCGACCAGCTCACGGGCCTGCTCAACCGCGCCACGTTCGAGGAACGCGCGCGCGAACGCCTCGCCGGCGCCGAACCCGACCTCAGCCTGCTGTACCTGGACCTCGACCATTTCAAGCTGGTCAACGATTCGGCCAGCCACGTCGCGGGCGACGACATGATCCGCTCGGTGGCCGGCGTGGTGTCGGGCGAATTCGGCGACAGCGCGCTCGTGGCGCGCACCGGCGGCGATGAATTCGCGGTGCTCGTGCCCATCACCGAATCCGCGGCGATCGCCTGCGGCCGGCGCGTGCTGGCCGCGATCGACGGCCTGCGCATCGACTGGCAGGACCAGATGCTCACCGCCGCGGCCAGCATCGGCATCGCGCACAGCGCCACGCCGCACGTGGACTTCGATGGGTTGCTGTCGCACGCGGATGCGGCGTGCTTCGCGGCGAAGGAATACGGCGGCAACCGTTTGGTCGCGGCCTCGCGCGAAGGCGACGAGCTCGCGGTGCGCACCGCGTCGATGCGGTCCGCGCTGCAGGTGCGCGAGGCGCTGGACCAGCGGCGTTTCACCTTGTTCGCGCAGCCGATCGTGCCGCTGGATCCCGCGGCGGCCTCGCACCTGCGCAACTTCGAAGTGCTGCTGCGCTGGACCGACGCCACCGGCGCCCCGCGCGCGCCCGCCGAACTGATCGCCGCGGCCGAACGCTATCGCCTCGGGCCGCGCCTGGATCGTTACGTGGTGGATGCGGTGCTCGAATGGCTGGAAGCGCGTCCCGACCAGGCCGCGATGATCCACCACTGCGGCATCAACCTCGGCGGCGGCACGCTGGTGGACGAGGAGTTCAGCGATTACTTCGCCGCGCGGCTGCGGCGCAGTTCGGTGCCGGCGGAAAAGCTGTGCCTGGAAATCACCGAGACCAGCGTCGTGCGCGATCGTGCGCGCGCGCAGCGGTTCATCGCCCGCATGCGCGACCTCGGCTGCCGGTTCGCGCTGGACGACTTCGGCACGGGCTTCTGTTCGTTCGGTTACCTGCAGCATCTCGATGTCGATTACCTGAAGATCGACGGCAGCTTCGTGCGCGACCTCGGGCAGTCCGAGCTCGCGAACGCGGTGGTGCGGTCGATCACGCAGATCGCGCACGTGCTCGACAAGCGCACGGTCGCCGAGCAGGCCGAAACGGTCGAGCAGCTGGACGTGCTGCGCGGGATGGGCGTGGATTACGCGCAGGGTTACGCGATCAGGCGCCCGCAGTCGATCGAGAGTTTCTTCTCCGAGGCGCCCGCGCGGATCGACGCGCTGCGCTGAAGCGCGGTGGTGTTGCGGATCGTCAATACATCGTCGAGCAGCGCGGCCGCGGTGATGTCCGCGCCGGCGCCCGGCCCCTGGATCACGAGCGGACGCAACGCGTAGCGCGCCGAGTGCAGCGCGACGCGGTTGTCGGTGCCCTGGCCGCCGGCGAGCGGGTCGTCGTTCGACAGCGCTTCGAGTCCGACGCGCGCGCCGCTGGCATCCCAGCGCGCGACGAGGTGCAGGCGCGTGTTGCGCGCCTGCGCGGCGTGGAAGCGATCGCGCATCCCGGCATCGAGGGACGGCAAGGCGTGTTCGATGTCGCCGGGCGTCGTGGCCGCGAGCAGGCGCGGCGTGGTGACGCCTTCCAGCGCGACCTCGTTCGCCTCGAGCGCGATGCCCGCCGCACGCACGAGGATCAGCAGCTTGCGGCGCACGTCTTCGCCCGACAGGTCCACGCGCGGATCCGGTTCCATGAAGCCCGCCGCCTGCGCACGACGCACCAGCGCGGAGAACGGTTGTTCCCCGTCGTAGGCGCCGAGCAACCACGCGAGCGAACCCGACAGGACGCCAGCGACGCCATGGATCGCATCGCCGCCGTCGCGCAGCGCGCGCAAGGAACGCAACAGCGGCAGCCCTGCGCCGACGGTCGCGCTGTCGCCGTAACGCGCACCGCTGGCGCTGCATGCCGCTTCGATCGCTTGCCAGCGCGCGAGGTCTGCGCCCTGCCCGAGCTTGTTCGCGGTGACGACGTGCAATCCGCGGCCGAGCCAGTCCGCATGGCGTGCGGCGACCGCGTCGCTCGCGGTCGCATCGATCACGACCGTCGCGTCTTCGAATGCGCCCTGCGTCCAGCGCGTGTTGGCGACGTGCACGAGCGCGAGATCCGTGCGCGCGTCCAGCCGCGCCAGCAGCGCGCGGCCCACCTGCCCGGTGCCGAGCAAGGCGATGCGCAGGCTCACGTCGCGGTCTCGCGGCGGGCGGCTCGGGCGACGGCATGCGCGCGTTCCAGCGCATCGGACAGATCGGCGAGCAAGTCCTCCGCGTGTTCGATGCCGACCGACAAGCGCAGCAAGCCTTCACCGATCCCCGCGACTGCGCGCGCCTCGGCCGACATCGCCGCGTGCGTCATCGTCGCCGGATGCGCCACCAGGCTTTCCACGCCCCCGAGCGATTCGGCGAGCGTGATGCAGCGCAGTCCGTCGAGGAACGCGCGCACCGCCGGCACGCCGCCGTCGAGTTCGAACGACAGCATCGCGCCGAAACCGGATTGCTGGCGTTTGGCGAGTGCGTGCCCCGGATGCCGCGCGAGGCCCGGCCAATGCACGGCGCACACCGCGGGATGTTCGTCGAGCAGCGCCGCGATCACCTGCGTGTTCTCCTGGTGCACGCGCAGGCGCGCATCCAGCGTGCGCAGGCCGCGCAGCGTGAGGAAGCTGTCGAACGGCGCGCCGGTCACGCCGAGCGCGTTGGCCCACCACGTGAGCTGCGCGTGGTCTTCCGGGCTGCGCGCGACGACCGCGCCACCGACGACATCGCTGTGACCGTTGATGTACTTCGTCGTGGAATGCACGACGACGTCCGCGCCGAGCGCGATCGGGCGCTGCAACGCGGGCGAAAGGAAGGTGTTGTCGACGACCACGCGCGCGCCGGCCGCGTGGGCGGCTTCGCACACGAAGCGCACGTCGGTGATGCGCAGCAGCGGATTGGACGGCGTCTCCACCCACACCAGCGCCGGCGCGCGCGCGAGCGCGGCGGCCAGCGCACGCGGGTCGGCGAGATCGGCGAGCACGAGTTCGAAATGTCCCTTGCGCGCCAGCGCATCGAACAGGCGCCAGCTGCCGCCGTACGCATCGTGCGTGGCCACCAGCACGTCGCCCGGCTGCAGGAAGGCGTTGAGCACCAGCGCGATCGCCGACATGCCCGTCGAGGTGACCACGCCGCCGGCGCCGCCTTCGAGTTCGGCAAGCGCGTCGGCGAGCAGGTCCCGCGTGGGATTGCCGCTGCGCGTGTAGTCGTAGCGGCGCTTGCAGTCGAATCCTTCGAAGCTGAAGTTGGACGACAGCACCAGCGGTGGCGTCACTGCACCGAAGGCCTCGTCGCGATCGATGCCCGCGCGCACCGCGGCAGTCGCAGGATGGAAGGCGCTCATGCGCACACCTCGCGCGGGGCGTCGAACGCCAGGCGCAGGCACGCGGCGATCGCATCGGGTTCCTTCAGGAACGCGTCGTGCCCGTAGCGCGAATGCAGCGCGTGCAGGCGCACCGGCGCGGCGATGCCGGCGGCGAGCGCGCGCACGTCGTCGATCGGCACGAGGCGGTCTTCGGCGAAGGCGACGAGCGTGGTGGGCACGCGCACGTCGGCGGGATCGAGGCGATGCAGGTCGATGGATTCGGACAGGCGCAGGAACGCAGTCGTCGGCGTGCGGTGCGCGTACTCGGCGCCGTGGTGCGCGAGCCAGTCTTCCGACGCACACCGTGCGGCGCCGGCCTGCAACGTGGCGGGCGCATCGAAACGTTCGTCGAATTCCTCCGGCGTGCGATAGCTCAGCAGTGCGAGCTGGCGCGCGAGCGAGAGGCCGTGGGTTTCGTCGCACTGCAGCTGGCCGAGCGCGACCACGTTGCGCTGCAAGGCGCGCCATGCGCTCGCGAAGGGATGCGGCCGGTGTGCGCCGGCGATCGCGACGAGGCGTCCCACGCGCTCGGGGAACGCCGTCGCGAACGCGAGCCCCACCATCGCCCCGTACGAACAGCCCACCAACGCGTCGAGTCGCGCGATCCCGAGGTGATCGAGCACCAGCGCCAGCGCGCGCGCCTGGTCGGCGGTGTCGATGGGCGCATCGAGGGTGCCGTCGGCGCCGATCCAGTCGAAGGACACGCAACAGTGGTCGGCGAACGTTTCGCGCTGCGATTCCCACCAGCCCGGCGCCGGCAGGTGCGCGCTGGAGGCGACGTGCGCATCGGCGGAAATCCCACCGAGCACCGCCACGGCCGGTCGCGCGCGGTCGCCGCGCACTTCCCACTGCAGGCGCACGCAGCGCAGGCCGGCGTGGCGCAGGTCGAGGACGGCATCGAAGGCGCCGCGGCGGGCATCCGGCAACGGGGCGCGCGGAACCGCGAAGGCGGGCGCGACGGGGGACGAGGGGGACAACGCGATCGCGGCAGTCATCGGACGCTCCTTGAAGGTGGACAAGCCACCACCGAGGTCCGCGGGTACGACGAAGAATCGAGGCGCGGCGACAGCGCGCGATCGATCCATCTGCCGGCGGACGCAAGCGTCCCCGCAGGATTTGGCACCAACACGCCGCTTGCGCGCCATGCGGTTGCCCCGGCTTCTTCGGGCCTGTCCCTCAGCCGGTCTCGATGGATGGCGCGCAGGATGCCGGAGCCTTTCCGCATCTGTCAATCGCTTCATTGCGATGAAGCGATGAATGGTCGGATCCGGGCCGCGGCCGTCGCATCGGCGGCAAGACGATTTGCCCCCGAATACATCGGCCGCTTGCTCCCGCATACTTTGCGCATGCCTATCCGACATCGGGCGAATTCCGCCCCCCGCCTCCTTGCGCTCACCCTCGCCATCGCCCTGCTCGGCGCCTGCGCGACCACGTCCACGCCCGCGCCGGAAGCCCCGGCGCCGAAGCCCGCCCTCGTCGCCCCGCCGCAACCGGTAACCGTGCCCGAGGCGTATGTTTCGGCCGAGATGCCCGAAGAAGAACTCGATTCGCTGGCGACCTGGCCCGGCGCCGATGGCCTCAACTGGCTCATCGCCACGGGCAAGTCGGGGCACAACCTCGTGATCTTCGATGCCGAGGACGGCACGCGCCTGCGCACGTTCGGCAGCGAAGGCACCGGGCCCGGCCAGTTCGACCGCCCGAACGGCATCGCGGTGTACGCCGACTACGTGTTCGTGGTCGAACGCGACAACCATCGCGTGCAGGTGCTGCAGCTCCCCGACTTCAAGTTCGTCGGTTTCTTCGGCGAGAAGGAACTGCGCAGCCCGTACGGCCTGTGGGTCAACGAGACCGAGCCGGGCGAGCTGGAGGTCTACGTCACCGACAGCTTCATGTACGGCAAGAAGTTCGACGAAGTGCCGCCGTTCGCGGAACTGGACCAGCGCGTGCGCCGCTATCGCGTGCAGTTCGACCAGGCCGGCCGCCTGCGTGCGAACTACGGTGGCGCGTTCGGCGACACGCGCGAGGCCTACGCGCTGCGCATGGTGGAATCCATCGCCGGCGATCGCGCGAACGACCGCCTGCTCGTCGCCGATGAAGACCAGCGCCACGAATCGACGCTGCGCGAATACACCTTCTCCGGCAAGTACACCGGCCGCAGCCTGCCGCAGGACAGCTTCGGCGCCGAAGCCGAAGGCGTTGCGCTGTGGACGTGCCCGGATGGCGGCGGGTACTGGATCGCGGTGGACCAGCTCGCGCCGCTCACGCTGTTCCATGTCTTCGATCGCGTGACGCTGCAACCGCGCGGCACGTTCCAGGGCAACACGACGTCGCACACCGACGGCGTTGCCTTGCATGCCGCGTCGATGCCGCACTTCCCCGGCGGCGCGCTGTTCGCGGTGCACGACGACAAGGCCGTCACCGCGTTCGACCTGCGCGACGTCGCCACGGCGCTGGGCCTGGCGCGGGATTGCGTGGACTGACGATGCGCGCGTGGCCGCTCGCGCTGGCCGTGGCGCTCGCGATGTTCGCGGGCCCGCTGGCGCGCGACGCCGGCGCGGCCAACAAGGTGTATCGCTGGGTCGACAAGAACGGCATCGTGCATTACGGCGATCGCCCGCCCGCGGAACCGCAGGCGGCCGGCCGGCAAGTCCGCATCATTCCCGTGCGCGCCGAACCCGGTGCGATGGCGCGCCTGCGCGTGGAGAACGAAGGCGGCCATTACCTCGCTTTCGCCGACAACCTGCTCGATGGCCCCGTCGAGGTGATGCTGTCCTTCGACAAGGCGACCAACATCCGCGGCGAACCCGAACTGCCCGCGCGCGCCACGGTGCCCGCGCACGGCAGCGCGCTGGTGTCGCGGTTGCAGATCGTCGGCAGCGGCGCGTCGGAATTCGTGGTGGGCCTGCAGGCCATCCCCGGCGATCCGAACGCGAAGCCGCGCGATGTCGAGTACGCCCTGCCGCTGCCGCGCGCGGCGATGCGCATCGACCAGGGCTTCGGCGGCACGTTCAGCCACACCGATCCGCAGAACCGCTACGCCATCGACTTCGGCGTGAAGCAGGGCACCACGATCACCGCCGCGCGCGGCGGCGTGGTGATGCAGGTGGAATCGGACTTCGACAAGGCCGGCCTGGACCTGGAGAAATACGGCGGCCGCGCCAACTACGTCCGCATCCTCCACGACGACGGCACGATGGGCCTGTATGCGCACCTCAAGCCCGAGGGCGTCTACGTGCGCGTGGGCCAGCGCGTGAAGGCGGGCCAGCGCATCGGGCTGTCCGGCAACACCGGCTTCACCACCGGCCCGCACCTGCACTTCGCCGTGCAGGTGAACCGGGGCATGCAGCTGATCGCGATCCCCTTCCGCATGGATGGCGTGTCGACCGGCGCGCACTGACGCGAACGCTATAATCCGCGCCCTTCCCCGCTGTGCCCTGCGCGCGCCCCGCGCCCCCCGACCATGTCCGATGTCTCCATCGAAGCCGCGCGCCGGCGCACCTTCGCCATCGTCTCGCACCCCGACGCCGGCAAGACCACGCTGACCGAAAAGCTGCTCCTGTTCGGGGGCGCGATCCAGATGGCCGGCTCCGTGAAGGGCCGCAAGGCCGCGCGCCACGCCACGTCCGACTGGATGGCGCTGGAAAAGGAACGCGGCATCTCGGTGACCTCCTCGGTGATGCAGTTCCCGTACGAGGACTGCATCGTCAACCTGCTCGACACGCCGGGCCACGCCGACTTCGGCGAGGACACCTATCGCGTGCTCACCGCGGTGGACTCGGCGCTGATGGTCATCGACGTCGCCAAGGGCGTCGAGGAACGCACGATCAAGCTGATGGAAGTCTGCCGCCTGCGCGACACGCCCATCATGACCTTCATCAACAAGCTCGATCGCGAAGGCAAGCCGCCGATCGACCTGCTGGACGAAGTGGAATCGGTGCTCGGCATCCAGTGCGCGCCGGTAACCTGGCCGATCGGCATGGGGCAGCGCCTGAAGGGCGTCGTGCACCTGGTGAGCGGCGAGGTGCACCTGTACGAACCGGGCCGCAACTTCACGCGCCAGGATTCCACCATCTTCGCCTCGCTCGACGATCCGCAGGTGGAAGCGCGCATCGGCGCGGCG
The DNA here is from genome assembly GCF_018406605.1 of Noviluteimonas caseinilytica. Taxonomy (GTDB): domain Bacteria; phylum Pseudomonadota; class Gammaproteobacteria; order Xanthomonadales; family Xanthomonadaceae; genus Noviluteimonas; species Noviluteimonas caseinilytica. Next base: position 1,902,957 of record NZ_AP024545.1, on the reverse strand, counting down.
ATGCTGGCCGAGCTGCGCGACGAACTCGAACTCGTGCAGGGCGCCTCGCATCCCTTCGACCAGGCCGCGTACCTGGCGGGAAAGCAGACGCCGGTGTTCTTCGGCTCGGCGGTCAACAACTTCGGCGTGCAGTTGCTGCTCGACTTCTTCGTCGAACACGCACCGGAACCCAAGCCCCGCGCGACCACCACGCGCGAAGTCGGCCCGTACGAGCCGCACCTGTCGGGCTTCGTGTTCAAGATCCAGGCGAACATGGATCCGCAGCACCGCGACCGCGTCGCGTTCATGCGCATCTGCTCGGGCAAGTTCACCGCCGGCATGAAGGCGATGCAGTCGCGCACCGGCAAGGAAGTGAAGCTGGCCAACGCGCTGACGTTCATGGCGAGCGATCGCGAGATCGTCGAGACCGCGTACCCGGGCGATGTCATCGGCATCCACAACCACGGCACGATCTCGATCGGCGACAGCTTCAGCGAAGGCGAGATGCTGTCGTTCACCGGCATCCCGAACTTCGCGCCGGAACTGTTCCGACGCGCGCGCCTGCGCGATCCGCTGAAGCTCAAGCAGCTGCAGAAGGGCCTGGCGCAGTTGTCGGAGGAAGGCGCGACGCAGTTCTTCCGGCCGTTGATGTCGAACGACCTGATCCTCGGCGCGGTGGGCACGCTGCAGTTCGACGTGGTCGCGTACCGGCTGAAGGACGAATACAGCGTGGACGCGTCGTTCGAACAGGTGCAGGTGGCCACGGCGCGCTGGATCCGCTGCGACGATGCGAAGAAGCTCGAGGAATTCCGCGAGAAGAACGCGATGCACCTGGCACTGGATGCGGCCGGGCAGCTGGTCTACCTGGCGCCGACGCGCGTCAACCTGCAGCTGGCGCAGGAACGTGCGCCGGCGGTGACCTTCCTCGCCACGCGCGAACACGCGCACGCGGTGGCGATCGACTAAGCGATGGGCGGCGGCGCCGGCTGGTCTTCGTCGAAGTATTCGAAGATCAGGTGGATGCGATCGGTCGTGCCGTCGTTGCGCACGGCGTGGCGGCCGAGGTTGTTGACCTCCACCGCGCGGCCTTCTGGGAAGTGGTACACGCGCTCGCCGATGAGGAACCCGACCTGCGGGTTGGTGAGCAGCGGCACGTGGATCTTGTGCGGCCAGCTCGCGGCGGGATTGGCGTCGACGTGCGGATGGATGATGCCGCCCGGCGCCATGCGCGCCAGCATCACGCGCGGGAACGTGGCGCGCGCATAGCCATAGGGCTTGGTCGCTGCGTCCATCACCGGCTGCAGCAGCGCGCGCCAGTCGGCCCACAGCGGCCGGTCGTGCGAGCCGCGCCAGTCGCGCACGCTGTCGACGAAGCGGAACACGATGTGGCGCGTGCGGTCGAGCGCTTCGAACTTGTTGGGCTTGCTCGCGTTTTCCGCATCCCACAAGGCATCCGGGATGGCGAGCACGGCGTCGCGCAACGCGGTGATGTCGACGGTGCCGAGGTCGCGCACCGACAGCGTCTTGCGCGGATTGCCGGGCACCATGCGCGCGTCAGAAGGCATAGCCGAACAACTCCAGGTCGCGGCGATACAGCGCGGCGACGCCATCGATGAGCGCGCGGTCGTAGTACTGGCGGTAGTCGCCGCGGCGCGAGCTGTTCACCTGTTCGAGCGTGCGCGACGGGATGCCGATGCGGTCGCAGATGGTGTCGTAGGACGCCTGCATGTCTTCCACGCGGCCGACGTAATCGGTGAGCAGCGCGCCGGCATCGTCGACCAGCACGGTGTGCTGCGGCTGGAACAGCACGTGTTCGAGCGGCCGCAGGTCGAACAGCACCTGGCGCATCACCGCCTGCGGTTCGCGCGCGAAGCGATCGTCGTTGCGCGTCATGAAGGCGCAGTACGAGACGAAGCGGTCGAACGGATTGCGCACGAACGCGAACTTGAAATACCGCGCGAAGGCCTCGTCGCCGAGGTAGGGCCGCACCTGGCGCAGGCTGATGTGCCCGTGGCGCAATGCGGCCAGGTCCGACCACGGGAAGCGCTTGTCGACGAACAGGCCGACCTGCTCGATGTCGTCGGGCCCGGTGTGTTCGCGCAGGGCCTGGCGGACCGAGTGGGTGCCGGTCTTCGGCACGGCGGCGAAGATGAAACGGTGCTGGTGGGAAATGATCATGCGGGGGCAAGTCTAGCGAGCCCGGGCGGCGCCAGGAGCAAAAGCTCCAGCCCCGCGGGCGCAGGCTCGGCGCATGGACCGCCCCTCGACCGACGCGCCCCTGTCCCCGCTCGCCTTGCGGGAGGAATTCGCCAGCGCGGTGACCCATGGGTTCGGGGCGCTCGCGGCGCTGGCCGGCGGCATCGTGATGGTCACGCTGGCCGCGCTGCACGGCGATGGCTGGCAGCTCGCGTCGGCGATCGTGTTCTCGCTGTCGATGCTGCTGCTGTACGTGGCCTCCACGCTGTACCACGCGATGGCCTCGCCACGCGCCAAGTCCGCGCTGAAGGTGTTCGACCATTGCGCGATCTACCTGCTGATCGCCGGCACGTACACGCCCTTCACGCTCGTGGGCCTGCGCGGCGACGTGGGCCGCAACCTCTTCATCGCGATCTGGTCGCTGGCCGCGGCGGGCATCGTGTTCAAGTTCTTCTTCACCGGGCGCTTCCGGTTGCTGTCCACCGCCGTGTACGTCGCGATGGGCTGGCTCGTGCTGCTGGCCATCCGCCCGGTGATGGCGGCGCTGGATGGCTGGACCTTCGGCTGGCTGATCGCCGGCGGCGTGGCCTACACGCTGGGCACGGTGTTCTACCACCGGCCGTCGATGCGCTATTCGCACGCGGTGTGGCACCTGTTCGTCGTGGCCGGCACCGTGTGCCACTACATCGCGGTGCTCGCGCAGGTGTGGCCGCGGGACTGAACGCGGCGCAACGCATTCACCGGGCTTCGACCGCGCCCTGCGGATGGTGGGGTTCCCCCGGAGAACCGCGCACGGATGGCCACCCCCAAGTCCGATCCCGACGCGCCCCGCCCCCTCGCGCGCGGCGGCCCGCTCGCCCCGCTCGCGCGGCATCCGTTCCTCACGGTGCTCGGCGTGCTGGCGGTGGGCATCGCGTTGCTGCTCGCGTTCTGGGACTGGAACTGGTTCAAGCCGCTGGTCGAACGCCAGGTGGAAGCGCGCACGGGGCGCAAGTTCCACATCATCGGCAACCTCGATGTCGATCGCTTCGGATGGACGCCGCTGGTGCAGGTCGGCGCCTTCACGTTCGGCAATGCCAGTTGGTCGAAGGAGCCGACGATGGTGTCGGCCGATTGCCTGCAGTTCGCGATCGAACTGAAGCCGCTGCTCTTCCATCGCGAATATCGCCTGCCCGAGATCCGCCTGCGCAAGCCGCGCATGCGCCTGGAATACGGCCCCGGCCACACGGGCAACTGGGTGTTCGGCGAAGCGTCGACGGACACGACGCAATACGGCGCACTGTGGATCGACGATGGACGCCTGCGCTTCCTCGATGCGTCGCGCAACACGGACATCGATGTCGCCGTGCACAGCGACCTGCGCGATCCGTCGTCGAAGGCGCCGCCGGTGCTGGCCGATGGTGGCGGGCGTTGGGAAGGCCGCAAGTTCAAGCTCGACGGGCGCGCGGAAACGCCGCTCGCCTTGCGCGAAACCACGCACCCGTATCGCATCGACGTGCACGTCACCGCCGGCACGACGCGGGCGCATGCGCGCGGCACGTTGCTCGACCCGTTCCGCCTGCGCGGCTTCAACCTCAAGCTCGCGCTGGCCGGGCAGAACCTCGCCGACCTGTATCCGCTGCTCGGCATCGCCGCGCCGGATTCACCGCCGTATTCGTTCGATGGCCGCTTCACGCGCGAACAGACGCCCACCAGCCGCACGGGCACGAAGGACACCGGCAACATCTGGCACTACGACGATTTCACCGGGAAGCTCGGCGACAGCGACCTCGGCGGCGACGCGAGTTTCGAAACCGGCCGCAAGCGTCCGATCCTCAAGGCGACGCTCGTCTCCAAGCGCCTGGACTTCGATGACCTCGCGGGCTTCGTCGGCAAGCCGCCCGCCGCGGGCGCGGGCGAAACCGCGACGGCGGAACAAGCGGCGAAGGCGGCGCAGGAACGCGCGAAGACGCGCGTGCTGCCCGACAAGCCCTACGAACTCGACAAACTCCGCGCGATGGATGCGGACGTGCGCTGGAAGGCGCATCGCATCAACGCACCGAAGCTGCCGCTCGACGACATGGATGCGCACCTGTTGATCGATGCGGGCCTGCTGCGCCTGGATCCGCTGAACTTCGGCGTGGCCGGCGGCGACATCCGTTCGACGATCCGCATGGATGCGCGCGAATCGCCGATCCACACGCGCGCCGACATGCAGGTGCGCGGCCTCAGCCTGCCGCAGTTGCTGCCGGAATCGGACGTGATGCGCGAAGCGGTCGGCCGCGTCGGCGGCGACATCCACATCACCGGCACGGGCAACTCGATCGCGAAGATGCTCGGTTCGGCGAACGGCACCGCGCAACTCGGCATGGGCCACGGCCAGATCAGCAACCTGCTGATGGAATACGCGGGCATCGATATCGCCGAAGCGTTGAAGTTCCTCGTCGAAGGCGACCGGCGCATCCCGATCCGCTGCGCGTTCGCGGACTTCGAGGTCAGGAACGGCGTGATGACGACGCAGTCGCTGGCCTTCGACACGACCGACACGCTCATCGTCGGCGAGGGCAGCGTCAACCTGCGCGACGAAACGCTCGACCTGCACCTGCGGCCGCGGCCGAAGGATCGCAGCCTGTTCGCGTTCCGCTCGCCGCTGCTCGTGGGCGGCACCTTCAAGGATCCCTCGTTCCGTCCGGACCTCAAGCGCGTGGGACTGCGTGGCGCGATCGCATTGTCGCTGGCCACGATCACGCCGCCGGCGGCGCTGCTGGCAACGATCGAACTCGGGCCGGGCAAGGACGTGCAGTGCGGCGGGAAGTACGCGAAGTAGGTCGCGCCCGCCAAGCCCGCGCTTCGGACGTCAGCTCGCGATGTAGCGCTGCAACTGGTCGATCTCGACCTGCTGGTCTTCGATCACGGCTTTCACCAGGTCGCCGATCGACACCACGCCCAGCACCGCATCGCCGTCGACGACGGGCAAGTGGCGGATGCGCTTGTCGGTGACCAGTTGCATGCAATGCGCGGTGGTGTCGGACAGGCCCACGCGCACGACGTCGGACGACATGATGTCGCGCACCGGCGTATCGGACGACGCGCGGCCCTGCAGCACGACCTTCCGCGCGTAATCGCGCTCGGAGACGATGCCGACGAGGCGGCCGCCCTGGATCACCAGCAGTGCGCCGATGCGTTTTTCCGCCATCAGCTTGATCGCTTCGAGGACCGGCTGGTCGGGCCCGATGGCGTAGACCTCAGGCGTTTTCGATTCGAGCAGGTGGCGGACCGTGCGCATCGTCGTGTCCCTCCGTCGGCGGCTGGGCCGAGGATACTCCCGCGGCCGGCCGCCAGGCGTCGACGAGGTAGAGCGGGCGCTGCTTGGCCTCTTCGTACAACCGGCCGAGGTATTCGCCCAGCGTCCCCAGCGCGATCAGCTGCATGCCGCCGAGGAACAGGATCACCGCCATCATCGTGGGCCAGCCCGCGACCGGGTCGCCCCAGAGCATCGCCTTCACGACGATCCAGGCGCCGTAGAGGAAGGCCAGCAACGCGGTGGCCAGGCCCACGTACGTGGCCACGCGCAGGGGCGCGGTGGAGAAGCCGGTGATGCCCTCGATCGCGAGGTTCCACAGCTTCCAGAAATTGAACTTGCTGCCGCCGGCGGCGCGCGCCTGGCGCTGGTAGGGAATCGAGGCCTGGCGGAACCCGACCCAGCCGAACAGGCCTTTCATGAAACGGTTGCGTTCGCGCAGTTGCCGCAGCGCGGACAGCGCGCGCGGCGACAGGAGGCGGAAGTCGCCGGTGTCGGCCGGGATGGGCGTGCGCGAGAGGCGGCCGATCACGCGATAGAACATGTGGGCGGTGGCGCGCTTGGCGAGGCTTTCGCCTTCGCGCGCCATGCGCGTGCCGTGGACGTCGTCGAAGCCTTCGCGCCACTTGGCGACGAACTGCGGGATGAGTTCCGGCGGATCCTGGCCGTCGGCATCCAGGATCATCGCCGCGCCCGATTCGATGTGGTCCAGGCCCGCGGTGAGCGCGGCTTCCTTGCCGAAGTTGCGCGACAGCCGCAGCAATGCGATGCGCGGATCCTGCGCGGCGAGGCGTTGCAGCACCTGCCACGTCGCGTCGCGGCTGCCGTCGTCGATGTAGAGCACGCGCCCGACGATGCCGGCGTCGTGCGCAAGCGCGTCGAGCACCGCGGCGATGCGCGGCTGCAGCAGCGGCAGGGCGTCGGCTTCGTCGAAGGCGGCGACCACGACGGTCAATCGCGGATCGCGGCGGGCGTCGTCCGTGGGGAGATGGGCATCCATGCCGGCAATGTTAGTCCAGCGTGCGCACCCACGCGCCGCCGCCGAGCTGGCGCATCTGGCGCTGGATGGCGTTGCTGCGGCGCTGGATGTAGGGCCCCGGGCGGCCGGCGTCGTAGCGGCGCGGGTTGGGCAGCACCGCGGCCAGGCGCGAGGCCTCCGCGGGCGACAGGCGCGCAGCGTCCTTGTTGAAGAAGCGCACGGCCGCGGCCTGCGCGCCGTAGGTGCCGTCGCCGAACTCGGCGATGTTCGCGTACACCTCCAGGATGCGGCGCTTGGGCCACAGCGCTTCGATCAGCACCGTGTACCAGGCCTCCAGGCCCTTGCGCACGTAACTGCGGCCGCTCCAGAGGAACAGGTTCTTGGCGGTCTGCTGCGAAATGGTGCTCGCCCCGCGCAATCGCTTGACGGGCGTGCCGCGCTGTTCGGCGCGCTCGGCCATCTTCTGGTTGTGCGCGCGCGCTTTTTCGATCGCCAGGAAATCGAAGCCATGGTGGCTCGCGAAGTTCTGGTCTTCCGCCGCCACCAGCGCGACGGGGATCGAGGGCGACATGTCCTCGAGGTCCTCCCAGCGATGACCCATGCGATAGCCGAAGTCGCCCTGCCCGATCGCTTCGAACTGCCGCGCGACCATGAAGGCGCTGAAGGGCGGGTCGATGAAGCGCAGCAGCAGCACCTGCAGGGTCGTCAGTACCACGAAGCACACCGGCAGCAGGAGCATCCAGCGCAGGAGGCGCCGCTTGCGCGTGCGCGCTTGCTTCGGCGGGCGGGCGTCCCCATTTCGCACGGCGTTGTCCTTCTTCCGATGTTTTCCCGCGGCGCGGGCGGCGCGCATTATCCACTGGCGCGCCCACGCATCCGCATTTCACGACGGGTCTTCCATGATCGAATCCATGACGCACGCTCCCGCCCAGGCCGACGCCCGCGTTGGCCGCGACGACCACCTCACGCGCTTCCTCCTGCCCGAGGCGGGCGTCCGCGGCGTGCTGGTGCACCTGGACGAGACGTGGAAGCAGATCCGTTCGCGGGCGGACTACCCGGAGTCCATCGCGCGCCTGCTGGGCGAGGCGAGCGCGGCCTCGGCGCTGTTCACCGGCCACGCGAAGGTCGAAGGACGCCTGTCGGTGCAGCTGCGCGGCACGGGCACGCTGCGCACCCTGTTCGCCGAATGCACCGCGGCCGGCACGCTGCGCGGGATCGCGCAGCTGCAGGAAGACGCCCCGCCGCCGCAGGGCCTGGCCGACCTGGGACCGGAGCCGATCCTGGCCATCACGATCGAGAACCCCTCCCCCCACGGGCGCGACCCCCAGCGCTACCAGGGGCTGGTCCCTCTGGTGGGGGACGACCTGGCCTCCGCGTTCGAGCACTACTTCGTCCAGTCCGAGCAGTTGCCCACCCGCCTCCTGCTGGCGGCCAACGGCGAGCGGACGGCCGGCCTGATGCTGCAGAAGCTTCCGGGCGACGAGGGCGACGCGGACGGCTGGACGCGCGCCTCGGCCCTGTTCGACACCCTCGGGCAGGACGAGCTGCTGGCGGTGCCCGGGCCGGTCCTGCTGCACCGCCTGTTCCACGAGGAGGCGCCGGAGGTGCTGGCCGGGAAGGACCTCGCCTTCGGGTGCTCGTGCTCCCGCGGCCGGGTGGAGGCGATGCTCCAGTCCCTCGGCCGGGAAGAAGCCGAAGCGGCCGTGGCCGACGGGCACGCCCACGTGCGTTGCGAGTTCTGTGGGCAGGGGTATTCGTTCTCGGGGCAGGACATCGCGGGGCTGTTCGAACCCGCGGCCTCCGAGCCGATGCCGGCCCCCGACCGGCTGCAATAACGGGACCCGGATCGCGGGTCCCGGGATGTTTTTTCACCGTGGGGCGATTGTTAAAGAAACATAAACGGAATAGGATTCCCACCAAGACCGAAAAAGGAACTTCGCCCGGGGTACCGGGTCAGACACGCGCCATGCGACAGCCGTCCCGCCTCCGCCTTTTCACTGCATTCCTCGCCCTCGCGATGTCGGCGGGCGTGCATGCGCAGGCGAAGAAAGACGACACCATGCAGCTGCCGATCTGGAACCAGGCAAGCGGCAAGGTCGAAGCGGTGCTGTTGCTCGAACCCGCGGACGCTTCGGTCGGCGTGCGCCGCCGCTTCAGCGAAGGCGCGCTCGATGCCGCGTTCGGTCTCGGTGCCGGCGATTCGCTCGGCCTGCTGTGCGATCGCAAGTCGGGTGTGTCGAGTGCGATCGGCAACCTCGCCAATCATTGCCTGCTCGCATCGATGGGCGATGACGCCGCGTCGTCGGACAACCACCGCATCAACGCCACCACCGGCTTCAGCCGCAATGGCGGCCGCGTCGGCCTGACGGTCGGTGCTTCGCAGGAAACGCTGCCGGCCTGGCTCAGCCCCGCGCGCGGCAGGGTCGAACAACACGACGTCACCGTCTCCGGCGAAAAGACCATCGGTCGCGAAGGCTTCGTCACCATCGGCGGCACCGTCGCCAAGGCACGCATCGTGTCCGCGGCCGACGTGCCGGAACTCGCCGATCGCTGGAACACGCACAGCGTCACGCTCGGCGGCGGCTACGGCCACTTCAGCGGCAACATCATCGGTCGCGTCATCGACGTGCCGGGTGCACCGGGCGGCCAGTGGCAGGGCCTCGGCCTCGGCTTCACCTGGCGCACGCCGTGGAGCGGACAGCTCACGGTCGGCGCGGACAACGTGGTCACGCGCGGCAAGAATCCGTTCGCGGCGCCGGCGACGTCCGACGAGCAAGGCACCATCCCGTACGTCCGGTACGAGCAGGACCTCTAAGCGTCCCTGCACCGCGCCGCGTCATCCGACGGCGAGCGCTTCCCGCAACGGTCCCAGCCACTGCGCATACGGCGCCCATTTCGGCACCTCGCGCGCTTCGACTTTCTGTCGCACCTGCACCGCGCTCGCGGTGGCCACGCCGCGCTTGCGCTGGCCGAGCGCCAGCATCCCCGGATCGAACTCCAGTCCGCAGAACGCCGTCACTTCGCGCAGCACCGCATCGGGCTCGCGCGTCAGGCGCGCGTAGTCGACGTCGCAGATCCGGCCGGGATGCGCGGCGTGCCAATGCGCCATGAGGCGCCGGTACTGGTGGTGGAAGTCCGCGAGCTCGCGCTGGTCGTACGAATACGGGTTGGCGTCGGAGAACAATTCGCGCAGGTTCGAAAAACACGTCTCCATCGGGTCCCGCACCATGTGCAGGATGCGCGCGTGCGGCAACGCGCGGCAGATGAAGCCGATGTTGAGGAAGTTGGACGGCAGCTTGTCGGTGAAGCAGCGCTCCGTGCCCAACCGCCATTCCATCTCGCGCAGGTAGCCGGCGCCGACGCTTTCGAACGCCGTGCCCGGCGCGCGCTCGACGATCGTGCGATCGATGACGCCGCGGCAATGGTGGTCGGTGGCGTAGCGCATCTGGCTGGTGAAGTCGTACAGCTCGCCGACGCCGCGTACCTCCGGATGGCCGTCCAGCAGATGCTCGAGCAGCGTGGTGCCCGAGCGATGCATGCCGACGATGAAGATCGGCGTGCGGCCTTGCGCCTGCACATCGAGCGGCCACGGCGAGGCCGGCATGGCGATGAGCGCATCGACGAGGTCGCGCGAGTCCTGCGCGCGATAGTCGAGCGTGGCGCGCTTGGCCTTGCACATCTGTTCGAGCGCGGCCCAGGCGCCGGCGTGGTCGCCGAGGTCGTCGAGCGTCTTGTGCAGCGCTTCGGCGAGCGTGGCGATCTCCGCCGGCTTGCGCGCGGGATGCCGCAGCTCGCGGCGGATCGGATCGACGCAGTTGTCGTCCGGCGTCTGCTTGCGCAGGCGCGAGAGCAGCCACCACCCCTGCGGGATTTCCGGCGCGCGCTGCGTTCCGCGCAATGCGTCGGCCTGCGCTTCGTCGAACCGGCCCAGGTACATCAGCACCTGCGATCGCGCGAGCAGCGTGGGCGGGAAGTCGGGATCGCCGCGCTTCGCTTCGTCCAGTAGCGCAAGCGCGCGCTCCTGTTCGTTGAGGTAGCTGTACTGCGCCGCGCACGCGAGCAGCAGCGGGATCGGCACGCGGTCCGCGGGGCCGAGGCGCTGCACGCAGGCATGCAGGGCCTGGGCCGCATTGAAGGTGCGCAGGCGCGCGACCAGTTCGCGCACGATCGCAGGATCACGCGGCCCGGCGTCGTTCGCACGCAGCGCGTACGCGCGCGCGGCGCGATAGTGGCCGGCGAGCGATTCGACGTACGACAGTTGCACGAGCACGCGCGCATCGTTGGGCGCACGCGCGAGCAACGCTTCGAAGTGCGCGATCGCCTGCGGCCATTCGCGCCGGCTGGCGTGCAGTTCCGCCTGCCGCCAGAGCGGATCGGCCTGGAGGTTCGCGCTCATGCCCTGCCCTCGCCCAGCGCATCGGCCAGCGGGGCCAGCTGGCGTTCGTAGCGTCGCCACGCGCCGATGCCGCGCGCGTGGATCGGCTCGCGCACCTGCGAACTGCTGGCGGTCGAGGACGTCGTGGTGTTGCGCGTGATGTCGGCGACGCCGTCTTCCGCATCCAGTCCGCAGAAGCGCAGCACCGCGGCGCTCGTCGCGTCCGGCTCCGCCACCAGCGCTTCGTACGGCACCGCCAGGAAGCGGCCCGGCAACGTGCGCTCCCAGTGCGCGACGAGCGCGCGGAACCGCAGCGCATGGGCCGCCAGTTCGCGCAGGTCGTAGCTGTAGCCGTAGGTGTCGCCGGAGAACAGTTCCTTTAGGTTGGAGAAGCACGCGTCCATCGGATCGCGCACCAGGCACACGATGCGCGCCTGCGGCAACGCCCGTGCGATCCAAGCGGCGTTGAAGACGTTCAGCGGGTTCTTGTCGACCAGGTGCGTGCGTTCGCCGTAGAGGCGTTGCGTGCGACGCAGGTACTCGGCGCCGGCGACGTCGAAGTCGATCGTGCGCAACGCCTCAACGTCTTCGCGCGTTTGCGGCGTGGCGACGAAGCGGTCCGCGGCGACGGACAACGCATGCTGGAACGCATTGAGTTCGCCCGCGCTCGCCACGTGGCTGTGGTTGCCGAGGATGCGTTCGAGCACCGTGGTGCCGGTGCGCGGCATGCCGACGATGAAGATCGGCGTGCGCGTGGCGGCTTCCGATGCCGGCGCAGGCACCGCCTCGAGGGTCTGCAGCGCGGCGATGCCGGCGGCATCCCGAGCATCGTCGTACTGCAGCAGGCCACGCATCGCGCGCGCGCCGGCGGTCAATGCCTCCCACGCCGCGTCGGTGTCGCCGGCGTCGTCGAGTTCCTTGAACAGGGCGTACTGGAGGTTGGCCTGCGCGAAGGGCTCGCGTGCGTGCCCGAGCGCCTTGCGCACGCGCGCGACGCGGCTGCCGGGCGGCACGGCCTTCGCGTGGTAGGCCAGCGACCAGTGCGCGTAGGGATCGTCGGGCGACAAGGCGAGCGTGCGCTCGAACTCCGCCGTGGCTTCATCGAGACGGCCGGCATGGCGCAACGCATTGGCGCGCGAGTAATGCAGCAACGGATGCGGCTGCGTGCGCGGCATCGCCGCGGCGAGCAGGCGGAGCGCCGAATCGGCGTCTTCCACCAGCCACAGGTGTTGCGAGAGCACGGCCGATTGCGCGAGCACGGCAGGCTGCGACCAGTCGGCGCCGAGGATGAGGTCACGCACCAGGTCGCGTTCGTCGAACCCGAGCAGGCGCAGCGTGGCGAACGGCAGCAGTTCGAAGCGACGCGTGTCGCGGACCAGTTGGGCGGCGGCGATGGCCTCGTCGCGTGCATCGCGATAGCGGCCTTCGCGTTCGGCGATGTCGGACAGGCGCAGGCGCACCATCGGCTGGCGCGGCGCGATCGCGAGGATCCCGGTGTATTCCGCGCGCGCGGCGGCCAGGTCGCCGCGGGCCTCGTCGGCCTGCGCGCGCTGCCATCGGCGCTCCAGTTCCTGCTGCATCCGCCAGCCCGTGCCGCGAAAGGGGGCGCCAGCATAGCCGAGCGCAGCGGGTTCCAAGCGCGCAAAAAAAGACGGCCGCCCCGAGGGGCGGCCGTCGATCTGTCACGCGACTTCGGTGTTGCTTAGAAGTCGTACTGGACCATGAAGCGCAGCGAACGCGGCGCCTGGAACGAAGCCGGCAACAGGTAGTTGTCGGCCGGCAGGCCCGTGGTCGGGTCTTCCGCGGTCTCGATGACCGAGGTGACCTTCTGCGAGTTCATCACGTTGAACACGTCGACCTTGAACTGCAGGCCTTCGGCGAACGCCGGACGCCATGCAACGTTGAGGTCGAGGTTGGTGGTCCACGGCAGGCGACCAGCCGTACCACGCGGGCGACGGACGACGGTGTTGTCGACCGTGCCACCGCGGAACGTCGTGCCGCAACGCATGAACGACGAGCCGTACGGGTGCGGCGTGAAGTTCGGCGTCTGCACGTTCTGGCCGTCGGCCGACGGGGTCGCCGGCGTGGCCGGAACGAGGACCGGCGGCAGCGGGTTCAGGTCGAGCGTACCGAAGCAGTTGAGCGGACGGCCCGACTGCACCAGCAGGTTCGCGCCCACGGACCACTGGTCGGTGATCTCGTAGTTGCCGAACAGCTTCAAGGTGTGGCGGCGATCGTTCGGCAGGTAGCCGTACGTGTCGACCGTCAGTTCCTTGTAGTCGAAGTCCTGCGTGGTGTTGGTGTTCTGCTGGCCGATGTCGGACTTCACGCCGCCTTCGGTGTTGCCCTTCGACTTGGCGTAGGTGTACGAACCCTGGAGGAAGAACTTGTCCCAGTTGCCGTCGAAGAAGAACTCCATCGCCGAGTACGTACGCTTGGCCTTCGGCGACAGCTGGTCGCCGGGGATCGTGAACGAACGCAGGATGCCGTCGCCTTCAACGTCGGTGATGTAAACCGCGTCGGAGCCCGGGTTGAAGATGCGGCAGTACGGGAAGCCCGGGTTCGGGATGACCGGGGACAGGCCCTGCGCCACGGCCGCGTTGTAGATCGGCGAGTAGTCGCAGTTGTCGTCGATGGCCGCCTTCAGGTCACGGAAGATGCCGCGAACGCCGAGCGAGAAGTGCTCGTTGAGCGCCATCTGCATGCCCAGGATGTACTCGTCCTGGTACATCGGGTCGAGGTTCTGCGACGCGATCGTCTGCGCCGTCTTCGCCGAGCCGAACTCGCCGTTGATGAACGTCAGCGGGCCGCGCGCCGTCAGGCCCTGCGGGGCGCCCGTGACCGGATCGATGCTCGTGAAGTTGAAGTTCTGGCGGGTGAAGACCGAAGCCGAGGCGCCGCGGGTGGCGACGTCGGAGGTCAGCGGCAGCGCGTAGCGACCGGCGTTACCGAACACCTTGAACGTCGAGTCGCCGTTGACGTCCCACGAGAAGCCCAGGCGCGGACCGAACTGGTTGTCGATCTTGACGTAGGTCTCGCCGAAGCCGTTCTTGTTCTCGAACGTATCCCAGCGGGCGCCGAGGTAGGCGATGAAGTTGTCGGTGACGTTCCAGGAGTCCTGGATGTAGAACGCGGTCTGGTCGACGGCGTTGGTCGAGCCCTGGTTGACGATCTGCTCACGGACGATGTCCTGGCCCGAAGCGAGCGTCGAGTAGCGCCACGTACGACCACCTTCGGTCGACGTACCGGCCACGGACTCGAAGTTGTCCACGTCGTAACCGAAGCGGAGCAGGTGGTCGCCCAGCTGCCATTCGGCGTCGATGCGGTACTGGTCGCGGGTGTCTTCGGAGTCCGAACGCGAGATCGCGGCGCCGGTGATGTTGCACGAGCTGGTGATCGTGCCGGTCTGCGACTGGCGCAGGGCCGGACGCGCGTCGACGATGACCGGGCAGCCCGAGGCCGGAACGGCGAGGTTGCCGCCGTAGGACACTTCCTGGCCGGCCGCCGTACGCAGGTGCTGCGCGCGCGAGAACACACCGTGGCCGGCGAGGGCCGACAGGGTGAAGTTGTCGGTCAGGTAGCCGGTGTACTTCAGGACGTAGTTGTCGCCGCCCTGCTCGGTGAAGTTCGTGCCGATCAGGTTCAGGCGATCGAGGTTGCCGATGCGCTGGTCGGCCACGTTCGTGTACACCGTGTTGCGGTACACGTCGGTGTCGGTTTCCTGCTTGTCGGAGAACGCGGTGAACTCAAGGATGTGCGCATCCGTGATGTTCCAGTCCATCTTCAACAACCAGGCCGGGGTGTCCGTCGTGGCGCTGGTGTTGGTGTTGGCGACCACGCTGCCCCAGGTGTCGGCTTCCTGGCGGCGGAAGGACACGAGGCCGTAGGCGAACAGCTTGTCCTTGATCAGCGCACCGCTGGCCCACACGGAGGCGACGGCGTTCCACGCCGAGTCACGCGTGTTGTCCTGGCGCAGGCGACCGATCGAGCAGCCAAGGCCGTTGGAACCGCACGCGAGCGGGTTGGAGTAATAGGTGTTCTTGACGTCTTCGGTCAGCGATTCGGGCGTGTAGAAGATGCTGCCGCCGGCGTGGAAGTCGTTCGTACCGCGCTTGGTGATCTGGTTGACCACGCCACCGAGCGAACGGCCGAATTCGGCGCCGTAACCACCGGTCTTGATCTGCTGTTCCTGGATCGCTTCGAACGGAACGTTCGAGAAGTTCAGGCTGCGGAACGAGTTGGTGATGTTGAAGCCGTTGACGTAGTACTGGTTTTCGGCGACGGACGAACCGCCGAACGAAGCCAGGTTGCCGAACGCCGCGTCGCCGCGGACGGTACCCGGGGCCAGCAGCGCGACGCTGGTGGTGTCGCGGGCGACCGGGATCTTCGCGATCTGCTCGGAGGTCAGGATGGTGGTGGACTCGACCGACGAGACGTCGATCGGGTTGACCGCGCCGGAGCCGATGACTTCGACGGTGCCGAGGTCCTGCGTGCCGGTGGCAGCGGACGAGACGAAGTCGACGTTCGCGGACGTGCCGACGCTGACGTTGGCGGTGCGCGGGCTGCCGCCGTTACGGGTCACGGTGTACTGACCGATCGGCAGCGAGGAGAAGCGGTACTGGCCGTCGGCGCCGACCGTGATCGTGCGCGAGAAGCCGGTGGACGGATTGGTGACGGTGATGGTGTCGCCCGCAGCCGCCGAACCGGACACCGAACCCGCGGTGTTGGTCTGGGCCGAGACGCCGCCAACGAAGCACAGACCGAGGGCAACGGTCAGCGCGCTTCGCTTCAAGCCATTGGACATGGAAGCCATTGAGTAGAACCCCCCATAGGGAATTTTGTGGATCGAATGAGTACGCGTACGTCACAGCCAGAAGGCTCGACTGGCCGACTATAGAGATAGAACAAATCCTTAACAAGTACCTGATCCGCGTTTAATGCAGAGAAATCCGTGCTGCATTGCGGAATTGCTAACTTGTTGATCCCCAAGGGAACGCAACCGCATCCGGGGGAATTTTTCATCGGAAGGAAGCGTTAATTGGCCGTGATGGCCGCATTAAAGAAGATGGCCGCCTCGCGGCGGCCATCTTTTCCCAACTCCGTTCGTCGGATCGCTCAGAAGTCGTACTGCACCATGAAGCGCACCGTCCGCGGTGCCTGGAAGCTGGCGGGCAGCAGGTAGAGCTCCGAGGGCAGGCCCGACTCGGGCACTTCGGCCTGTTCGATCACCGACGTCACCTTCTGCGAGTTCATGACGTTGAAGACGTCCATCTTGAGCTGCAGGCCAGGCGCCCAGCCCGGCTTGTAGGCCAGGTTGAGGTCGATGTTCGTCGTCCAGGGCAGGCGGCCGCGCGTACCGCGTGGCACCGGCAGGTTGTTGCAGCGCATGAACGCCGCGTCGTACGGATGCGGATCGTACGTATCGACGTTCGGCGGTGCGCCCGGCGCGCGCGTGGGATCGCGATCGAGCACGCCGATGCAGTTGAGCGGACGGCCCGACTGCACGAGCAGGTTCGCACCCACCGACCACTCGTCCGTGAACTGGTAGTTGCCGAACAGCTTCAGCGTGTGGCGACGATCGTTCGGCAGGTAGCCGTACGTATCGGTCGTCAGTTCGAGGTAGTCGAAGTCCTGCGTCACGCTGGTGTCGTTCTGCCCGATGTCGGACTTCACGCCGCCTTCGGTGTTGCCCTTGCTCTTGGCGTAGGTGTACGACCCCTGCAGGAAGAACTTGTCCCAGTTGCCGTCGGCGAAGAACTCGATCGCCGAATACGTGCGCTTGGCCTGCGGCGACAACCGCGCGCCCGGCACGTTGTACGTGCGCAGCACGCCGTCGCCTTCCACGTCGGTGACGAACACCGCGTCCTTGCCCGGGTTGAACATGCGGCAATACGGGAAGCCGGGGTTCGGCAGCAGCGGCGTGAGTCCCTGCGCCACCGCCTGCTCGTAGATCGCGGTGTAGTCGCAGTTGTCGTCGATCGCCTGCTTCAGGTCGCGGAAGATGCCGCGCACGCCGAGCGAGAAGTGCTCGTTGATGGCTTTCTGGAAGCCCAGGATGTACTCGTCCTGGTACATCGGATCGAGGTTCTGCGAGGCGATCGTCAGCGGGTTCTTGCCGCGGCCGTCTTCGCTGTTGAGGTAGCGGAACGTACCAGGCTGCGCCACCGGGTTGATCGGTGCGCCGGTGACCGGATCCACCGTCTGGTCGAAGTCGAACAGCTCGCGGCTGAAGAGCGATGCGCTCGCGCCGCGCACGGCGACGCTGGGCGTGAGCGGCAACGCGTAGCGGCCGGCGTTGCCGAACACCTTGAACGTCGAGTCGCCGAACACATCCCACGAGAAGCCCAGGCGCGGGCCGAACTGGTTGTTGATCTTGACGTAGCTTTCGCCGGCGCCGTTGAGGTTCTCGAACGTGTCCCAACGTCCGCCGAGGTAGGCGATGAAGTTGTCCGTGACGTTCCAGCTGTCCTGGATGTAGTACGCGTGCTGCTTCACCTCGACCGTCGCGCCCTGCTGGAAGAACTGTTGGCGCACGATGTCGAACTCGTCGCCCGTGTTCTCGATGCCGTCCGGATCGGTCGTCGTGTAGCGCCACTGGAAGCCGCCTTCGAACGCCACGCCCGCCTTCGAGGTGAAGTCGTCGCGGTCGTAGCCGAAGCGCAGCAGGTGGTCGCCCAGTTGCCATTCGGCGTCGAGGCGGAACTGCTTGCGCGTATCGCCCGAGTCGGTGCGCTCGATCGTGCCGCCGGTGGCGGAACTGCCCGTGATGTTGCAGGTGCTCGAATACACGCCGGTGATGTTGCGGCGGTATTCGGGGCGCGCGTCGGTGATCAGCGGGCAACCGGTGGCGATGCTGTTGATGTCGCCGGTGTACTCCACCGGCAGCCCGGCCGCCGTGCGCAGGTGCTGGCTGCGCGCGAACTTGCCGTAGCCGGCCAGCGCCGACAGCGTGAAGCTGTCGGTGAGGTAGCCGGTGTACTTGAGGATGTAGTTGTCGCCACCCTGCTCGCGGAAGTCGGTGCCGATCAGGTTGAGGCGCTCGACCACGCCGGGACGGTTGGCGTAGACGTCGCTGTCGGTCTTGATCTTGTCCGAGAACGCGGTGAACTCGAGGATGTGGCTGTCGGTGATGTTCCAGTCCAGCTTCAGCAGCCAGGTCGGGATCTTGATGCTGTCGCTGCTGTTCTGCGTCGACGTCACGTTGCCCCAGGTGTCCGCGTCCTGGTGGCCGTACGACAGCAGGCCGTACGCGAACAGGCGATCCTTGATCAGCGCGCCGCTGGCCCAGACGTTCGCGCGCCACTCTTCGAACGAATCCTCGTGGTTGTCCGAACGCAACGAACCGAACGCGCCCGGCGTGAGCGGGTTGGCGAGGTAGGCGCTCTTGACCTCCGAGCGCAGGCTGTCGGGCGCCCAGAACACGTTGCCGCCCGCGTGGAAATCGTTCGTGCCGCGCTTGGTGATCTGGTTGACCACGCCGCCGAGCGAACGGCCGAACTCGGCGCCGTAGCCGCCGGTCTTGATCTGCTGTTCGGCGATGGCCTCGAACGGCACCTGCGCGAAGTTGAGGTTGCGGAACGAGTTGGTGATGTTGAAGCCGTTGATGAAGTACGCGTTCTCAGCGACCGACGCGCCGCCGAACGACGCGAGGTTGCCGAAGGCCGCGTCGCCGCGCACCGTGCCGGGCGCGAGCAGCGCGACGCTGGTGGTGTCGCGCGGGACCGGGATCTTCGCGATCTGTTCCGCAGTGAGGATGGTGGTCGATTCCACCGAGGCCACGTCGATGGGATTCACCGCGTTGCCGACGACGGTGACGGTGCCCAGGTCCTGCGCGCCGGTGGCGGCGCTGGAGACGAAGTCGACGTTCGCCGAGGTACCGACGTTGACGGTGACGTTGCGCGGCGTGCCGCCGTTGCGCGTGACGGTGTACTGGCCGATGGGCAACTGCGCGAAACGGTAGGTGCCGTCGGAGCCGACGGTGATGGTGCGCGAGAACCCCGTCGCGGGGTTGGCGATGGTGATGCTGTCGCCGGCCGTGGCCTGGCCACCCACGGCGCCGGCCGTGTTGGTCTGTGCCTGCACTCCGCCGATGAAGCACAGGCCGAGTGCGGCCGCGAGCGTGCTGCGCTTGAAGCGCCTTGCGATTGCTTGGTTCGCCATGGCAATTCCCTCCTGCAGTTGGACCCAGAGAAGAAAGTGCGAGGGCCGGTGGGGGGCCCGATGGCGCGGAACTTAGAGGGCCAACGATTCCTTAACCAGTCCCGCACGAACTAGTCACGAAGGGTCCAACCGGGGGATCGCGGGTTCCGTGTCGGCAAGTGTCGGAATTTGCTGGAAATTCCGGAACGACTGTCACATTTCGACGCCCCCGGCGCGCCGACGAACGGTCGTGTGCCGGGGCCGCATGCCCGGCCCGAAGCTCATCCGTGCGCACAAAAAAAGCCGCCGGCTTGCGCCGGCGGCTCGTGTCACGCGACTGCAGGGCTATCAGAACTCGTAACGGGCGGTGAAACGCACGTAACGCGGTGCCTGGTAGTTGAAGTCGTTGAGGTAGTCCGGATCGGTGACCAGGTTGGTCCGCTGGGACTGCGACGACTCGTTGTACTCGGTCACCGTCTGCGAGTTGAGCACGTTGAAGACCTTCATCTGCAACGTCAGGCCTTCCAGCCACTGCGGCTGGTAGGTCAGGCCCACGTCGAACGTGTGGGTCCACGGCGTGCGGCCTTCATCGCCACGGTTGTGCAGCCTGTAGCGCGCCGACGTCGTGTCGTCCGCCGTGCCCGAGATGCCATCCGGGCCGGGAAGCGGCCGCCCGCCGATCGACCCGTTCGGATCGAGGCAGTAGAAGCTCGAACCGCTGTAGTTGCCGAGGCTGCCGCCGTCCGGCGAAGACGGGTCGATGCCCACGTCCACGAGCGGGATGAAGCCGTTGCAGTTCACCGGGCGACCCGACTGCACGAGCATGTTGGCCGAGACCGACCATTCGTCCGTGATGTCGTAGGCGCCGAACAGCTTCAGCGTGTGGCGACGATCGTTCGGCAGGTAGCCGTACGAACCATCTTCGAACGCGGCGAAGTCGAAGTCCTGCGTGGCGCCCGCGTCGTCCTGTTCCAGCGTGGAGTTCACGTAGCCCTCGACGTTGCCCTTGCTCTTGGCGAACGTGTACGAACCCTGCAGGTACCAGTTGTCGGACTTCGCGCGTTCCCAGAAGAACTCGACCGCGTTGTACGTGCGCTGGTATTCCGGCAGGCCCAGGTAGCGGGCAGGCACGGTGTACTCGGCCAGCGTATTGGTGTTGGTCGGATCCAGCGCGATCGTGACGTCCTTGCCGGGGTTGACCGTGTAGCAGGTCGGCATGTCGATGCCGACGCCGTCCTGCGAGAAGCCGTCCACGAAGCCGTTGTCGGCCGCCCACTGGTCGAACCCGTTGTGCGTGCAGGTGTCGTCCATGCCCGCCTTGACGTCGCGGTGGATGGCGCGCATGCCCAACTGCCAGTTGGTGTTGAGCTGCATCTGCATGCCCAGGATGTATTCGTCCTGGTACATCGGGTCGAGGTTGGTCGCCGCCAGCGTGCGCGGATCCGGCGCGACGAACGAACCGTTCACCGCGGTCGGGATGAGGACGTCGCCGATGATCGGGGTGCCGTCCGGGTTCACGCCGTCGAGGAAGAACCACGTTTCATCGCTGTACTCGAAGCCCGAGCCACGGATGCTCGTGTTCGACGACACCGGGATGTAGTAGCGACCCGCGTTGCCGAACACCTTGAACGTGGAGTCGCCGTTGACGTCCCACGAGAAACCGACGCGGGGGGCGAACAGCGTGTCGGACTTGATGAACGTGGCGCCGTCGGCGTTCTTGTTCTCGAAGGTTTCCGCGCGCAGGCCGCCGTACAGCAGCAGGTTGTCGGTCGCCTGCCAGCTGTCCTCGATGTAGGCCGCCTGGTTGGTGACTTCGTACGCGCCGCTCTGCGTGAAGTTCGTGCGGCGACGCACGATGTCGCCGAGGAACGCGTAGTCCGGGCCGAACACGTCGCCGGCGCGGAAGTAGCGGAAGTACTGGCCGCCCGAATACTGCAGGCCGGCATGGGTCGACTCGAACGCCTCGTGGTCGACACCGAAGCGCAGCTTGTGCGACGCCAGCTGCCATTCGGCATCGAGGCGCCATGCGCGGCGGAAGTCTTCGTCCGGGCCGTCGAACGCGGCGTCGCGGACCTGGAACTGGTCCGGGTTCCAGCAACCGATCGGGCGCAGGGTCAGGTTGGCGTCGCGGCTGTCGTAGATCGCCGGGCAATTGCCGCCGGGCAGTTCTTCCTGGAAGTTGTTGACGTTGCGCAGGTAACCGTACTGCGCCGCGATGGTGAAGTTGTCGGTGAGGTAACCGGTGTACTTGCCGATGTACACCTCGCCGCCGTTCTCCAGCGTGGACACGCTGCTCGCGCCGAGGTGTTGCGTGGCATAGGGCACGCCGACCGGGCGATACGTCGTCGTCTCGGCGACATCCTTGTTCCAGATGCCGGTGACTTCGATGATGTGGTCGTCGGTGATGTTCCAGTCCAGCTTGATCAGGCCGCTCGGATCGTTGTGGTTGACGTTGGTGCTGTCCACCGCGTTGTAGCGATCGACGTTGTTGTCCTGGCCCTGCACGAGGCCGAAGAAGAACAGCTTGTCCTTGATGAGCGGACCGCCGCCGTAGATGTTGTAGAGCAGCTCGTCGCTCGTGTTGGAGGAGCGATACACGAAGCGGTCATCCACCGTGCCAATCAGGTCGGGGTCGCGCGAGTACACGTCCTTGCCGCTTTCCTGGCCCCATTCCGGCGCCCAGTACACGCTCGCGCCCGCCTTCCACTCGTTGGTGCCGCGCTTGGTCACGATGCTGATCACGCCACCCAGCGAACGGCCGTACTCGGCGCCGTAGCCGCCGGTCTTGACCTGCTGCTCGGCGATGGCATCGAACGGCATGTCGGCGAACGACACGAAGTTGCGGATGTTGGTAACGTCGAAGCCGTTGATGTAGTAGCCGTTCTCGGCCACCGACGCGCCGCCGAACGAGGCGAGGTTGCCGAAGCCGGTGTCGCCGCGGACGGTGCCCGGGGCGAGCAGCGCCACGTTGGTGACGTCGCGCGAAACGGGGAGTTCGTCGATCTGCTCGGCGGTGAACACCGAGGTCGACTCGACCGACGAGACGTCGATCGGGTTGAACGCGCCACCGCTGCCCACGACGGTGACGGCGCCGAATTCGGTCCCGTTGGCGGGGGCGGAGAAGCTCACCGTGCTACCCGTGCCGACCTTGACCTGCACATCCTTGGTCACACCGTTCGAAGTGACCTTGTAGCGGCCCGGCGACAGCTGCGGAAACGTGAAGCGGCCCGACGAATCCGACGTGATCTCGCGGGAAACGCCCGTATCGATGTTTTCGATGCGGACCGTGGATCCAGCGGTGGCGTCGCCATTGATGGAACCGACGGAGCTCTGCGCCTGGACGCCCGCCGCGAAGCAGAGACCGAGTGCAACGGTCAGTGCGCTTCGCTTCAGGCCCTTGGAAAGGTGCTTGGAAGCCATGTGATACCCCCCACGGGTAAGTGAGAAAAATCGAAATGTCACAGCCGACAATTCGGTCGGACCACCCGAATATAGGGGAACTCAGGATTTTTTAACAACCATCACACACAAAGTTATCGGCCCCGTGCTGGGGGGAGCACGGGGCCGAGGTTTGTTTCACTCTGTTTTCAGCCGGGGCCTTCACGCGGCCCTAACGCAAATCAGCCTGCGGAGAGTTCCGCGGCGATCCGGTTGCGCTCCTCGCGCAGCGCGTCCGGCATGCGATCGCCAAACTCATCCAGGAAGCCTTCGAGCGCGGCGAACTCGGCATTCCAGCCGTCGCGATCGAAGCCGAAGAGCACGCTGCGGGCTTCGTCCGTCAGGGCCAGGCCGTCCAGGCGGACGTCCTCGGCGCGCGGCACTGCACCAATCGGGGTGGCTTCGGCATCGGCCTGGCCTTCGACGCGGCCGAGCATCCACTCGAGCACGCGCAGGTTGTCGCCGAAGCCCGGCCACAGGAACTTGCCATCGCTGCCCTTGCGGAACCAGTTGACGTGGAAGACCTTCGGCAACTGCGCGCCGGGCTGGTCGAACGACAACCAGTGCGCGAAGTAGTCGGCGAAGTTGTAGCCGCAGAACGGCTTCATCGCCATCGGGTCGCGGCGCATCACGCCCACCGCGCCGGTGGCGGCCGCGGTGGTCTCCGAGCCCATCGCCGCGCCCACGAGCACGCCGTGCGTCCAGTCGCGCGCTTCGAACACCAGCGGCACCAGCGATGCGCGGCGCCCGCCGAACACGATCGCGGAGATCGGCACGCCCTGCGCATCCTCGGCCTTCGGCGACCAGCTCGGGCACTGGCGCGCGCTCACGGTGAAGCGCGCGTTCGGGTGCGCGGCGGGTTTGCCGGCATTGCAATCGTATGCATCGCCACGCCAATCAAAGGCGGGCACGCGTTTGTCGAGTCCCTCCCACCAGGGCTGGTTGTCCTGGGTCAGGCCGACGTTGGTGAAAATGGTGTCGCGCTGCACGGTGGCGAGTGCATTGGGGTTCGACGCTTCCGACGTGCCCGGCGCGACGCCGAAGAAGCCCGCTTCCGGATTGATCGCATACAGGCGGCCATCGGCGCCCGGGCGCATCCAGCAGATGTCGTCGCCCACGGTCCACACCTTCCAGCCTTCGGTGCGATAGCCCTCCGGCGGAATCAGCATCGCGAGGTTGGTCTTGCCGCACGCCGACGGGAACGCGGCCGCGATGTAATGCGTGCGGCCCTGCGGATTCTCCACGCCGAGGATCAGCATGTGTTCGGCGAGCCAGCCTTCGCTGCGCGCCTGGTGCGAAGCGATGCGCAACGCATGGCACTTCTTGCCGAGCAGCGCGTTGCCGCCGTAGCCGGAGCCGTACGACTGGATCGTCAGTTCTTCCGGGAAATGCATGATGAAACGGCGTTCGGGATCGAGCTCGCCGATGGAATGCAGGCCGCGCACGAACTGCCCTTCGCGCTCGATGCGCGCCAGCGCCGCCGCGCCCATGCGGGTCATGATGCGCATGTTGGCCACGACGTACGGCGAGTCGGTGATTTCCACGCCGCAACGCGACAGCGGCGAATCGATCGGGCCCATGCAGTACGGGATCACGTACATCGTGCGCCCGCGCATGCAGCCGGCGAACAGCGCATCCATCTTCGCGTGCGCTTCGGTGGGCGCCATCCAGTGGTTGTTGGGGCCGGCGTCGTCGCGGTCGGTGGTGCACACAAACGTCAGGTGCTCCACGCGCGCCACGTCGTCGGGGTGCGAACGATGCAGCCAGCTGCGCGGATGCGTTTCCTGGTTGAGCGGCAACAGCGTGCCGTCGCCTTCCATCTGCGCGATCAGTTCGGCGAACTCGCTGTCGCTGCCATCGCACCACTGGATGCGATCGGGTTGCGTGAGCAGTGCCACGTCCATGACCCACTGGTTCAACGCGTCCAACTGGCTGCCCATCGCGGTGGTCTCGACTTCAAGGGGGGAAAATTGCGCGGCCATGGCGGTCCTCTGTCAGGCGTGCGGGAAAGGGGGCGAAAATCGGTCAGGGAGAAGCCTCGGGGATCAGCGTCGACATCATGTGTTCGACATAGGCTTCGAATTCTTCGTGCTGCATGTTCATCTGGTGCAGCTGCAGGTTGAGCTGCAGGAAACCGACGTAGGCCGAATAGAGCAGCCGCGCGCGATGCTGCGCGTCGGTGCGGCTCAGGCCGGCCTGGCGGAAGGACGCGGTGAGGTAGTCCAGGCGGCGCTCGGAGACGCGCACGATCACCGGCTGCACGGCGGGATGGTCCATGACCTTGAGCAGCTCGGAATAGATGATGTGGGACTTGGCCTCGTGCGCCACCAGCTGGAACAGGGCGCGGAGGCGTTCGCGGGGGTCCGGGATGGGTTCGAGCGAACCGAACACCGTTTCCTGTTCCACCTTCTCCCAGCGCTCCAGCGCGGCGACCAGCAAGGCCTCGCGCGACGGGAAATGCCAGTAGAAGCTGCCCTTGGTGACGCCCAGCCTGCGGGCCAGCGGTTCCACCGCCACCGAGGCCACGCCTTGTTCGGCGATCTGGTCCAGCGCGGCCTGCGCCCAATCCTCGGCGCTCAATCGCGCATTGCGTTCCTGGCGGGCGGCGGCTTCGGTCATGGCGGAAGTTTACCGTACGGTTGTTATGGCAAGAGTATGCAGCGCGTGATACGTGGCACGCCTCCGATGCGTTGACAGGCTTCGGAAGGGCTACCCATACTTGGGCGTATGGTGCCCCCGCGCACCGATCGAATCAACCGGAGCTTCCGATGAGCGTCGCCGTTCCTTTCCTCTTGTTGTTGCTCGCCGCGATGTTCGCCTCCTACCACCGCATGCGGCTGGCGTACTGGGCCGCGATGACCGCTTCGCTGCTCGTGGTGGCCTGGCTGCTCGGCGCCAACGGCGTCGCCACCATCGTCGCCGCCCTGATCGTCGCCGCCATCGCCATCCCGCTCCTCGTCCCGCAGTTCCGCAAGCCGCGCATCACCACGCCCTTGCTGAAGTTCTACACGCGACTGCTGCCCCCGCTGTCGGACACCGAACGCACCGCGCTGGAAGCCGGCACCGTCGGCTTCGAAGGCGAGCTGTTCTCGGGCAAGCCGGACTGGGACAAGTTGCTCTCGCTGCCCAAGCCCGAACTCACCGCGGAAGAACAGGCCTTCCTCGACGGCCCGTGCGAACAGCTGTGCCGCATGACCAACGACTGGGACATCACCCACGTGCGCGCGGACCTGCCGCCGGAGCTGTGGGAATTCGTCAAGGAGCACAAGTTCTTCGGCCTCAACATTCCGAAGGAATACGGCGGCCTGGGCTTCTCGGCACTGATGAACCACAAGGTCATCCAGAAGCTCGCGTCGATTTCCACCGTCGTCAGTTCCACCGTCGGCGTGCCCAACTCGCTGGGCCCGGCCGAACTGCTGATGCACTACGGCACCGACGAACAGAAATCCGAGTACCTCCCGCGCCTGGCCGACGGCCGCGAAGTGCCGTGCTTCGCGCTCACCGGCCCGTTCGCCGGTTCCGATGCAACCTCGATCCCCGACTACGGCATCGTGTGCATGGGCGACTGGAACGGCGCCAACGTGCTCGGCTTCCGCCTCACGCTCAACAAGCGCTACATCACGCTCGCGCCGGTGGCCACGCTGATCGGCGTGGCGTTCCGCATGTACGACCCGGACGGATTGCTCGGCGACAAGAAGGACATCGGCATCTCGCTCGCACTCGTGCCGCGCGACACGCCCGGGCTCGACATCGGCCGCCGCCACTTCCCGCTCAATTCGCCGTTCCAGAACGGCCCGATCCACGGCAAGGACATCTTCGTCCCGCTGTCGCAGCTGATCGGCGGCGAGGACTACGCCGGCAAGGGCTGGCAGATGCTGATGGAATGCCTGTCGATCGGGCGTTCGATCACCCTGCCCTCCACCGCCAGCGGCGGCGCGAAGCTCGCGGCCGTCGTCACCGGTGCGTACGCGCGCATCCGCAAGCAGTTCGGCTTGTCCGTCGGGCGTTTCGAAGGCGTCGAAGAGGCGCTCGCGCGCATCGCCGGCAAGGCGTACGCGATCAGTGCCTTGTCGCAGGCGACGGCGGCTGCCGTGGCGCGCGGCGAAAACCCCGCCGTGCCTTCCACCATCGCCAAGTACCACTGCACGCAGATGGGCCGCGAAGTCGTCATCGATGCGATGGACGTCCATGGCGGCAAGGGCATCATCCTCGGACCGCGCAATTACCTCGGCCGCGCGTGGCAGGCCACGCCGATCAGCATCACGGTGGAAGGCGCGAACATCATGACGCGCTCGCTGATGATCTTCGGCCAGGGCGCGATCCTGTGCCACCCGTGGGTGATGAAGGAAATGAAGTCGGCGCAGCTGGAGGATCCGGTCGCGCGCATCGACCAGTTCGACGACGCGCTGTTCGGCCACATCGGCTTCGCGTTTTCCAATGCCGTGCGCAGCCTGTGGTTCGGCCTGACCAGCGCGCGCATCGGCAAGGCGCCGGGCGACGACTACACGCGCCGCTTCTACCGCAAGCTCGATCGCTATTCGGCCGCGCTCGCGCTGATGGCCGATACGTCGATGCTGCTGCTCGGCGGCAAGCTGAAGTTCAAGGAATCGCTGTCCGGCCGCCTCGGCGACGTACTCAGCCAGTTGTACATCTGCAGCAGCATGCTCAAGCGCTACGAAGACGAAGGCCGCCCGGCCGGCGATCGTCCGCTGCTCGCGTGGGCGTTCCACGATGCGATCAACAAGATCGAAACCGCGTTGTCCGGTGCATTGCGCAACTTCCCGATCCGCCCGATCGGCTACGTATTGTGGATGCTGATCTTCCCGTGGGGCCGCCGCGCCCAGGCGCCGAGCGACCAGCTTGGCCATCGCGCCGCATCGCTGCTGATGACGCCGTGCGACGCGCGCCAGCGGATGGGCGACGGCGTGTTCCTCGCGCCGACGGCCAACAATCCGGCGGGCCGCATCGACAGCTACTTGCCTAAGGTGATCCTGGCCGAACCGGTGGAACGCAAGTTCCTCAAGGCGCTGAAGAACAGCGACATCGAAGCGCTCGAGTTCGACGCGCAGCTGGACGAAGGCGTGCGCGAAGGCTGGATCACCGCCGACGAACGCAAGCAGCTGGAAGAACTGCGCGCGATGACGCTCGATGCGATCACCGTCGACGACTTCGAAGCGTGGGAACTGCGCGCGGCGTCGTTCGACCGCCTGGCCGGCGTCGGCGATTCGCGCGCCGCGGCCTGACCGCATGTCGGTGCTGCAACTCTACCGCCGGATCACGCGCTGGCCTGGCGGCCACTGGATGTTCGCGCGCGCCGTGTGCTGGCGCGCGCCCTACTTCGCCAGCATCGCACCGCGCATCACGGTGCTCGGACCGGGCCGTTGCGAAGCGTCGATCGCGCATCGCCGCAAGGTGACCAACCACATCGGCACGGTGCATGCGATCGCGTTGTGCAACCTCGCCGAATTCGCGGGTGGCCTGATGACCGACGCGACGATCCCCGCCTCGATGCGCTGGATCCCGAAGGGCATGCAGGTCGAGTACCTGGGCAAGGCGAACGGCACGATGCACGCCGTCGCCACGCCGGACATCGCCGCCGTCGAATCCACGCAGGGCTACGACCTGCCGGTCACCGTGTCGGTGCGCGATCCGCAGGGCGCGGACGTCTTCCGCGCACGCATCGCCATGTGGGTATCGCCGAAGCGCTAGCGCCAGCCGACCAGCACCGACGCGATGATCGCGGGGAAGGCCTGGACGAAGAAGATGCGCTTGTTCACCGTCGCGGCGCCGTAGGCACCGGCCACGATGACGAACACCAGGAACAGCAGCACGATCTCGCGCGACTGCATCGCCAGTCCGTAGACCAGCCCCGCCGCGAGGAAGCCGTTGTAGAGCCCCTGGTTCGCGGCCAGCGTGCGCGACTGCGCGGCGAATTCCGGCGTGAGCCGGAACGTCTTCAACCCCGCCGGCTTCGTCCACAGGAACATCTCGAGCACGAGGAACCATCCGTGCAGCAGCGCGACGAGCGCGACGACGACCATGGCGGGCAGCGACATGTCAGTGCTTCTTTTTCTTGGACGACGACTTCTTCGACGATCCCTTCTTCGCCGGCGCCTTGGGCTTCGCCTTCTTCACCGGCGCCGGCGCCTGCGATTTGTGCCACGCCTGCAGCACTTCGGCTTCGCGCACCATCGACAGCCCCGCCTTCGGTGCGGCGCGGCGGTCTTCCGGCAACGTGTGCCAGTACGCCAGCGTGTCGGCGGTGGTCGTCTCGAGCGGCCGGTACGTGAGCCCCGCCGCCTGCGCCTTCGCGCTGCTCACGCGCCCGAAGCCCGCGTATTCCCCGACCGGCGGGATCCACACCGGCATGTCCTGCCACGCGCTGACGTGTTGCTGGTCGAGGAAGTCCGCCGGCACCCACGTCACCTTCGACGGCTTGCCGGACACGCGCTGCGCCGTGGCGATGACTTCGCCCATCGTCAGCTTGCCCGCGGGCGCATCGGCGTTGAACGTGCCGAAGCGTTGGTCTTCCAGCGCCTTGAGCAGGAACGCGGCGAGGTCGCGAACATCGATGAACTGCGTCGGGTCCGACGCGCTGCCGGGCCCGAGGATTTCGCCGCCGCGGTCCGCGCGCGCCGGCCAGTACGTGAAGCGATCCGTGTTGTCGCCGGGCCCGACGATCAGGCCGGGCCGCACGATGGTCACGCGCCCGGGCATTTCCTTGTTGGCGGCCTGCTCGCACAGCGCCTTCAAACCGCCATACGTGTCGCCCGTGACTTCGGTGACGTTCGGATTGGCGAGCACCGCGAGCGGCGCGGTTTCGTCCTGGTTCGGCGTGTCCATCTTCGCGTACACCGACACCGTCGACACCAGCAGGTACTGGTCGACGCGCTTGCCCAGCAGCTGCGTCGAACGCGTGACATCGGCGGGCAGGTACGCGGACGTGTCCAGCACCGCATCCCACTTGCGCCGGCCCGACAAGGCTTTCATGTCGGTCTTGCGGTCGCCGTGCAGTTGTTCGATGTCCTTGAATTCCTCGCCGCTGAAGCGCGTGGGATTGGTCTTGCCGCGGTTGAACAGCGTGAGCTTGTGGCCCTTCGCGCGCGCGGCTTCGACGAAGTGCGGGCCGAGGAAACCCGTGCCGCCCATGACGAGGATGGTCATCGGATCGCCGGGCTTGCGCGGCTCCGGCGCCTTCGGCTTGCGTGCGAACGCGGGCAGCGCGGCGAGGCCGGCGGTGGCGAGCGAGGCTTTGAGGAATGCGCGGCGGTTGGTCATGCGGCGGGATCTCCGGTGGTGGGGCCGGCGCGCGACGCGTCGCCAGGCAGCGTGCGCTGGGCGCGGATGACGCGCCATGCGCCGAAGGTCATGGCGCCGGCGATGCCGACGCCGCCCAGGAACACGATGTGCGAACCGAACAGCGACAGCCCCTTGTGCACCCACGCAAAGCTGAGGTCGCCGCCGCGGTACACGAACGTGTCGATCACGGCCTTGCCTTTGTAACGCCATTCGCGGGGCACGCGCGTGTAGATCGTCTCGCGCGCCGGCTTGCCCAGCGAGAACTCGCCCGCGCGGGTGACCACCTGCACGATCGCGACCATCATCGGGAACGGCGAGGCCGCCAGGATCGAGAACCCCGCCAGCACCGCGAACGCGGGAATCAGCAACGCCGGCGCCACGCCGTGCGTGCGCAACAGCCACCGCGTGACGAACAACTGGATGACGATCGCCAGGCCGTTGATGGCCAGGTCGATGTTGGCGTAGAACGCCGTGCGCGCCGCATCGTCCGTGAAGGCATGGCGCGTGATCGCGGCCTGCTCGTTGTAGAGCAGCGTGCCCACGCCGACGCCGAAGAACATCAGGATGGCAAGTGCGCGCAGCAGCGGTTCGCGCGCGACCAGGCGCAGGCCCGCCCAGATCGAGCCGCCCATCGCCTGTTCGCCGCTCGCTTCGCCGCGCGCGCGTTCGCGCAGGATCGCCCACGGACGCAGCTGCAGGATGCACAGCAGGCACACGCACAGGAACCCGGCCGACACGAGCAGCAGGTTGCCCACGCCGATGCGCTGCGCCAGGTGCAGCGTGATGACCGGGCCCACCAGCGCGCCGATCGTGCCGCCCGCGCCGATGTAGCCGTACACCTGCTTGGCGTGCGCATCGTCGAACACGTCCGCCATGAAGCTCCAGAACACGCTCACCGCGAACAGGTTGAACACCGCCGTCCACACGAAGAACGCCACGCCCCGCCCCGGCCACGCCTGGTGGAACGCGACGTAGAACGTGAGCAGGCACGCGATGAAGACCAGGTACACCACCGGCAGGAACACGCGCCGCGGGAAGCGCGCCACGAGCGCGCCGTACAACGGCTGCAGCAACAGCATCCCGAGGAAGGTGCCCGTGAACAGGATCTGCAGCGTGAAGTCGGTGATGTCCCAGCCGCGCGCGGTGGCCCAGGCCACCCACGAACGCGGGAACACGGTGAGCGCATCGCCCGACGAGCCCATCGCATCGCGCACGGGGCGCAGCACGTAGTAGCCGCACAGCAGGCTGAAGAAGTAGAGCAGCGACCACCACAGCGCCGCGGGCTGGTCCACCAGGCGCACCCGGACGCGCGACGCGCGCGCGCCGCCATCCGTTTCGCGGGGATCCGTTGGCGCCATGGGTTTCCGTGGGGGCTGCGCGGGTGCCGGGGCACGTTAGCCCAAAGGTCGCGGGGATGGCTACCATGCCTGGAGTACTTGCTCCATCCCCGCGGCCTACCGTCGCGCAGCCTTGTCCCGGGATCCACCGTGCACGCGTTCGACTACATCATCATCGGCGCCGGCTCCGCCGGCTGCGTGCTCGCCAACCGCCTTTCCGAAGACCCGCACGTGCGCGTGCTGTTGCTCGAAGCCGGCCCGCGCGACTGGCATCCCTTCATCCACATGCCCGCGGGCCTGGCCAAGCTGGTCGGCAAGAAGGGCGTGAACTGGGACTACGACACCGCGCCGGAACCACACCTCGACAACCGCACCCTGTGGTGGCCGCGCGGCAAGGTGCTCGGCGGCTCCAGTTCGATCAACGCGATGTGCTACATCCGCGGCCATGCGCGCGACTACGACGACTGGGCCGCGCAGGGCGCGACCGGCTGGTCGTGGGACGCGGTGCTGCCCTACTTCCGGCGCAACGAAGGCAACACGCGCGGCGCGGATGCTTTGCATGGCGGCGATGGTCCGTTGTCGGTGTCGGACCTGCGTTACGTGAACCCGCTGTCCGAAGCGTTCATCGAAGCGGGCGTGCAGGCGGGCTATGCGCGCAACGACGATTTCAACGGCCCGCGCCAGGAAGGCGTCGGCCTGTACCAGGTGACGCAGAAGGACGGCGCGCGGTGTTCGGCGTCGGTGGCCTACCTCAATCCCGCACGCTCGCGGCCCAACCTCGTCGTGCGCACCGATGCGATGGTCAGCCGCATCACCTTCGACAAGGGGCGCGCCGACGGCGTGACCTGCGTCGTGCGCGGGCAGGCGTTCCATTACGAGGCGACGCGGGAGGTGTTGCTGAGCGGCGGTGCGATCAATTCGCCGCAACTGCTGATGTTGTCGGGCGTCGGGCCGGCGGATGCGTTGCGTCGCCTCAAGATCGACGTCGTGCACGATGCACCCAACGTCGGCGCGAACCTGCAGGACCATCTCGACATCTGCTCGCTGCAGCATTCCACGCAGCCGATCACCTACGACCGCGTGGGCGACCTCAAGATCGCGTTCGACTACTACCTGCGCGGCCACAGCGGCCCCGGCAGCAGCAACATCGCCGAGGGCGGCGGGTTCGTGCGCTCGGCGCTCGCGCCGGACGATCGCCCCGACATCCAGTTCCACTTCGTCCCCGCGATGCTCGACGACCACGGCCGCCATCGCCTGCGCGGCGACGGCTACACGCTGCACGCCTGCTTCCTGCGCCCGCGGAGCCGCGGCCGCATCGCGCTCGCCAGCAACCGCGCCGGCGACAAGCCGCGCATCGAAGCGAATTACCTGAGCGACGCGGAAGGCTTCGACCTGCGGATGATGGTGGAGTGCGCGAAAGTCTCGCGCACGCTGTTCGCGCAGAAGGCCTTCGATCCCTATCGCGGCGCGCCGATCTTCCCCGCGCGCAACGACCTGTCGGACGCCGAACTCGCGGACTTCATCCGCGCGAAGGCCGAGACCGTGTACCACCCGGTCGGCACGTGCCGGATGGGCAGCGACGCGGCGTCGGTGGTCGACAACGACCTGCGCGTGCGTGGCGTCGAAGGCCTGCGCGTGATCGATGCCTCGGTGATGCCCACGCTGATCGGCGGCAACACCAACGCGCCGACGATGATGATCGCCGAGCGCGCATCCGACCTGATCCGCGGACGCTGATCCGCGGCCGCCGGGTCAGCGCGCGCGGGGCGCGGTTTCCAGCATCGGCGGCAACGGGCAATGCAGGGCGGCGCAGATCGTGCGCAGCAGTTCCGCCTCGCCCACCGTCACCTGGTTGTCGTGGCCGATCGTCGCGGTGATGCCTTCCACCAGCGATTGCTTGGCGAGCGGATCCAGCCCGTCGAGCGGCCCCCACGTTTCCTCCAGCGCCAGCGCGCCCTGCGGCCGCGCCAGGTACGGCAGGTGGTCGCTGGGCAACACGCGCTGGATGCCGGTGAGGTAGGCGCGCTTGGCCATCTCCGGGTCTTCGTGCCCGCACTGCGCGACGACGCACAGCAGCGTGGAAATCTCGCTGCGCACCAGCGCGAGCGGCGTGCGGCCGAAGCGCGCATGGCGCGAGGGATCGAGCGATTCGCGTACCTGCACCTGCAGCAGGCGGCCGAGGCAGTATTCGAACAACGACACGCGGCCGTCTGCGTGGACGATCGCGTGCACCGTGTCGAGGAAGGTGTCGAGTTCCGGGCGCGGGCGCAGGCGCAGCACGGGGAATGCGATGGAAGCCAAGGGCAGGCGCAGCGCCGGGTGCAGCGTCGCCAGGTGGTCGTTGCGCAACTGGCGCGCATGTTCCGACATCGCCATGCCGAGGCGCGCGGCGATCTCCTCGCGCTGCAGCGACGCCACCTGCTGGTCTTCGTCGAGCAGCAAGCCGAGCAGCAACGGCATCACCGCATCGCGTTGCCCGGCCAGCGTGCGCACGGCGTCGGGGATGCGTTCGGCGATCGCATCGGCGCGCTTGTAGTCGTCCGGCGACGGCTGCGCGACCTGCGCGACCACCATCGGTGGCGTCACCGCGAATTGCGCGGTGGGCGATGGCAACGTGCCGTCCTTCGGCGACACGAGGCCGAGCTGCACGTCTTCTTCCAGCCCGTCCGGCGGCGTGTCGAGCCACTTGCGTTGCAGCGCCTCCAGCTGGTCGGCGCGGAACTGCGGCTCCAGCGCCTGGATGCGTTCGAGCAGCGGCGGATGCGTGGCGAACAGGCCCGAGAAGTCGAGGCCTTCGCCGAACAGCATGTGGCTCACTTCTTCCGTGTTCTGGCTGGCGGTGAGGCGCGAGCCTTCATCGAGCCCGCCGATCTTCTTCAGCGCGCCGGCCAGGCCGGTGGTCTGCCGCGTGAACTGCACCGCCGACGCGTCGGCCAGCGTTTCGCGCTGGCGCGCGACGCCGGCCTTGATCATGCGGCCGAAGAACACGCCGACGTAGCCCACCACGATCGCGATGAGCGCCGCGATCATGATCACGCCCGCGCCCTTGTTGTTGCGCCCGCCGTAGCGCGCGTTCACCAGGATCTTCCGGCCGATGATCCCCATCATCAGGATGCCGAACAGCACACCCATCAGGCGGATGTTCAGCCGCATGTCGCCGTTGAGGATGTGGCTGAACTCGTGCGCGATGACACCCTGCAACTCGTCGCGGTTCAACTTGTCGAGCGCGCCGCGCGTGACCGCGATGACCGCGTCCGACGGCGAATAACCCGCGGCGAACGCGTTGATCGCCGACTCTTCTTCGAGCACGTAGATCTTCGGCACCGGCACGCCGGAGGCGATCGCGATTTCCTCGACCACGTTGCGCAGGCGGCGCATGCTGAAGTCGGTGGTGTCGGCCGCGACGGGCGTGCCGCCCATCTGCTGCGCGACCGGTTCGCCGCCGCCGCGCAGCGAGGCGATGCGGTACAGCGATCCCAGCCCGACGATGCCGATCGTGAGCAGCGTGGTGAACGCGAGCAACGCGCCGGTCTCGCCCGGATCGGCGCCGCTGCTGCCGAACACGAGCCACGCCGCGCCATCCACCGCGAGCACCATGCCGGCCACCGCCAGCGCGAACAGGAGCACGAGGCGCGAGGAACTCCGCCGCGCGGCTGCCTGGCGTTCGAAGAAATTCATGCGAAGGTCCCCATCGGCGCGCGCCCGGCCTCACGCCGGGCGCGGCGTCGTTCGATCAGAACTGCACTTTCGGCGCGGCGCGCACCTGCGCCTGCTGCTCCGCCGGGATCTCGAGCAAGGCGGCCGGCAGGAAATTGAACATGCCCGCGAAGATGGAGGACGGGAAGGTCTCGCGCCGGTTGTTGTACGTCATCACCGAATCGTTGAAGGCCTGGCGCGCGAACGCCACCTTGTTTTCGGTGGACGTCAGCTCCTCGGTGAGCTGCATCATGTTCTGGTTGGCCTTGAGGTCCGGATAGGCCTCGGCCACCGCCATCAGGCGACCCAGTGCGCCATTCAGGACGCCCTGCGAGTTGGCCAGCTCGGCCATCGCGGACGGATCGCCCGGGCTGGCCTTCGCGGCGGACAGGCCCGCCATCGCGGCGCCGCGCGCGGCGATCACCTCTTCCAGCGTGCCGCGCTCGTGCGCCATGTAGCCCTTCACGGTCTCGACCAGGTTCGGGATGAGGTCGAAGCGGCGCTGCAGCTGCACGTCGATCTGCGCGAACGCATTCTTGAAGGCGTTCCGGGCGGTGACCAGCCCGTTGTACATCCCCATGACCCAGAAGCCGACGACGACGACAAGCGCAAGCAGGATCAACAAGCCGATCATCAGAACTTCCCCTTGTTTTATTGACGCGCGTTCATGCAAACCGTGGGCGTGGCGCTATGATCCGCCAGCAATCGCAGCATACGCAGGGGGATCGCCCGATGAAAGGCGCTTCAATTCGGGCAATCGCAAGGGGGGCCATCGCCGGCCTGCTCCTTCCGCTCGCCGTCGGTTCCGCGGCCCAGACGCCGCTTCGTTGGGACACGCCCGCGCCTTCGGCGCCGGTGGTCCGCACGCCGGTGCAGGTCGCGTCCGCCGCGCCCGTCATCAGCCCCACGGGCCTGGTGCCCCACCCGCTCCCGGTCGCCGACGGCTTCAACGTCCGCATGTTCGAGGACATCGCCCAGCAACTGGTCGTGGACCAGCGCATCCCGGGCATGGCGATGGCCATCGTGCAGAACGGGCGCATCGTCTCGCTTCGCGGCTACGGCATCACCGATACGCGCGCGGCCGAGCCGGTCGACACGCACACCGTCTTCCGCCTCGCGTCGTTGTCCAAGGCCTTCGCCGGCACGATGACCGGCCTGCTCGTCAACGACGGGCAGCTGCGGTGGGACAGCCGCGTCACCGACTTCCTGCCCGACTTCCACCTGCGCGATGCGTACGCCACGCAGCGCCTCACGGTGGCCGACGTCCTCAGCCATCGCGTGGGCCTGGTGCACAACACCTACGACCGCGACCTCGAGGGCAACGTCGACTACCGCTCGCTCACGCAGAAGCTCGCGTACGCGCCGGCCGCGTGCCTGCCCGGCGATTGCTACGGCTACCAGAACATCGCCTTCAGCCTGATCGGCGACGTGGTGTTCGCCGCCACCGGCAGCTTCTACAGCCAGGAAGTCGAGCGCCGCATCTTCAAGCCGCTGGGCATGAACGATGCGAGCTACGGCCTGGAAGGCATCGAAGCGAGCCCGCGCTGGGCCAAGCCGCACGTGCACGGTCGCGGTGGCTGGGTGTCGATCACGCCGAAGCCGAACTACTACCAGGTGGCCCCGGCCGCCGGCGTCAACGCCAGCATCTCCGACATGGCGCAGTGGCTCATCGCGCAGGGCGGCCATCGCCCCGACGTGCTGCCCGCGCCGCTGCTCGCCACGTTGCATGCACCGCTGGTGTCCACGCCGGGCGAAGTGCGCGGGTCGTCGTGGCGCCGCGCGCGCCTGTCCGCCGCGAGCTATGCGATCGGCTGGCGCGTGTACGACTACGCGGGCCACCAGCTTGTCTTCCACGGCGGTGCGGTGCAGGGCTATCGCGGCCTGGTCGCGCTGCTGCCGGAACGCGACCTCGGCGTCGCCATCCTCTGGAACAGCGAAAGCTCGCTGCCGTCGGGCCTGTTGCCCACGATCATCGACCGCGCGATCGGCATGCCCGCGCAGCGCTGGCTCGATGTCGAACCGTCCGACGACCTGCTGTATGCCGAGGGCCGCACCCCGGCCACGCAGGCCGGCGCCGACGCCAACACGTCCACCGCCTCGCCGAAGTAATCCGCTTCGGCTGGAACGCAAAACGCCGGCCTCGCGCCGGCGTTCCTGTTTTCGTCACCCCAAAAGAAAACCCCACCCCGCCTGGGCAAACGCGGGATGGGGTCTCGATTACGGCTTCGGGTCTTGCTTACATCATCGGCATGACGGGCGCCGGCATGTTCACCGGTGCCGACTTGCGCGAGGCCTTGCGGGCCTTCTTGGCTGCAGGCTTCTTGGCGGCCTTCTTCGCAGCGCGCTTCTTGGTCGCCTTCTTGGCGCCGGCCTTGCGGACGGTCTTCTTGGCGGCCGACTTGCGGGCGGTCTTCTTGGCTGCACCCTTGCGGGCGGTCTTCTTCGCAGCCTTCTTCGCGGTCTTGCGGACGGCCTTCTTCGCGGCCTTCTTCGCAGTCTTGCGGACAGCCTTCTTGGCGGTCTTGCGGACGGCCTTCTTCGCCGTCTTCTTCGCGGTCTTGCGGACGGCCTTCTTCGCCGTCTTCTTCGCAGCCTTCTTGGCACCGGCCTTGCGGACGGTCTTCTTGGCCGCCGATTTACGGGCGGTCTTCTTCGTCGCCTTCTTGGCGGACTTCTTCGCAGCTTTCTTCATGGCCATGGGATGGCTCCTCGTCAGTGGACTTGCTTGGCTAGAACTGCCCAGTTCGAAGCGACGCCGCGGGAGTCGGACCCGCGGCCAACCGCCGACGCGCCAGGCGCGCCGGGACGGATTCGGTGCACCGCGACGGCAGGGCCGCGGCAATAAAAAACCCGCCACG
The DNA here is from genome assembly GCF_018406605.1 of Noviluteimonas caseinilytica. Lineage (GTDB taxonomy): Bacteria > Pseudomonadota > Gammaproteobacteria > Xanthomonadales > Xanthomonadaceae > Noviluteimonas > Noviluteimonas caseinilytica. The sequence continues at coordinate 1,865,381 of NZ_AP024545.1, read as the reverse complement.
CCGAGCGTCGCGGGTTTGATGGATTTGGTGCCTGTGCGATTTCGCGAAGGAAACGGGGCCTGCATCCACCGTGTGTTGTGTCCGGGCGGAGGTCCGTTTCGTGGTGCGCGTTGTCGTGTTTTTCAGACTCACTCTTTTCCGCACGGGCGGCAGATGCGGCGAAACCTAATTAGGCTTTTTTGCGATGTCAACAACCCCCCTTGATTTTTTTCTCCCGCGGGGGGCCGCGTCGGGCGCCGCGCGCGCGGGTCGGCGGTGCGTGCGCGGCGAGGGGTGCGCGGTCGCGCGCGGCGCGCCGTCGCGACATCGCTTGCAAAAAACATCTTGATTTCAGCACTGCAACAAAAACGCGAACGCGGATCGCGACCGTCGCGCATGCCGCGCGCGATCGTCGACGACGCCGTTCGGCGTTGCCCGCGCGGGCAAGTTCGCGACCGTTTGTCGGCCGCAAAAAAGTTTTCGCGATGGCGCGTCGCAACACCCGATTTGCGCGGAACTGCGCGAACACCGGAAACGAATCCGGCCGCGCGAGGCGGCCGGATCGGGTGTGTCGCGACGTGCGCGACCGTGTTCGGAACGCGCGTCAGTGGTCTTCGGCTTCGAGCAGTTCGGCGTAGTCGTCGGGGCCGAGGAGATCGTTGAGTTGCTCCGGCTCTTCGGCTTCGACGACGAAGATCCAGCCTTCGCCGTAGGCGTCTTCGTTGATCGTTTCCGGCTTGTCGGCCAGCGCGGTGTTGACCGCGACGACCTTGCCCGTGACGGGCGAATACACATCGGACGCCGCCTTGACCGACTCCACCACGGCGCTCGCCGTGCCCTGTTCGACGCGGTCGCCGACGTTCGGCAGCTCGACGTACACCAGGTCGCCGAGCAGGCCCTGCGCGTGGTCGGAGATGCCGATGGTGACCTTGCCGTCGCCTTCGACGCGCGCCCACTCATGGGACTTCATGAACTTCAGGTCGCCGGGGATCTCGTTCATTCGCGTTGCTCCGTGCTCTACGTCGTCGGGGGGTGGGTCGTAGTGTAGCGAAGGGCACCGGCGCGAAATCAAGCGCGCCGCATGCCTTTGGTCAGATGCCGGGTTGCGCCTTGCCTTCGCGCACGAACGGGAACTTCACCACCCGCACCGGCACTTCGCGCCCGCGGATGTCCACGCGCACCTGGCCCGGTTCGCCCGACGGCACGCGCGCGAACGCGATCGCCTTGCCGAGCGTCGGGGAGAACGTGCCCGACAGGATCTCGCCGTCGCCGTTGTCGGTGAGCACCTTCTGCCCGTGGCGCAGCACGCCCTTCTCGTCCATCACCAGGCCGATCATCTGGCGCGGTACGCCGGCGGCGCGCTGCGCTTCGAGCGCGGCACGGCCGGTGAAGTCGCGGCCTTCATCGAGCGCGACGGTCCATGCCATGCCCGCCTCGTACGGCGTGGTGGTCTCGTCCATGTCCTGGCCGTAGAGGTTCATGCCGGCTTCCAGGCGCAGCGTGTCGCGCGCGCCCAGGCCGGCGGGTTTGACGCCGGCGGCGAGCAGCGCGTTCCAGAATGCGGGCGCCTGCGCTTCGGGGACGATGATTTCGAAACCGTCTTCACCGGTGTAGCCCGTGCGCGCCACGAACAGCGGCACGCCGTCGCGCGAGGTGGCCTCCACCGCGGCGAAGCGCGCGAGCTTCTGCACGACCGGCGCGCTCGCCGCGTCGAGCAGGCCGACCACGCGTTCGCGCGCGGTCGGTCCCTGCACGGCGACCATGCCGAACTCCGGGCGTTCGCTCACCGACACGTCAAAGGCCTTCGCCTCGCCCGTGATCCACGCCAGGTCCTTGTCGCGCGTGGCGGCGTTGACCACCAGGCGGAACCATTCCTCGCCCATGAAGTACACGATCAGGTCGTCGATCACGCCGCCCTGCGGATCGAGCATCGCGGTGTAGAACGCCTTGCCCGGCACCTTCAGCTTGTCGACGGAGTTGGCGACCAGCTTGCGCAGGAACTCGCGCACGCGCGCGCCGCGCAGGTCCACCACCGTCATGTGCGAGACGTCGAACATGCCCGCGTCGCTGCGGACGAGGTGGTGCTCGTCCACCTGGGAACCGTAGTGCAGCGGCATGTCCCAGCCGCCGAAGTCCACCATCTTCGCGCCGAGCGAACGATGGGTGTCGTTGAGGATGGTCTTGCGCGTCATGCACCGGCTCCGTGGGGGGCGGCCGCAAGGCGGCGGCCGAAGCGCCGGATTATCGCATCGCCGGCAAGCTCAGCCGGCCGCTTCCACCCGCAACGTCATGCCTTCGGCCGAGAGCACGCGCACCGGCGTGCCGGCCGGCAACTCCGGCCCGACCACGTCCCAGAACGCATCGGCGATCTGCACGCGCCCGTGTCCGTTGACGATCCCGCGCTCCAGCGGGACCACGCGCCCGATCAGCGCGGCGGTGCGCTTGTTGAGCACCGGGTCGTCGCTGGCGCGCCCGCGACCGCGCGCCCAGCGCCGCCACGCGAGGATCGACAGCACGCCCAGCACGCCGAACAGCACGGCCTGCGACAGCACCGAGATCCCGGGTACCAGTAGCACGACGAAGAACACCGCGGCCGCGGCGAACCCGAGCCACAACAGGAAGGCGCCCGGCGCGATCATCTCCGCCGCGCACAGCAGCAGCGCGATGGCGGCCCACGCGAAGACATCCATGCGCATGGGTCAGCTCCCGGCCGGGCGCGGCGTGGGCGGCGGCGCGATCGGCTTGGCGGCCATGCGCGGTGCACCGAGCGCTTCGCGCGCCAGTTCCGCGATGCCGCCGAGCGAACCGAGCACGCCGGAGGATTCCATCGGCATCAGCACGAACTTCTGGTTCGGCGCCTCGGCCAGCGACTTGAAGGCCTCGATGTATTTCTGCGCGACGAAGTAATTGATGGCGTTGACGTTGCCGCCGGCGATGGCATCGGACACGACCTGCGTCGCCTTCGCTTCCGCTTCGGCCAGGCGCTCGCGCGCTTCGGCCTGGCGGAACGAGGCTTCGCGATGGCCTTCGGCTTCCAGGATCGCGGCCTGCTTCTCGCCTTCGGCGCGCAGGATGGCCGCGGCGCGGTGGCCCTCGGCTTCCAGGATGTTGGCGCGCTTCTCGCGTTCGGCCTTCATCTGCCGCGCCATCGAATCGATGAGGTCGCGCGGCGGCTGGATGTCCTTCAGTTCGATGCGGTTGACCTTCAGGCCCCACGGATGCGTCGCCGCGTCCACCGCCACCAGCACCTTCGCGTTGATCTCGTCGCGCTTGGAGAGCGACTCGTCCAGGTCCATCGAACCGATCGAGGTACGGATGTTGGTCATCACCAGGTTGAGGATGGCGACCTCCAGCTGCGCGACCTCGTAGGCGGCCTTGGCCGCGTCGAGCACCTGGAAGAAGACGATGCCGTCCACCTTCACCACGGCGTTGTCCTTGGTGATGACGTCCTGGCTGGGCACGTCCATCACCTGTTCCATCATGTTGATCTTGCGCCCGATGCGCTGGTAGATCGGCACGAGGAAGTGCAGGCCCGGGCTCAGCGTGTGGGTGTAGCGCCCGAAGCGCTCGACGGTCCACTCGAAGCCCTGCGGCACCATCCGCACCGCCTTGGACACGAGCACGATGGCGAAGAAGACGACGACCGCGGTCAGGATCCAGCTCAACGACATAGCCACACTCCCCATGCTCAGGTCGGCCGGAGTATAGGGTTGCCGGGGGCCTGCGACGGTTTCGCCCCCTCGGGCATCCAGCCATGCACATGACCGGTCATTCGAGCTTCGCCATCGATGTCCCCGACGCCCTCCTCGCCCGCGCACGGGCCGGGGATCGCGCGGCGTTCGAGCAGCTCTACCGGTGGTTCGAGCGCCCGGTGTTCACCCTGGCGCTGCGCATCGCCGGCAACCGCGAGGAGGCACAGGACGTGCTGCAGGAAACGATGCTCAAGGTGCTGGGCCGGATCGGCGAGTTCCGCGGCGACGGCAGTCCGTTCTGGGGCTGGTTGCGCCAGATCGCGGTGAACGAGGCGCTGATGCGCCTGCGTCGCGACAAGCGGCTCGCGCAGGAAATCGGCGTCGACGATCCGTCCGAATACGCCGAGGACCTCGCGCCGCTGCCGCCGGCCGCCGCCGATGCGGCGCTGCTGCAGCGCGCGCTGGCGACGTTGCCGACGGCCACGCGCAGCGTGCTGTGGCTGTACCACGGCGAGGGCTACACGCACGACGAAATCGCGGCGCTGATGCAGCGCACGCCCAGTTTTTCCAAGTCACAACTCGCGCGCGGCACGAAGAAGCTGCGCGCAGTGCTCCAGGTCCCGGAGGCTGCACATGCCTGACGACATCCGCTCCACCCAGGGAGGCGCGCCCGCCGATTGGGGCGCCGCGTTCGCCGCGTTGCCGCTCGAACGTCCCGACCGCGATGCATGGCCCGACATCGCGCCGCGCCTGCGCGTGCGCGCGCGTCCGCAGTGGCCGGTGCGCCTGGCGATCGCCGCCGCGCTCGTCCTCGTGCTGATCGTGCCGTTGCGGTTGCTCGGCCCGATGCCCGCGGTTGCGCCGAACGTGGTCGCCACGACCGCCACCGCCACGACGCCCGCCGATCCGCTCGTCGCGCTCCAGTCCGAATCCGCGCAACTCGAACGCCTGCTCGACGTGGCGCGCGACGATCGCGTGTCCAGCGGCGCCGCCGCCGAAGTCGCGGTCGACCTGGATCGCCAGCTCGCCCGCATCGATGCCGCCCTCGCCCGGTCCGATCTTCCGCGCGACCGCCAGCTCACGCTGTGGCAGGCACGCGTGGACACGCTGCGCGAATCCGTCGGCTTCGAGAGCACGCGCCGCTGGCTGGTCGCGCAGGGCGAACGCTACGACGGCGCGCTGGTGCGCGTCGACTGAACACCACTGCGACGCTTTCTTCCCGCGCCGCATCCATGCCATCGAATCCCGACCAAGAGGTTTGCATGCAACCCATCCGCACCCGTTCCCTGCTGGGCCTGGCCGTGGCGCTCGCGCTCGCCGGCGGCCTGGCCGCCGCGCAGACGCCGGCACCGAAGGCGCGCGTCGCAGCCGCGCCCGCCACCAAGGTCCGCGTCGCCGATCCCGCCACCGAAGCGCAGCTCGCCGCCGCGCAGAAGGACCTCGAACAGGCCGCGCGCCGCGTCGCCGCCCTCAACCGCCAGCTCGGCCGCGACAACGGACGCGTGCAGGTCATCGACCAGCGCATGGTGCTCAAGCCCGTCATCGGCGTGGTGCTCGCGCCCGACGCGCAGGGTGGCGTGCGCGTCGCCGGCGTCACGCCCGACAGCGGCGCGGCGAAGGCCGGCCTGAAGACCGGCGATCGCATCACCAGCGTCAACGGCACGCAGGTGCTCGGCACCACGAGCGAGTTGCGCGTCGACAACGCGCGCACGTTGCTGTCCGACATGGAAGAAGGCAAGCCGGTGCGCATCGGTTACCAGCGCGGCGGACAGACCGCCACCGCGAGCGTCGTGCCGCGCATGGAACCGGAAACCGTCGTGCTCCGCGGCGCCGAACCGGGCGAGGGCCGCCGCATCCACCTCATCGACGTGCCGGGCATGGCGCCGGGCCTGGAGCAGGAAATCATCCGCATCGGACCGCGCGGCGATTGCAAGGGCCAGGACTGCAAGGTGCCGATGCTGGCCGAAGCGTTCCGCTGGAACGGGCTCAACCTGGCGTCGGTCGATCCCGCGCTAGGTCGCTACTTCGGCACCGATCGCGGCGTGCTGGTGCTCAGCGCCGGCGCCGATCTCGCGGGCCTGCAGCCGGGCGACGTGATCCAGAAGATCGACGGCCGCGCCGTGTCGTCGCCGCGCGATGCGATGGATGCGCTGCGCGACAAGCCGGAGAACGCGATGGCGCTGGTGGAATACCTGCGCGATCGCAAGGTCGCCAGCACGCGCGTGAAAGTGCCGAAGGCGATGCCGTTCCGCGTGCCCGCGCCGCCGCCGCCCCCGCCGCCGCGCGCACCGAAGGCGCCGCTGCCGCCTCCGCCGCCGCCGGCCGCGATGGAAGACCTGCACCTGGAGCACGGCACGATCGCGCTCTACCGCGACGGCACGCGCGTGGCCTATGCACCGGACGCGCCGGGCCAGATCGTGATCGACCACGTCATCGCGCCGACGAGCCTGCCGGCGCCGCCGGAACCCCCGATGGCGCCGGACGCGCCCGGAGCGCCCGACGTCGAGATCATCACCGAGGACGTGCGCGGCAACTGACGCGTTGCATCAACTCGCCGCAGCGGCCAACCGCTCCCACGTCGCGTCATCGAAGCGCTCGACAAGGTCGAGCGCTTCGAGGTTCTGCAGCAACTGCTCGGTGCGCGACGCACCCAGCATCACCGTCGACACGTGCGGGTTGCGCAGGCACCAGGCGATCGCCAGCGGCGCGGGCGCCACGCCGAGTTGCTTCGCCACGTCGGTGAATGCACGCGCGCGTTCGAGGCGACGCTCCGCCGGATCCTGCAGCAACCACTGCAGCCACGTGTAGCCTTCCTGCGCCAGGCGCGCATCCTGCGGCACGCCCGCGTTGTACTTGCCGGTGAGCAGGCCCGAGGCGAGCGGCGACCAGATCGTGGTGCCCATGCCGTACTCGGAATACAGCGGTGCGTATTCCAGTTCCACGCGCTGGCGATGCAGCAGGTTGTATTGCGGCTGCTCCATCGTCGGCGCGATCAGTCCGTTGGCACGCGCGACCTTGTGCGCTTCGCGGATCGCCTGCGCCGGCCACTCCGACGTGCCCCAGTACAACACCTTGCCCTGGCGCACGAGCGTGTCCATCGCGAGCACCGTCTCGGCGATCGGCGTGTCCGGATCGGCGCGGTGGCAGAAGAACAGGTCGAGGTAATCCACGCGCAGGCGCCTGAGCGCATCGTGGCAGGCGTCGTGCACGTGCTTGCGCGACAGGCCGCGCTGCGTCGGCCGCGGCCCGTCCACCGATCCGAAGAACACCTTGCTCGACACGCACCACGCATCGCGCGGCAGGCGGAGGTCGGCGAGCGCATCGCCCATCACGCGTTCGGCTTCGCCGTTGGCGTAGGTCTCGGCGTTGTCGAAGAAGTTGATGCCGTGGTCGTAGGCGGCGGCGAGCAGTTCGCGCGCTTCCCCGCGCCCCACCTGCTTGCCGAAGGTGACCCAGGCGCCGAAGGAGAGCGCGGACAACTGGAGGCCCGAAGAGCCGAGGCGGCGGTATTGCATGCGCGTGTCCTTGCCTGCTGAACAGGACCGCGAGTCTAACCATCGCGCCGTCGCCGCGAGGCCATTACAATGCCGCCCTCTTTCCTCCGGGGAGTAGCTCGCCGCACCGCCGTCACCGGCCGTGCGGACCGGGCGCCAACACACTTGGCCGGCAGGCCATGGCGCCAGGCTGCAACGCACGTTGCAGGAGCAAGACCGAAGGCGAGCGCTGCGCACCACACCGGGCAACCGGGGCCGGGCTGCGTGGCGTCGCCTTCGCGTCCACGCGAAACGCCCGGCCCCCGGAACTCCCATCGATGCAGACCTTCCTCGTTTCCACCCTGGCCGTCGCCGTCGCCGAGATCGGCGACAAGACCCAGCTCCTCGCGCTGCTGCTGGCCGCGCGCTTCCGCAAGCCCGTGCCGATCATCGCGGGCATCCTCGTGGCCACCCTGCTCAACCATGCGCTCGCCGGCTGGCTGGGCGTGATCGCGGCGCAGTGGCTCACGCCGCAGGTGCTGCGCTGGGTCGTGGCGGTGAGCTTCTTCGCCATCGCGCTGTGGACGCTCAAGCCCGACAAGCTCGACGACGACCAGGCCCTGCCCGCGCGCAACGCCTTCATCGCCACGGTCATCGCCTTCTTCATCGCCGAGATCGGCGACAAGACGCAGGTCGCCACCGTGCTGCTCGCGGCGAAGTACCACCCGCTGTGGGAAGTGGTCGCGGGCACGACGGTGGGCATGCTGCTGGCCAACGTGCCTGTGGTGCTGCTCGGCAGCCGCTTCGCGGCGAAACTGCCGCTTCGCGCTGCGCGCATCGTCGCGGCGCTGCTGTTCCTGGCGCTGGCGATCTGGACCGCGTTCCGCGGCCTGGGCTGATCGCCGCCGCACCACCCCGCGGTGGGCGCAAGTAGCGCTATCCTCGCCGCGGGGATTGGGGGGACACCGGATGCGCACCACGGGGCGCCATTACCGCGACATCGCCACTGCGCTGCTGTCGCGGCCCGACGAGGTGATGCTGGAAGTCGGCGCGGGCGGCGAACTGCTCGTCGCGCGGCTGCGCGTGGTGGTCGCTGCGATGTTGCTGCTGCTGCCGCTGGCCAACGCCACCACGGGCGGGCAGGTCAACGAAACGCTGATCGGCCTGGCCGGCGCGGTGTTCGTCAATCTTTCCGCGCAGGTCTGGCTCGCGCTGGCGCGGCACAAGCGCCGGTTCCGCTGGCTGCCCTTCGCCTCCGCCGCCTACGACGTGAGCGCCACGACGCTGGTGCTGGTGCTGCTCGCGCTCAACCACCTGCCGGCCGGCCTCAACAGCATGATCGTGTGGTGCGGGTACCTGCTCGCGATCGCACTGACCGCGCTGCGCAACGACGGCCGCGTGACCTTGCTCATCGGCTTGCTCGCGGTCGCGCAGTACGCCGTGCTGACCTTCGTCGTGTTCGCGATCGCCACGCCCGACCAGTTGATTTCCAGCGACTACGGCACGGTGAGCCTGGGCGGGCAGTTGCAGCGGCTCGTGCTGCTGGTGGCGTTCACCCTGATCACGGCGGTCGTGGTCTATCGCATGCAGCGGCTGGTGGAAATGTCCGGCACGGACGGCCTGACGGGACTGCCCAACCGCACCTGGCTCGTGCATCGCTTCCCGCGCCTGCTCGATGCGGCCCGCCGCGACGGCGTCAGCCTGTGCGTGGCGCTGATCGACCTCGATGCGTTCAAGCGCATCAACGACGAAATCGGCCACCACGCCGGCGACCGCGCGCTGCTGCACGTGGTGGACCTGATGCGCGACAGCCTGGAGGACGGCGAATGGCTCGCGCGCCTGGGCGGCGAGGAATTCGTGCTGGTGCTGCGCAAGCCGCTCGGCACCGCGTGGGAGCGCGTGGACGGTTTGCGGCGCACCTTGTTCGCGCGGCGCTTCGTGCCCGAACAGGGCGCCGACCCGCTGCTGCTCACGTTCAGTGCCGGCGTGGCGAGCTTCCCGCACGAAGCCAGCGACCTGTCCGGCATGCTCCGCCGCGCGGACCTGCGCCTCAACATGGCCAAGTCCACCGGGCGCAACCGCGTGCTCGCGCGGGATACCTGAACACGGCCGCGGGCACCCCTCGGTTGCCCGACGGGGCGCCCAGCCCGTAGATTGCGCCGTCGGCCGCAACGGCCCATGGGGATTCATCGATGGAAGCTTTGGCGCGGGTCGGTTTCGGCCTGTTCGGACTTGCGGTGCTCATCGGCATTGCGTGGCTGTTCTCGAACAACAAGAAGGCCGTGGACTGGCGCCTCGTTGCGACGGGCGTGACCTTGCAGATCGGTTTTGCGGCCATCGTGCTGCTGGTGCCGGGCGGGCGCGATGTGTTCGACGCCCTCGGGCGCGGGTTCGTGAAGGTGCTCAGCTTCGTCGGCGCCGGTTCGAACTTCATCTTCGGCTCGCTGATGGATACGTCGAAGTTCGGTTTCATCTTCGCGTTCCAGGTGCTGCCCACCATCATCTTCTTCGCGTCCCTGATGGGCGTGCTGTATTACCTCGGCGTGATGCAGATGATCGTGCGCGCGATGGCGTGGGCGATCACGAAGGTGATGCGCGTGTCGGGCGCGGAAACGACGTCCGTGTGCGCGAGCGTCTTCATCGGCCAGACCGAAGCGCCGCTGACCGTGCGCCCGTACATCCCGCGCATGACCGAATCCGAACTGATCACGATGATGATCGGCGGCATGGCGCACATCGCCGGCGGCGTGCTCGCCGCGTACGTGGGCATGCTGGGCGGCGGCGATCCGGTCGCGCAGGCCTTCTACGCCAAGCACCTGCTCGCGGCCTCGATCATGGCCGCGCCGGCCACGCTCGTCGTCGCCAAGATCCTCATCCCGGAAACCGGCACGCCGCTCACGCGCGGCACGGTGAAGATGGAAGTGGAGAAGACCGCCAGCAACGTCATCGACGCGGCGGCGTCCGGCGCGGGCGATGGCTTGCGCCTGGCGCTGAACATCGCCGCGATGCTGCTCGCCTTCATCGCGCTGATCGCGCTCGTCGATTCGCCGCTGACGTGGCTCGGCCAGGTCACGGGCCTGGAAGGCGCGATCGGCAAGCCGACCAGCCTGGCGACGATCTTCGGTTACGTGCTCGCGCCGGTGGCGTGGGTGATCGGCGTGCCGTGGCAGGACGCGACCACGGTCGGTTCGCTGATCGGCCAGAAGGTGGTGATCAACGAATTCGTGGCCTACCTGCAGCTCGCCGACATCGTGAACGGCAAGGTGCCGGGCGTGATGCTGACCGAACAGGGCAAGCTGATCGCCACGTATGCGCTGTGCGGCTTCGCCAACTTCTCGTCGATCGCGATCCAGATCGGCGGCATCGGCGGGCTTGCGCCGGAACGCCGCGGGGATCTCGCGCGCTTCGGCCTGCGCGCGGTGCTCGGCGGGTCGATCGCGACGTTCATGACGGCCACGATCGCCGGCGTGCTGACGTACCTCGGAACCTGAGGCAGGCCGGGGCATGACACGCGTCGTCGTCGCCGGTTCGTTCAACGTCGACCACGTGTGGCGGTGCGAGAGCCTGCCGCACCCCGGCGAAACGCTCGCCGGGGCGTATGGCTCCGGGCCGGGCGGCAAGGGCTTCAACCAGGCGGTCGCGGCGGTGCGTGCGGGGGCGGCGACGACGTTCCTGTGCGCGCTCGGCGATGACGCGGGCGCGCAACTCGCCCGCGCGCTCGCCAACGCGGACGGCATCGACTTGCGCGACCAGCGCAGCACGCATCCCACCGGCACCGCCGGCATCTACGTGGATGCGCAGGGGCGCAACAGCATCGTGATCGGCGCGGGCGCGAACGGCGACCTCGACGCAGGCTTCATCGCGGCGCAGGTCGATGTGTTCACCGGTGCGCGCGTGGTGCTGGTGCAGCGCGAATCGCCGACGGATGCGGTGGCGATGGCGTTGCGGCTCGGACGCGAGGCAGGGGCGACGACGGTGCTCAATCCCGCGCCCGCGAATGCCGACGTCGACGGCACGCTGCTGGCGCTCACCGACATCGCGACGCCGAATGAAACCGAATTCGTGGCGCTGGCGGGCAAGCACGTCGGCGAGCGCATCGATCCCGAATCCGTCGTGCGCATGGACGACGATGCGCTGCATGCGGTGTGCCGGCGCTTGTTGCCGCACGGCACGGTCGTCATCACGCTGGGTGCCGCGGGTGCGTTCGTGTCGCATGGCGACGCCATGCGCGGCGATCGCGCCGCCTGTTATCGCGTGGCGGCCGAACGCGCCGACGTCGTCGATACCACCGGCGCAGGCGATGCCTTCAGCGGCGCGCTTGCCGCTTCGATCGCGCAACGCGACGCGGCCTTCGCCGAGCATGTGGCCTTCGCGGGCCTGTTCGCTGCACGGTCGACGGAACGGCGCGGCGCCGCCGAGGCCATGCCGAGGTTGCGCCCGGCCTGAGCATTTCAGGCCTGATCGCGGCAGGGGCCTTAGAATCGCGCCCCATGCGCATCGGCCCCCACGCCATCGACCCGAAGGTGATCCTCGCCCCCATGGCGGGCGTCACCGACAAGCCGTTCCGGATCCTGTGCAAACAGCTGGGCGCCGGGCTGTGCGTGTCGGAGATGACGACGTCCGATCCGCGTTTCTGGTCCACGGCCAAGTCGCTGCACCGCATGGACCACGTGGACGAGCCGGCGCCGATCAGCGTGCAGATCGCGGGCACCGACCCGGCGGTGATGGCCGAGGCGGCGCGCTACAACGTCGACCACGGCGCGCAACTGATCGACATCAACATGGGCTGCCCGGCGAAGAAGGTGTGCAACGCCTGGGCGGGATCGGCGCTGATGCGCGAACCGGCCCTCGTCGCGCGCATCCTCGAAGCCGTGGTCGGCGCAGTCGACGTGCCGGTGACGCTGAAGATCCGCACCGGTTGGGCGAGCGACCGGCGCAACGCACCGGAGATCGCGCGCATCGCCGAAGCGAGCGGCATCGCCTCGCTCGCCATCCATGGCCGCACGCGCGACCAGCAATACGGCGGCGTGGCCGAGTACACGACGATCGCGGCGATCAAGGCGTCGCTGTCGATCCCGGTGATCGCGAACGGCGACATCGACAGCCCAGACAAGGCCGCCGCGGTGTTGCGCGAAACCGGCTGCGATGCGGTGATGATCGGCCGCGCGGCGCAGGGCCGGCCGTGGATCTTCCGCGAAGTCGCGCATTTCCTCGCGACCGGCACCTACCTCGCCCCGCCCTCGCTCGCCGACGTGCGCGACGTGCTGCTGGGCCACCTCGAAGCGCTGCACGCGTTCTACGGCGAGCAATCCGGCGTGCGCATCGCGCGCAAGCACCTGGGCTGGTACGCGAAGGACCAGCGCGAACATCTCGCCTTCCGCCACGTCGTCAATCGCGCCGAGACGGCCGAGGCGCAACTGCGCCTGACGCGCGATTACTTCGACGCGCTGATCGCGGGCGTGGCACCGGACCTGCCGGTCGCCGCATAACGCGCTGCGGAAAATCACCTTCCGGGAAATCGGGCCAACCCCAGGCGCGACGCAACTTTCTGGTCACAGGTTTTGCAGGGGATTTGAACGTCGGCGCGTCTCACGACGGGCGGCTGCGCAAGAGGTCAACCACGGGCGCAGTCTCCGGATCGCGCGCGTTCGCGTCTGCACGATCGATCCCGCGTCCCGCGCGAACACTCTGCGCGTCCCGTCCGAAATCAATCGTCGCCGACGGTCTGCGGCGGGCTCGCGGGCGCATGCCAGATGCGCGTCCACATCGGCGCGAGGCGTCGCGAGGCTTCCCACGGCCAGCGCATCTGCTGGGTGGGGATTGCACGCCAGCCATCGCCGGCGCGTTCCGCCACCGCGAACCGGAAGCTGTAGTCCGGCTCCGATCCCATGCGCAGGTCGCTGAGCACCAGCGTGTCGTCGCGCACCTGCGCCTTCATGAAGTGGTGGTTGAACCAGAGCAGCTTCGCGACATCGGGCTGCGTGCGCACAGCGGCCAGCGCCTGCGTGTCGGAAGGATGCGCGGTGAACTGCATCGGCCCGTGGTCGGCGACCAGCGAACGCTCGCCTTCGACGAACCCTTGCGGCGTCATCGCCACCACGCGCCACAACAAGGTGTTGAACGGCATCGGCGTCGAGAAATGCGGTGCGTCGCCCAGCCCGATCGCGGCCAATGACTGCGTGGCCACGCGATCGACCATCTGCTTGGCGACGATCGACCACCCCAGGTACGCCACGGATATCGACAACGCCGCCACCAGCGCCCGCTGCCCTGCCCGCCGCGCGCCGACGAACGCCGCGACGATGCACCCGACCATCAACGGCAACGTCAGCGCCGGATCGATGATGAAGAGCGTCGACCACATCGCCGGCGGCACATCGAGCGGCCACAACAGCTGCGTCCCGTACACGGTGAAGGCATCGAGCAACGGATGGGTGACCAGCGCCAGCTGGAAGATCCAGAACCATCGCACCGGCGCCGCCGAGACCCGTCCGCCCCGGCCCTTGAACCACATCCACAGCAGCCATCCGACGATCGGCAGCACCAGCAACGAGTGCGTCGCCGCCCGGTGCCAGGTCATGCGGATCACGGGGTTGTCCGTGAGGAACAGCGGCAGGACGTCGAGGTCCGGCAGCGTGTTGAGCGCCGCCCCGGCCAGCAGGGCCGCGCGGCGCTGGGCCGGCGGGGCGATGGCGGCCGCGATGGCGGCGCCGACGAACAGGTGGGTGATCGAATCCATGCGCCGATCCTAGCCGAGCAGCCGCCCACCTCCCCACCGCTTACGGCCGCTTGGTTTTCCTCTGAACGAGCGATGGCGCAAACTGCGCAATCCCGTCCGCAGGCTTGTACAATGCCGGCCCATCCTTTCATCCGAATCAAAGGATATATCCAGCGATGACCAGCTCCAGCTACCTCTTCACCTCCGAATCCGTCTCCGAAGGCCACCCGGACAAGATCGCCGACCAGATCTCCGACGCCGTCCTCGACGCGATCCTCGCGCAGGACAAGCGCGCCCGCGTGGCCTGCGAAACGATGGTGAAGACCGGTGCGGCGATCGTCGCCGGCGAAGTCACCACCGGCGCGTGGGTCGACATCGAAACGCTCGCGCGCAAGGTCATCAACGACATCGGCTACAACAATTCCGACGTCGGCTTCGACGGCCACACCTGCGCGATCATCAACATGCTCGGCAAGCAGTCGCCGGACATCGCCGCCGGCGTGGACCGCAAGAAGCCGGAAGAACAGGGCGCGGGCGACCAGGGCCTGATGTTCGGCTACGCCTGCAACGAGGCGCCGGAATTCATGCCGGCCCCGATCTATTACTCGCATCGCCTCGTCGAACAGCAGGCGAAGGTGCGCAAGGCGAAGAACTCCAAGCTGCCGTGGCTGCGCCCCGATGCGAAGTCGCAGGTCACGCTGCGCTATGAAGGCGACAAGATCGCCGGCCTCGACGCCGTCGTGTTGTCGACGCAGCACGATCCGGGCATCAAGCAGAAGGACCTGGTCGAGGGCGTGTACGAGCACATCCTCAAGCCGGTGCTGCCGAAGAACTGGCTCGACAAGCTGCCGAAGAACAAGGTGCACATCAACCCGACGGGCATCTTCGTGATCGGCGGCCCCGTGGGCGACTGCGGCCTGACCGGCCGCAAGATCATCGTCGACAGCTACGGCGGCATGGCCCGCCACGGTGGCGGTGCGTTCTCGGGCAAGGATCCGTCGAAGGTCGATCGTTCCGCTGCGTACGCGGCGCGTTACGTCGCCAAGAACATCATCGCCGCCGGCCTGGCCGACAAGTGCGAAGTGCAGGTGTCCTACGCGATCGGCGTGGCGGAACCCACCTCGATCTCGGTCACCACCTTCGGCACCGGCAAGATCTCCGACGACAAGATCGAGAAGCTGATCCGCAAGCACTTCGACCTGCGCCCGTACGGCATCGTGAAGATGCTCGACCTGATCCACCCGATGTACCAGGCCACCGCGAGCTACGGCCACTTCGGCCGCAAGCCGCAGGCGTTCGAGTACGTCGACGGCGCCGGCAAGAAGCAGAAGGCCACCGCGTTCTCCTGGGAGAAGACGGACAAGGCCGACGAGCTGCGCAAGGACGGCGGGCTCAAGAAGTAAGTCGCAAGCAAATCGGGGGCGCGGCCGCGAGGGCCGCGCCTCCTGCTCCGCCGAGGGGCGCTGCGACCGTGGATAGGCACGGCCAGGCTCGGTGGGGTGCACCACGCAACAACGGCGCCCGCTCGAATGGAGCAAACGCCATGAATGCTGTCCGCAACGAAACCCCGGACTACAAGGTCGCCGACATCACGCTCGCCGACTGGGGCCGCAAGGAAATCGACATCGCCGAGCGCGAGATGCCGGGCCTGATGTCCATCCGCCGCAAGCACGCCGCCGCCAAGCCGCTCAAGGGCGTGCGCGTCACCGGCTCGCTGCACATGACCATCCAGACCGCCGTGCTGATCGAGACGCTGAAGGACATCGGCGCCGACGTGCGCTGGGCCTCGTGCAACATCTTCTCGACGCAGGACCACGCCGCCGCCGCGATCGCCGCCACCGGCACGCCGGTGTTCGCATGGAAGGGCGAGTCGCTGGAGGAATACTGGGACTGCACGCTGGACGCGGTGACGTTCCCGGGCGGCAAGGGTCCGGAGCTCGTCGTCGACGACGGCGGCGACGTGACGCTGCTGATCCACAAGGGCTACGAGCTCGAGCAGGGTTCGGACTGGGTGAACACCCCGTCGGATTCGCACGAAGAGCAGATCATCAAGAACCTGCTCAAGCGCGTCGCGAAGGAACGCCCCGGTTTCTGGACCACCGTGGTCAAGGACTGGAAGGGCGTGTCGGAAGAAACCACGACCGGCGTGCATCGCCTGTACCAGATCGCCGAGCAGGGCAAGCTGCTGGTGCCCGCGATCAACGTCAACGACTCGGTCACCAAGTCGAAGTTCGACAACCTGTACGGCTGCCGTGAGTCGCTGGCCGATGGCCTGAAGCGCGCGATGGACGTGATGCTGGCGGGCAAGGTCGCGGTGGTCTGCGGCTACGGCGACGTCGGCAAGGGTTCGGCGCATTCGCTGCGCGCGTACGGCGCCCGCGTGGTGGTCACCGAGATCGACCCGATCTGCGCCCTGCAGGCCGCGATGGAAGGCTTCGAAGTCAACACGATCGAAAGCACGCTCGGCCGCGCCGACATCTACGTGACCACGACCGGCAACAAGGACGTGATCACGCTCGAGCACATGGGCCGCATGAAGGACCAGGCGATCGTGTGCAACATCGGCCACTTCGACAACGAGATCCAGGTCGACGCACTGAACGCCTCCGGCGCCAAGCGCATCAACATCAAGCCGCAGGTCGACAAGTACGTCTTCGACAACGGCAACGCGATGTTCCTGCTTGCCGAAGGCCGCCTGGTGAACCTGGGTTGCGCGACGGGCCATCCGAGCTTCGTGATGTCCAACTCGTTCTCCAACCAGACGCTCGCGCAGATCGACCTGTGGGCCAACAAGGACACGTACGAGAAGACGGTGTATCGCCTGCCGAAGCACCTCGACGAGGAAGTGGCGCGCCTGCACCTGGAAAAGATCGGCGTGAAGCTCACCACGCTCACGAAGGCCCAGGCCGATTACCTCGGCGTGTCGGTCGACGGCCCGTACAAGCCCGAGCACTACCGCTACTGATGCACGCGGCGGGCGGCGAAAGCCGCCCGCTTCTTTTCCAGACCCGACCGGATCCGTCCATGGCCCTGCGCGTCCCGATCTCCTTCGAGTTCTACCCGCCCAAGACCGATGAACAACGCGTGCAACTGGACCGCACCGCGGCCCGGTTGAAGGCGCACGACCCGGAATACGTGTCGTGCACGTTCGGCGCCGGCGGCTCCACGCTGTCCTACACGCCCGAAACCATCCAGCGCCTGCGCGAACACCACGGCCTCCCGTCCGCGCCGCACGTCTCGTGCATGGGCGGCACGCGCGAAGAATTGCGCCAGTTGCTCAAGCTGTATCGCGCGCTCGACTGCAAGCGCATCGTCGCGTTGCGCGGCGACCTGCCCTCGGGCATGGCGCGCATGGGCGACTTCCGCTACGCCTCCGAACTCGTCGAGTTCATCCGCACCGAACACGATGGCTGGTTCCACATCGACGTGGGCTGCTATCCGGAAATGCATCCGCAGGCCGACGATGCGTTCGCCGACCTGCGCCACTTCAAGGCCAAGGCGGACGCGGGCGCCGACGGCGCGATCACGCAGTACTTCTATAACGCCGATGCGTACTTCCGCTTCGTCGACGACGTGCGCCGCATGGGCGTCACGCTGCCGATCGTGCCGGGCATCATGCCCATCTCCAACTTCAGCCAGCTGCGCCGCTTCTCCGACGCCTGCGGCGCGGAAATCCCGCGCTGGATCACCAAGCGCATGCTGGCCTACGGCGACGATGCCGAGAGCATCCGGTCCTTCGCCGCAGAGTTCGTCGCCGACATGTGTTCACGCCTCGTCCACGGCGGCGCGCCGGCGTTGCACTTCTACACATTGAACCTGTCGAAACCGACTCTGAACGTCATCGAACATCTGACCTGAATTGCACTGCGGTTCAGCGCAACGGCGCATCCAGCACCTTGCGTTGACGCATCGACACCGATGCTGCACGTGTCTTCCCCCAAGGCACGTGCAACACCATGGACAAGTCCCTGCTCGCCGGATTCGCGGTCGCCCTGGCCGCAGCCGCATTGCCCGCGCCCAACATCGCCGAAGCCAGTGCGACCGTGCAGCAATGCCGCACCGCGGATGGCACGAGCCTGTTCACCGACAAACCCTGCAAGCTGGTGGGCGCGCAATCCGTGCCCATGCGTGGCGATCTCGCGACGCGCTTGATGCGCGAGGAAGCGCTCGAAGCCAGCATCTCCGGCGTCGAAGTCGCGACGCTGCAACCCGACAGCACGACGATGGCCGCCGCGCGCGAAGCGATCGGCCGACGCGCCGCCGCGGGCGGTTGCGCGCGCACGCCGACGCAACTGGCGATGGACCTGCGCGGCGCGTTCGCGCTCGGTGACGTCAACCGCGTCGCCGAGAGCTACCACTGGGTCGGCATGGGCCAGCGCGCGGCGAACGCCACGATGCTGCAACTCGATCGCCTCGCGCATCGCCAGGTGCGCGACACGCAGTACTACGACGCGCAGATCGGCGGCTTCGCCGATGCGGGCGGCGGCATCGGCGGCGGCGCGGGCGTGATGCAGGTGCGTTTCGGCGACGGCGAAGGCGCGACGATCCAGGACTTCGACGTCGAGCGTTACCAGGGCTGCTACTTCGTCCGGTTCTGACGCTGGTCCCGGGGGCATTCCCCGGGCATCGAAGCACCATCGACCAATCGACGAAGCCGTGCACGCGTGTACGCTCCCGGCATGGCGCCCGCCGTTCGTCCCCTGCTGTGCTTGCTCCTGCTCGTCGCGGCGTCGTTCGCGCCGCGCATCGCGCATGCGCAGATCCATCGCTGCGTGACCGGCGAAGGCCAGGAGATCTACACCGACCGGCGCTGCGTGGACGTCGGCGCGACCGAACAGGCACCGCCCCCGCTGCAGCAACCCCGGGCCCTCGGCGCGACGGGCGTGCGCGTGTATCGCGGGTGTTCGCATTCGTTGCAGGACCTGGTGTTCGAGATCCAGAGCGCCGTGGATGCCAACGACGTCAATCGCCTGGCCGGCGTGTACCACTGGGTCGGCATGTCGCAGGGCGCATCGGTGGGCGTGATGGACCGGCTCGATGCGATCGTGCGCCGGCCGCTGGTCGACATCGTGCCAGTGTCCGGCGCCCCACCCGACGATGGCGCGCTGCCCGCGGCCACGGACCAGCCCGCGCCGCCGGTCGTCCGGCACGCCCCGGTCGGGGTCCGGCTGGAACAGACGCTCGGCGACAGCGCCACGCCCGCGTCCACGGTGTTCGGGCTGCGCCGGTACCTCGGCTGCTGGTGGATCTCGCTGTAGCCCTCCTCTCCGGCAGGGGCGGCGCGGCAGGCGGGCCCCTTACAATGCGCGACTCCCCTGCACGCGAGCCGCCCGCATGACGATGCGCTACCCCGAATGGATCTGGCACAACGGATCGATCAAGCCGTGGGCCGACGCCACCACGCACGTCATGTCGCACGCGATCCACTACGGGTCGTCGGTGTTCGAAGGCGTGCGCAGCTACGACACGCCCAACGGTCCGGCGATCTTCCGCCTCACCGACCACACGCGCCGCCTGTTCGCGTCGGCGCGCATCTACGAGATGGGCATCCCGTACATGGTCGACGACATCAACGCCGCGTGCCGCGCGGTGCTGAAGAAGAACGACCTCGGCAAGGCCTACCTGCGCCCGGTCGCGTTCCGTGGCCTCGGCGGTTTCGGCTTGTCGGCGGATACGCCCACCGACGTCGCGGTCGCGGCGTGGCAGATGGGGGCGTACCTCGGTGAAGGCGTGCTCGAAGAAGGCATCGATGCATGCGTGTCGAGCTGGCAGCGTTTCGCGCCGAACACCATCCCCGCGGGCGCGAAGGCCGGCGGCAACTATCTGTCGGGCCAACTGGTCGCGCGCGAAGCGCGTCGCCTGGGCTTCGGCGAAGGCATCGCGCTGGCCTCCACGGGCCTGTTGAGCGAAGGCGCCGGCGAAAACCTGTTCCTCGTCTTCGAAGGCCAGCTGCACACCACGCCGGTCAGCGCCGCGCTGCTCAACGGCATCACGCGCAACACGCTGATCCGCCTGGCGAAGGACAACGGCATCGAAGTCGTCGAGCGCGACATCCCGCGCGAATACCTCTACCTGTGCGACGAGCTCTTCATGTGCGGCACGGCGGCGGAAATCACGCCGATCCGTTCGGTCGACGGGCGCCAGGTCGGCGCAGGCCGCGCGGGCCCGGTGACGCGTCGCATGCAGGAATTGTTCTTCGGCCTGTTCGATGGCCGCACGCCAGACAAGTACGGCTGGCTCGAACTCGTCGGCTGATCAGACCGCAGGCTTGATCACGCGGGTTTGAACCGGAGCGTGGCGATCACGCCGCGCTCCGCGCCCGGCACCACGCGCACGTCCCAACCGTAGAGCGCGCACAGGCGGCGCACGATCGACAGGCCGATGCCCGCGCCCTGCGAATGCTCGGCGTGCGTGCCGCGATAGCCGCGTTCGAACAGGCGTGCGGCTTCTTCGGCCGTCAGGCCCGGGCCGGAGTCGATGACGTCGACCGAATCGGGCGCCATGCGCACCACCACGTCGCCTTCGTGCGTGTACTTCACCGCGTTGCCGATCAAATTGCCCAGCGCCACCGCGACGGCGGCGTCGGGCGCATCCACGATCAATCCGCCCTCGCCTTCCATGCGCAGCACCAGCGGCTTGCCGCCCAGCTGCGCGCGATGCATGTCGAGCAGTTGTTCGGCGACCTTGCCCACGTCGCAGATGCCGTGCCCGCGCTCGTTGCGCGAGAGCAGCAGCAGCGCGCTGATCAGGTCGGTGCATTGCTGTTCGGCGCGCTGGATGCGGCGCAGGCGCGCCTGCATGCGTTCGTCGAGTTCGGGCCGCGACAGCAGCAGCTCCGTCGCGCCGCGGATCACGGCCAGCGGCGTGCGCAGTTCGTGGCTGACGTCGGCGTTGAACTCGCGGTCGCGCTGCACGACTTCGGTCAGGCGCGCGGCGTAGTCGTCGAGCGCGGCGGCGAGCTGGCCCACTTCGTCGTTCGGGAAATGCGCGGCCAGCGACACGGGTTCCGCGCTGCGGCCCGAATCCTTCAGGCGATTGGCGAGC
Source organism: Noviluteimonas caseinilytica (assembly GCF_018406605.1). Lineage (GTDB taxonomy): Bacteria > Pseudomonadota > Gammaproteobacteria > Xanthomonadales > Xanthomonadaceae > Noviluteimonas > Noviluteimonas caseinilytica. The sequence goes on along the minus strand of NZ_AP024545.1, from coordinate 1,844,475 downwards.
TCCGACACCGGGCTCATGACGCGCGACGCCGCCCACCAGCCGACCAGCAACGACAACAGGGTGAACACGATCACCGCGCCGTAGATCGCGCGGTTGAACTGTTCCTGCCCGCGCATCGTCTGCGTCATGTCGTAGGCGAGGAAGAACCACACCTGCGGCGTCTTGCGCACCGCGAGCTTGTAGGAGAACGGCTGGCCGGTGTCGTCGGTGCCGCTCAGGCCGTGGATGCCGTCGGGCAGTTCGTACCACTGCGGTTGCTGCTCGCGCACGCTCTCGAACTTGTCGGGCGTGAACGCGAACGCGCGGATCTGGTCGACGGGCAGGCTCGGGTTCTGCGGATCGCGCGCGTACTGCTGCGCGTAGAGATCGATGTTGCGGTTCATCAGGTCGACGACGAGCTTGTCTTCGACCTGGTTGCGCACCTTGTCCACCGAATAGGCGAACAGCGCCGTCAGCCCGAACCCGAGCAGGACGAACGACAAGATGATGCGGCTGCGGAGTTGCCGCCGGTAGCGGCGTGCAGGCCGCCGGACAGGTTCAGCTGGTGGCATCGGGTGCGGCGATCCGGTAGCCGATGCCGTGGCGCGTCTGGATCAGCGGCGTTTCGAACGGCTTGTCGACGACCGAACGCAGGCCGTGGATGTGCACGCGCAGCGAATCCGAATCGGGCAGCTCCTCGCCCCACACGCGGGTCTCGAGTTCCTGGCGCGTCACCACCGCCGGGGAGGCTTCCATCAGCGACTGCAGGATCTTCAGCGCCGTGGGATTGAGTTGCAGCAGCTTGCCTTCGCGGCGCACTTCGAGCGTGTCGAGGTTGTATTCGAGGTCCCCGACATTGAGCACGCGCGTCTGCACGCCGCGGCCGCGACGGGCCAGCGCGTTGAGGCGCACTTCCACTTCCTGCAGCGCGAAGGGCTTGATGAGGTAGTCGTCGGCGCCCGAATCGAAGCCGGCGAGCTTGTTGTCCAGCGAATCGCGCGCGGTGAGCATCAGCACCGGCGTCTGCTTGCGCGCTTCGTTGCGCAACTTGCGGCAGACCTCCAGGCCATCGAGGCCCGGCAGGCTGAGGTCGAGCACGATGGCGTCGAAGTCGTGCACCACCGCCAGGTGCAGGCCCGTGACCCCGTCGGCGGCGAAGTCGACGGTGTGGCCGCGATCCTCGAGGTAGTCGCCGAGGTTGGCGGCGATGTCCTGGTTGTCTTCGATGACGAGGATGCGCATCCGTGGGTGTCCTGCAGGAGAGGGGTGGGTTCGACCCGGGGCTCGCGCCGGGGTTCAACGCACTGAACGCGGAAGCGGCCGCTGCGATTCTGCCAGAGCGGGAAGCGACGGCGGCGTGGTGGCCCAAAAAGAACAAAGGCCCAGGCACGTTGCCCGTGCCTGGGCCAAATCAAGCCCCGATGACCGTAATCTGGCTTCGTCCGTTGCGGTTTGCCAAGCGGCCTACAGACAGATCTGCGGTAGGCGACAGGCTACGGGCCGGGCGATTAAACCCTCGTTAAAACCGGCCGCGAATTGCCGTTAAAGATTCGTTTTCCGGCCGGCCTCACGCTTGGCGCAGGAGACCCCGGCCCGCGTGCGTTGTCGGCTTTTTGCCGCCGATCGCCACGCATTCGATGATGCTCCCTGCAATATCGACGCCGCTGGCGGCCTCGATGCCTTCCAGGCCCGGGGACGCGTTGACCTCCAGGATCAGCGGCCCGCGCTGGGACCGGATCAGGTCCACGCCCGCCACCCCCAGCCCGAGGAGCTTCGCCGCCCGGATGGCGGTGTCTTCCTCGGCCGCGGTTGCAGTCACCGCCTTCGCGGTGCCGCCGCGATGCAGGTTGGAACGGAAATCGCCCTTCGGTGCCTGGCGTTTCATCGTGGCGACGACCTTGCCGCCGACGACGAAGCACCGCAGGTCCGCGCCCTTCGCTTCGGCGACGAACTCCTGCACCAGGAAGTTGGCGTACAGGCCGCGCAACGCTTCGATCACGCTGCGCGACGCCGACAGTTTTTCCGTGAGCATCACGCCCGCGCCCTGCGTGCCTTCGTTGAGCTTGATGACGTGCGGCGTGGGGCCGAGCATCGCGAGCAGGTCGCTGGTGTCGTCGGGGTTGTCGCCGAACACCGTGGCCGGCAGGCCCAGGCCCTGCGCGGCGAGCAGCTGGTGGCAGCGCAGCTTGTCGCGCGCCTTGAGGATCGAATCGGACGGATTGGGCGTGAACGTACCCATCAGTTCGAACTGCCGCAGCACCGCCGTGCCGTAGCGCGTGACCGAGGCGCCGATGCGCGGGATCACCGCGTGGTAGCCGGTGAGCGGCCGCCCCTGGTGGTGCATCGCGAAGCCGTCGGAGGCGATGCGCATGTAGCAGCGCAGGGGATCGAGGACGCGCACGCTGTGGCCACGCTCGCGCGCGGCCTCGACGAGGCGGCGCGTCGAGTAGAGCTTGCCGTTGCGCGAGAGGATCGCGAGCTTCATGCGGGGGACTTCATGGGAATGGGCGGTCCGACATCGTGGAAGGGTGCGCGGTTCCGGGGAAAGCGCGACCGTGCAGGAAAGAACGTGCCGGATCGATGACGAACGCGCGCGCCAGCGAAGTACGGCCAACCAGCATCGGGAACAGCATGCCCCGCCGGTCGGCGAGGTTGATCTCCACGATGCGTTCCACGCCGGCCAGCCGCATCGGCGTGCGCAGGAACACGCGCCGGCTGCGGTTGCCGCTGGAATCGACCACGTCGCGCTCGTCGTGCACGGGCGCGGCCGATTCGATCACCTGGTCGCCGTGCACCCCGGTGCTGATGCGGAATCCGGTCCACGGCGCGCCGCCTTCGACGAAGCGCCACTGCGCGTCGACGTGCAGGCAACTGCTGCGCGCACCGGTGTCGAGCTTGGCGCGGATCGCGCTGATGCCCAGCGCGGGCAGCGCCAGCCATTCGCGCCAACCGAGGACGACTCGCGCGGCGGCCATCGCATCTCCTGGGTGCACGGGGTGCCGGGGGAAAACGCGCGCAGGATACGCGAGCGCGTGTTGCCGGAATGAAGGCGCTGGAATCGGCCGCGGGCCGCGTTGCCAGTGGCGGGCCCGCAGCATAGACTCCGGGCCGCGCGGGTGTAGTTCAATGGTAGAACTGCAGCTTCCCAAGCTGCTAGCGTGGGTTCGATTCCCATCACCCGCTCCACCTCATCCGGAAAACAGAACGCCGGTGCCTTGCAGCACCGGCGTTCTGCATTTCAGCAGGTCAGGGCGAGGATCAGAACTTCGCGCCCACCGTGACGAACACCGTCGCGAGGTTGCCGCCTTCCTGCGCCACGTTGGCGGTGGCGCCGATGTCGGCGTCCAGGCCGTAGAACTGCGTGCGCACGCCGACGGCCACGGTGCCGTAGTCGTCGTCGAGGTTCAGGCCCGGCACGCCGTAGTCCGGCAGGCCCGGCATGGAGTTGAGGCGTGCGAACGCCTGTTCCGGCGCGTCTTCGAACTCGTGTTCCCACGACAGTCGACCGTAGGGCACCACGGTGTCCTTGATCGCGTAGCTCGCCTGCCAGCCCGCGGTGGCGATCGTGGAATCGAAGTCCTGGTCGGCGAACGACAGCGCGGTGGAATCGGTGCCGTTCTCCGAATAGCCATCGACGCTGATCTTCTGCCACAGCACGCCGATGACCGGGCCGTGCGTGAGCTTGCCTGCGTGGAAATCCCAGCCGGCGTTGGCGCCGAAGGCCCAGTTGTCGCCGGCCGGCGAACCGGAATAGCTGCGCACCGCCGGGCCGAGGTGCACGTCGCGCTGCACGTCGTAATTCAAATTGGTCCAGCTGCCCTGCGCGTTGACCCACACGTCGCCGCTGTACCACGCGAGGAACCCGCCGAGCGTGGCGTCTTCCTGCTTGAAGTCGCCGCGGTTGCCGCCGAAGTCGAAGTCCTGCTTGCCCCAGCCGGCGAACGCGCCGTACACGAGCGTGCCGCTGGTCCAGTCGACGCCGAACGTGCCCGTCGGGCCGCCGCCGGTGTAGTTGACGTCGCCGTTGAAGCGCTGGCTGTCGCCGCGCAGGTTGCCCCACCAGCGCATGCCGTCTTCGCTCGGCTTGGCCGGGAGATGCGACGCCACGATGTTGGCGCGCGCCTTGCCGACCACCGATTCGGAGTACGGGAGGATCGCGATGTCGCGCGGCGCTTCGAGCACCGAGATCGCGTACTCGCCGAGGATGCGATGCGCGGCGCCCGAGGGATGCACGCCATCGGCGAACGCGTAGCTGTTGGGCGCATCCGGCGTGACGTACGTGCCCGGGTTGCAGGTGAGCGAGTTGGCGGTGATCTGCGGCTGGCACGCGGTGCCGGTGACGTTCGAGATGCCGTACGCGCCCGGGTTGCCGACGATTTCCTGCAACAGGTGGAACGTGTCGAGCGGGATCACGCGCAGGCCCTGCGCGGCGAGGCCCGAGAACAGCGCGTTGTTGTACGTGGTGGTCAGGCCCGTCGCGGTGGCCTGCGCCACCGGACCCTGCGCGCGGAACGACGGCGTGAGGCCGAGGTCCGGCACGGTGGGCACCATGATGTAGCGCGCGCCGGCGCCCTGCAGCGTGGCGACGTTGCCGATCTGCGAGGCGACCGCCGCAGGCAGCACGGTATTGGCGGGTGCGCCGCCGGCGATGGCGAACAGATCGTTCGCGCCGCCCCACACCGTGTACAGCGCATGCGGATCGGCGACGCCGCCGGTGCGCTGCAGGTACGTGGCGATCTGCGTGTTGATGCCCGGGATCGGGCCGAGCGCGCCGGCGGAATTGGTGCCGGTGCGCGCGCCGCCGACGGAGAAGTTGAGGCCGCCCTGGTTGGCGGCGCCGGCGTTGCCGCCGTAGTAGTCGGCGAGGTATTCGGTCCACACCTGCGTGGGGTTGGTGCTGAAGCGACCGAGGATGGCGCCGTTCGGGCCCGCCGCCTGGATCAGCGCGGGGCGGAACCAGCCCGAGTCGCTGAGGCTGTCGCCGAAGTTCACGGTCTGCGTATAGGTCTGCGCGGCGGCCGGCAGCGCTGCGATCGCGAGGGCGGCGGCAAGCAGGCTGCGGACGGGCCGCATGGCCCGGTGGTTGGACTTCATCGATTGCTCCCTTGGAATGAGCCCGACCTGCCGTCCATACCGATACGGATGGCCCCGGGGGTGGCCGGATGCTTTCACGAAGCTTCGTGCGGCTCAAGCGGCGGCGCGGCACTTCGGTGGCGTGCGGCAACTTCCCGCGCACCGCGCGACAATGCGCCCCATGGAAATCCGATTGAACGGCGAGCCCCGCTCGCTCGACCCCGGCGCCTCGATCGCCGACCTGCTCGTCCTCGAAGGCCTCGCCGAGCGCCGCGTCGCCGTGGAGGTCAACGGCGACATCGTGCCGCGCGGCAAGCACGCAGCGCATGCGCTGGCCGAGGGAGATCACGTGGAAGTGGTGCACGCGCTGGGTGGCGGCTGACCTGAGGCGATAAACCGCACGATGCACCCATCGTGCGGTCACGGGAACCCGGCTGTCCGCGGCAGGGGGAATGCCGGAGGACCCGTAGCTTTGCGACCCCGGCTTTCGCGCGGGTGTGCTCTTGGCGGACCACGCGATGGGGCATCGCGCGCAGTGGCATGTCGGGGAGGACCGGTCAGGGGTGTGCCGGTGCGACGCTTCGATGCCACTCCCAACTCCTTACGGGGCATCCGTTGACTACAGGTCACCGGGTGGTCGATTCGCACGCATGATCGGCGTGAGTCGCGACCACCGGATTGCTGCGACCGACGAACGGCCGGAGCGACCGACGCGGTACCATTGCGCCCATGTCTGATCCCACCGTCCTCGCGGCCGACGACAGCCTGGTCGTCGCGGGCCGCCGTTATCGTTCACGCCTGCTCACCGGCACCGGCAAGTTCCGGGATTTCGAAGAAACCCGCCTGGCCACCGAAGCCGCGGGCGCCGAAATCGTCACCGTCGCGATCCGCCGCACCAACCTGGGCCAGTCGCCCGGCGAGCCGAACCTGCTCGACGTGCTGCCGCCCGACCGCTACACGATCCTGCCCAACACCGCCGGCTGCTACACCGCCGACGATGCGGTGCGCACGTGTCGCCTGGCGCGCGAACTGCTCGACGGCCACAAGCTCGTCAAGCTCGAAGTGCTCGGCGACCAGCGCACCTTGTATCCCGACGTCGTGCAGACGCTCGTCGCCGCCGAGCGCCTCGTCGCCGACGGCTTCGACGTCATGGTCTACACCTCCGACGATCCGATCCTCGCGCGCCGCCTGGAAGAAATCGGCTGCGTCGCGGTGATGCCGCTCGCCGCGCCGATCGGTTCGGGCCTGGGCATCCAGAACAAGTACAACCTGCTCGAGATCATCGAGAACGCGAAGGTGCCGGTGCTCGTCGATGCCGGCGTCGGCACCGCGTCCGATGCCGCGATCGCGATGGAACTGGGCTGCGACGGCGTGCTGATGAACACCGCGATCGCCGGCGCGAAGCATCCGATCCTGATGGCGCATGCGATGAAGCTGGCGGTCGAAGCCGGCCGCGCCGCGTTCCTCGCCGGGCGCATCCCGCGCAAGCGTTTCGCGTCCGCCTCGAGCCCCGTGGACGGCCTGGTCGGGTGATGTCCGACCCGACCGACAAGAAGCCCTTCACCGCCGAACCCGGCCAGCGCAAGGTCCGCAGCTTCGTGCTGCGGCAGGGGCGCTTCACGCCCGCGCAGCAGCGCGCGTTCGACGAACAGTGGCCGCGCTTCGGCCTGGATTACACCGGCGCGCCGCGCGATTTCGACGCCGCCTTCGGCCGGCATGCGCCGCGCGTGCTGGAGATCGGCTTCGGCAACGGCGAGGCCCTGCGCTTCGCCGCAGCGCAGGATCCTTCGCGCGACATCATCGGCATCGAAGTGCATGCGCCCGGCGTCGGCCGCCTGCTCAACGCGCTCGCCGCCGACGATGCACGCAACGTCCGCCTGTTCCACCACGACGCGGTGGAAGTGCTTACCCACGAGATCGCCGATGCGAGCCTGGACGAGGTGCGCATCTACTTCCCGGATCCCTGGCACAAGAAGCGCCACAACAAGCGTCGCCTGGTGAACCCCGGGTTCGCCGCGTTGCTGGTGTCGAAACTCGCGCCCGGGGGGCGCTTGCACCTCGCCACCGATTGGCAGGACTATGCCGAGCAGATGTGGGACGTGCTGGATGCCACGCCGGGCCTGGTGAATCGCGCCGGTCCCCGCGGCACCGTACCGCGGCCCGAATGGCGTCCCCAGACGCATTTCGAGACGCGCGGCCAGAAGCTCGGGCACGGCGTGTGGGACCTTCTTTACGACACGGAACGCCAAGGGGATTCGGGCGCGTGAACGACACCGCGTTGATGCTCACCACCGACATGAAGCTCGTGCTCGGGCTGGTGGGCTTCACGATGGTGATGTTCCTGTTCGAGCGCATCCGCGCCGACGTCGTTGCCCTGGTCGTCCTGGTGTTGCTGGGGCTCACCGGCGTGGTCGCGCCGGAAGACCTGTTCGGCGGCTTCTCCGGCAACGCGGTCATGAGCGTCATCGCCACGATGATCCTGGGCGCGGGCCTGGACCGCACCGGCGCGCTCAACCGCCTCGCCGGCTGGCTGCTGCGCCGCGCGCACGGCATCGAATCGCGCCTGCTGCTGTTCACCTCCGCGGTGGCCGGCCTCAACTCCTCCTTCATGCAGAACCCGTCGGTGATGGCGCTGTACCTGCCCGTCGCCTCGCGCCTGAGTTCGCGCACCGGCCTGCCCTTGTCGCGCTTCCTGTTGCCGCTGGCGATCGCCATCGTGATGGGCGGTTCGCTGACGATGGTCGGTACGTCGCCGCTGATCCTGCTCAACGACTTGCTGGTGTCGTCCAACGCCAACCTGCCCTCGGGTGCGGCCACGCTCGAACCGCTGCACATGTTCGCGCCGATGCCGATCGGCCTGGCGCTGCTGGGCGCGGGCCTGCTGTATTTCCGCTTCTTCGGCGACAAGCAGCTCGAACGCTATGACGTGGACCGCGGCGTCACGCCGGCGCGCACGCAGAGTTATTTCGCGCAGGCCTACGGCATCGAAGGCGACGTGTACGAACTCACCGTGTCGGCCGACAGCCCGCTGGTGGGCATGTCGCTCGGCGAGGCCGAAGCGCTGCGCAACGCACCGCTCCTGCTCGCGCTGAAGACCGGCAACGAATCGCGCCTGGCGCCGCCCGCCGACGCGCGCATCTGGGTCGGCAGCGTGCTCGGTGCGATGGGCGGCAAGCAGCAGGTCGCCGATTTCGCGCAGAACAATTTCCTGCGCATGAGCACGCGCCTGCGCACGTTCGGCGACCTGTTCAACCCGAGCCGCGCGGGCATCGCCGAAGCGGTGGTGCCGCCGACCTCGCAATACCTCGGCAAGTCGCAGGCCGAGCTGCAATTGCGCAAGCAGTACGGCATCAGTCTCCTCGCAGTGAACCGCGACAAGACCGTGCACCGCGAGAACGTGCGCCAGCTCGCGCTGCGCGCCGGCGACATGCTGGTGCTGCACGGCATCTGGACGGATCTTGCGCAGGCGGCCGAGAACAAGGACTTCGTGGTCGTCACCGACTACCCGAAGGGCGAGCAGCGGCCGCACAAGTTCAAGCTCGCGCTGAGCATCTTCGTGGTGACGATGCTGCTGGCGCTCTCCACGCGCATCCCGGTGTCGATCGCGCTGATGACCGGCGTGGCCGGCATGCTGGTGGCCGGCGTGCTGCACATCGACGAGGCCTACGCGGCGATCAACTGGAAGACCGTGTTCGTCATGGCCTGCCTGATCCCGCTGGGCTGGGCGATGGATTCCAGCGGCGCGGCGGCGTGGATCGCGGGGCACACCATCGAGCGCTTGCCCGAAGGCGTGCCGCTGGTATTGCTGGAAATCGCGCTGGGCCTGCTGACGACGATCTTCTCGCTGGTGATCGGCCACGTCGGCGCCACGATCGTCATGGTGCCGATGGGCATCAACCTCGCGCTGGCCGCGGGCGGCAATCCGACGGGCTTCGCGCTGATGGTGGCGTTGTCGGCGTCGAACAACTTCATGACCGCGTCCAACCCGGTGATGTCGATGATCACCGGGCCAGGTGGTTACCAGTCGAAGGACCTGTGGCGGCTCGGTGCGCCGGTGTCGTTGATCTACCTGATCGTCGTGGTGATCGCGGTCAACATCATGTTCTGAGGTAGACGGCGCCGTCGCGCACGTCGATCTCGATCGCGCGCAACGACGCACCCCGACAGGGCCCGGCGATGCATTCGCCGGCGCGCAACTCGAACGTCGCACCGTGCACCGCGCACACCAGGTGCCCTTGCTTGTCGAACAGGAACTTGCCCGGCGCCCAGTCGAGGCGACGACCGGCATGCGGGCAGACATTGAGCCAGGCGCGAATCGTCTCGCCTGCGCGGTGCAGGATCACGGACTCCGAATCGCCGTCGATCGTGGCGTCGGTTTCCACCACCGCGCCGTCGGCGAGCTGGTCCAGGTGTGCAAGCAGCAAGACAGGGTTGGCCACGGTCACGGTTTGCACGCCTCTTAACGAAGTCCTCACACGCTGCCGGAAGACCCGCCGGATACTCGCCGCCCCGGCACTGCCGCATTGTGTCACGGCCCCTGACGATGACTGCATTCGCACACCGCTTCGACTTCGCTTCCTTCCGCCACGGCTTCGCGCCGCGCAAGCCGCGCCATCCGTTGACGCGCCTGCTGGTGGGGCTGCTCGGCGTCGCCGTGCTCGTCGTGCTGGTGTTCGTGAGCGTGTTCGTCGGCATCGCGATGTTGTCGGTCGGCCTGCTGCTGCGCATGTGGAAGCGCCGCAACGATCCGCAGGTGCGCCGCGATCCGCGCGTGGTCGACGGCGAATTCGAAGTCGTGCGCAAGCACGCCCTGCCCTCGGCGTGAGCGACGTCGTCCCGGCCCCCGCGCCGGTCCGCATCCCGGTACGTGGCGGCGGCACCTTCCCGGTGCGCCGCATCTATTGCGTCGGCCGCAACTTCGCCGACCACGCCAAGGAAATGGGCGCCGCGGTGCCCGCGTCCAAGGCCGACCGCGGCACGCCCGTGTTCTTCTGCAAGCCCGCCGACGCCGTCGTCCTCGATGGCGTCGTGCCGTATCCGCCGGGCACGCACGACCTGCACCACGAAGTGGAACTCGTCGTCGCCCTCGGCGCCGACGCGCAGGTGTTCGGCTACGCCATCGGCCTGGACCTGACGCGCCGCGACCTGCAATCGGCCGCGAAGGCGAAGGGCCTGCCGTGGGATACCGGCAAGGCCTTCGACCATTCGGCGCCGGTCAGCGAGATCGTCCGCTTCGATGCGATCGGCCCCCTCGCCCCGCGCACGCTGTCGCTGGCCGTGAACGGCCAGGCCCGCCAGCGCTCCACGCTCGACCAGCTGATCTGGGACGTGCCGGACATCCTCGACGAACTCGCCAAGCTCTTCACGCTGCAGGCCGGCGACCTGGTCTTCATGGGCACGCCCGCGGGCGTGGGTCCGCTGGTCCCCGGCGATGCGTACGAGGCCCGCCTGGACGACGTGCTGCGGCTGCAGGGCCACGTCGTCCCGCGCTAACCTCCGCCGACACCGGCGTCCGCCGGCAGGAGGAAGCCAGCATGGGCATGCTCTCGGAGTTCAAGGCGTTCATCGCGCGCGGCAGCGTCGTCGACCTGGCCGTGGCCGTGGTCATCGGCGGCGCGTTCGGCAAGATCGTCACCGCCATCGTGGATGGCTTCGTGATGCCGGTCGTCTCGCTCGTCACCGGCGGCGTGAGCGTCGCCGACTGGAAATACGTGGTCACGCCCGCCACGCTCGATGCGACGGGCAAGCAAGTGGCCGCCGAAGTCGCGATCAAGTACGGCCTGCTGTTCCAGGCCGCGATCGACTTCCTGCTGATCGCCTTCGTGATCTTCCTGTTCCTCAAGGCCTACAACCGCCTGCGCGAACCCGAGGCCGCCGCGGCCACGCCGGAAGACACGCTGCTGCTGCGCGAGATCCGCGACGCCCTCAAGTCGCGCTGACGCGACCGCGCGCACACCAGCCATGACCGACGACACCCCGGCCCGCCCGGGGTGGACTGCTACGCTCGACGCCTTCGTTCAAGGGGACCCCTGCATGCGCCTGACCACCACCCTGCTCGCCCTCGCGCTCACCACCGCGCTGTCCGCCGCGCACGCGCAGGCGCCCGTCGCGGCAACGGCCACCACGCGCATCGCGCCGGCCACCGTGCAGCACGCCGAACAACTGCGCGAGCGTGCGCTCGCCGACGACACCGCATGGAAGTTCGTCGAAGGCCTGACCACGGAAGTGGGCCCGCGCCTGGCCGGCAGCGAAGCCGATGCGCGCGCGGTGAAGTGGGCCGAAGCGAAGTTCAAGGCGCTCGGGTTCGACAAGGTGTGGACCGAGCCGGTGACGTTCCCGAAGTGGGAGCGCCGCAGTGAAAGCGCTTCGGTCGTCGGCGCGTCGTCGCAGAAGCTCACGCTGACCGCGCTCGGCGGCAGCCCGGGCGGCAAGGTCGAAGCGGAAGTCGTGCGCTTCCCCGATCTCGCGTCGCTGCAGGCGGTGCCCGCCGGTTCGCTCGCGGGCAAGATCGCCTTCATCGATTACCGGATGGAACGCGCGAAGGACGGCGGCGGCTACGGCATGGGCTCGCGCGTGCGCGGCGCCGGTCCGTCGGCCGCGATCCGCGCAGGCGCGGTCGCTTACCTGATGCGTTCGGCCGGCACCGATTCGCACCGCAACCCGCATACCGGCATCACGCGCTTCGACGAAGGCCTCACGCCGATCCCGTCCGCCGCGCTCGGCGCACCCGACGCCGACCAGCTGGCGCGCCTGGTCGCGCGCGGCCCGACGCGCGTGCACGTCGAACTCGATTGCGGCTGGGACGGCACGGCCACGTCCTACAACGTGATCGGCGAAATGCGCGGCCGCAGCAAGCCCGACGAAGTGGTGTTGATCGGCGGGCACCTGGATTCGTGGGACCTCGGCACCGGCGCGATCGACGACGGCGCGGGCGTGGCCATCGCGGTCGGCGCGGCGAAGATGATCGGCACGATGAAGCAGCGCCCGGCGCGCACCATCCGCGTCGTCGCGTTCGCGAACGAAGAACAGGGCCTGCACGGCGGGCGCGCGTACAACGACAAGCACGTGGGCGACGTGCGCAAGCACCTGATCGCCGCGGAAAGCGACTTCGGCGCGGGCCGCATCTATGCGTTCAACACGAGCGCACCGGACTACGCGAAGGCCGCCGCGCAGCAGATCGCCGACGTGCTGGCGCCGCTGGGCATCGCGTACACGCCGACCGAAGGCGGCCCGGGCCCGGACATCGGCCCGTTCGCCGGCAATGGCCTGGCGTGGGGCGCGTTGCGCCAGGACGGCACGGATTACTTCGACTACCACCACACGCCGGACGACACGCTCGACAAGATCGATCCGAAGGCGCTGGCGCAGAACGTGGCCGCCTATGCGGTGTTCGCGTACATGGCGGCCGATGCGGACGGCGACTTCGGCAGCAAGCCGGGCAAGGTGGTTCCGCCGAAGGAATGACCCTGTCATCCCTGCGAAAACAGGGATCCAGAAGCGCGGTGCATCAACCGCCTCCGGCACGGCGCTCCGCCGCGATGAGGGTGATAGGTCCTTGCCCGGTGCGTTCCGCTGTCCCTGCTCCAAGCACCGGCCGTGCGCCATCCATGGCGCACTCCAAGGACCTATCACCCTCATCACGTCGAAGCGCTTCGCGACCGGAACGTTGCGACGCTGCGTAGGAGTAGCGCCTTGCACTTCGTCGGATGGTTGCTGGCGAACAGCTGCACTCGGACGGACGGCGCACTGCACGCCCAGCCAATCCCGCTCCGCTGCCTCACCATCCATGGCTGCGAGCATCGGCGCCGTCCATCCATGGACGGCTGCGCGGGATTGGCTCGGCGTGCGGTGCGCCTCACCGAACCTTTGCTTTCTGCAATTTCCTTCTGCGAGAGCAGAAGCGCGGTGCCGCCGCTTTCCTTCCTAATGTGTGGAAGGCACAGACTTGGACTGGCGCATCGCTTGCCAGAGAGCAGTGAGGCATTTCAGATGCGAGGGCTCGAGGTGGGCGAGCGCCTCCAACCGGAGAAGGTGGGTTCGCCAGCGGCTGTCCGACGCGGTGCGGGGAACTACTACGACGTGTTGGCGAAAACCAGTCCGCGACGAGATCCGACGCGGCACGTCGCGTGTCTCTTTTTCGCTGTGGCAGCGGAAAAGAGACACGCGATGGGACGTGGCGGAGCGCCCTGATGGGTGTCCCCGCCTTCGCGGGGACAACTGAAACCTGGATCCCTGGTTTCGCAGGGATGACACGCTCAGAGCTTGACGCGGCCCCGCAGGACGTCGGCGAACATCACCCAGTCGCCGACGAACGAATACAGCGGATGCTTGAATGTCGCGGGCCGGTTGTGTTCGAAGAAGAAGTGGCCAACCCACGCGAAGCCATACCCGCACGCCAGCGCGCCCAGCAACCACCACGCGTTGCCGCGCACGACGGCCGTGGCCACCAACGCCAGCACGCCCAGGCTGCCGACGAAGTGCAGCCTGCGGCACACCACGTTGGCGTGTTCGCCGAGATAGAACGGATAGAACTCGCGGAAGCTCGCGAAGCGGCGCGGGGTTTCGGACGTCATCCCTTCTCCTCCGCCTTCGCGCGGTTCCAGTAAGCGTCCTGCGCGTCCAGCGACAGCGACGCCAGCGACACGCCTTCCGCCGCCGCCAGCGTTTCCATCCGGCGGAAGCGGCGTTCGAACTTGAGGTTCGCGCGCCGCAACGCGTTGCCGACGTCCACCTTCGCGTGCCGCGCCAGGTTGGCGCAGACGAACAGCAGGTCGCCGATTTCGTCCTCGAGGCGATGCTGCGCGGCGGAATCGCCCGCGTCGGCCGCCACGGCCGCGAACTCCGCGCGCACCTCGTCGATTTCCTCGTGCAGCTTCTCGATCACGGGCGCGGGGCCCGGCCAGTCGAAGCCGATCTTCGCGGCCTTGTGCTGCAGCTTCACCGCGCGCTGCCATTCCGGCATGCCACGCGCGATGCCGGCGAGTGCGGACGTGTCTTCGTGCCCGGCCGCATCGCGCTCGCGCCGCTTGTGTTCTTCCCACGCGACGGTCTGCGCGGTGGCATCGCCGACCTGCGCATCGCCGAACACGTGCGGATGCCGCCGCACCATCTTGTCGCAGATGGCCGCGATCACGCCGCTGAAATCGAACGCGCCCTGCTCTTCGGCCATGCGCGCGTGGAAGACAACTTGCAGCAGCAGGTCGCCGAGTTCGTCGCGCAGGCCCGGAAGGTCGTGGCGGTCGATCGCATCGGCGACTTCGTACGCCTCTTCGATCGTGTACGGCGCGATCGTGGCGAAGGTCTGTTCGATGTCCCACGGGCAACCGCCGTCGCGATCGCGCAGCTTCGCCATGATCGCGAGCAGATCGTGGATGGTCGGTGCGTCGCTCATGCGCCGCCCATCCAGTCGCGCCACGGCAGCGCGGGATCGCCGAGCGCCATGAAATCCCCGTTGAGCAGCGTGTCGCGCTGGTTGTAGCGCATCGGCCGGCCTTTCGAATCGAGCACGCAGCCACCGGCCGCTTCCAGCACGGCTTGCCCTGCCGCCGTGTCCCACTCGTTTGTGGGCCCGAAGCGCGGATACACGTCCATCCCGCCTTCGGCGAGCCTGCAGAACTTCAACGACGAGCCCAGGCCAATCGGTTCCACTTCGCCCATGCGCGCGATGAAGTCTTCGGTGCGCGTATCGCGATGCGAACGGCTCGCTGCCACGCGCAACGGCGCCGTTGCCGGACGCCGCGACTGGATGACGACTTCGCCATCGGCGTCGCGCCGCAACGCGGGCCCGCCGCGCGTGCCATGCCACAACTGCCCCGTCACCGGCGCCTGCACGACGCCGAAGATCACTTCGCCGTCTTCGATCAACGCCAGGTTCACGGTGAATTCGCCGTTGCGCTTCACGAACTCGCGCGTGCCATCCAGCGGATCGACCAGCCACAGCCGGCGCCAGTCGCGGCGCACGTTCCAGGGCGTGTCTTCGGCGGCTTCCTCGGACAGCACGGGGATGTCGGGCGTGAGGCGTTCGAGGCCTTCCACCAGGATGCGGTGCGCCGCGAGGTCCGCGGCGGTCAGCGGGCTTGCGTCCGCCTTGCGCTCCACTTCGAACGCGTGTTCGTAGATGGCGAGGATGGCGTCGGCAGCGGCATGCGCCAGCACGATCGCGCCTTCGCGCAGGGTGTCGTCGATCTTCACGTGCGGGGTTCCTTGCGCAGCCATTCGCGCACCATGAACAGCGCGGCGATCGAGCGTCCTTCCGAAAAATCCTCGCGCAGGATCAACTCGTCCAGCGCGTCCAGTTTCCACGGCACCACTTCGAGCTCTTCCGGTTCATCGCCGGCCAGGCGCTCCGGGTACAGGTCGCGCGCGAGCACGAGGTGCGTCTGGTGGCTCATGTACGTGGGCGCGATGGTGAGGCTGCGCAGCACCTGCAGCGAATGCGCGCCGTAGCCGATCTCTTCCTTCAGCTCGCGGTTGGCGGCCTCGATGGGCGTCTCGCCGGCATCGATGCGGCCCTTCACGAGGCCCAGTTCGTAGCGATGCACGCCCGCGGCGTACTCGTGCACGAGCAGCGCGGTGTCGGCATCGATCATGGGCACCACGATCACAGCGCCATGGCCGCGGCCGTGCAGGCGCTCGTAGCGGCGGCGTTCGCCGTTGCCGAACTCCAGGTCGAGGCGCTCCATGCGCCAGGGGCCGGCGTCGTGTTCGGTGATGCCGTGGATGGTGGGGAGGCGGCGTGTCATCGGCGGGTCGCGCCATAATGGCGCGCATGGACCAGGGTCATGAGCAAGGGATCATAACGGACGCCCGTTGGCGGGCGCGCGACCTGGCGGTGCTGTGGCACCCGTGCACGCAGATGCGCGAGCACCCCGACATCCTCCCGCTGGTGCCCATCGCGCGCGGCGAAGGCGCGTGGCTCATCGGCCACGACGGCCGCCGGTACCTCGACGCGGTGTCGAGCTGGTGGACCAACCTGTTCGGCCACGCCGAACCGCGCATCGCGCAGGCCATCGCCGCGCAGGCCGGGACGCTGGAACAGGTGATCCTCGCGGGCTTCTCGCATGCGCCGGCGGTCGAGCTGGCCGAGCGGTTGCTGGCGATCGCGCCGCGGCAAGCCGGCCGTGCGCCGCTGGCCAAGGTGTTCTATGCCGACAACGGCTCGGCCGGCGTGGAAGTGGCGCTGAAGATGGCGTTCCACTGGTTCCGCAACCGGGGCGAGGACAAGCGCACGAAGTTCGTGGCGCTGGAGAACGGTTACCACGGCGAAACGATCGGCGCGTTGTCGGTCGGTGACATTCCGCTGTATCGGCGCGTGTATGCACCGTTGCTGGCGGAAGGGATGTTCGCGCCTTCGCCGGATGCGTACATGGCGCGCGACGGCGAGACGGCGCGCGATTGCGCGGAACGTGCGGCGCTCGGCTTGCAGGCGGTGTTCGAAGCGCATCCCGGCGAGATCTGCGCGCTGATCCTGGAACCGCGCGTGCAATGCGCCGGCGGCATGCGCATGCACGATCCGCATTACCTCGCGCGCGCGCGCGAGCTGTGCGATGCGCACGGCGTGTTCCTGATCGCGGACGAGATCGCGGTGGGCTTCGGGCGCACCGGGACGCGCTTCGCGTGCGAACAGGCCGCGATCCAGCCGGACCTGATGTGCCTGTCGAAGGGCTTGACCGGCGGCTTCCTGCCGCTCGCCGCGGTGCTGGCCACGCAGGCGATCTACGACGGCTTCCTCGACGATTCGCGCGAGCGCGCGTTCCTGCATTCGCACAGCTACACCGGCAATCCGCTGGCGTGCGCGGCGGCGTTGCGATCGCTTTCGATCTTCGACGAAGACGACATCCTGGCGCGCAACGTGCGGACCGCAGCGCGGATGTCGGAACTCGCGGCAATCATCGGCGAGATGCCCCACGTCGCCGATGTGCGGCAGGCCGGAATGATCGTCGCGTTCGAACTCACGCGCGGCGGCGACCGTGCGACGCCGTTCGCGGCCGCATCGCGCGTCGGCCTGAAGGCCTATCGCGCGGCGCTGGAAGGAGGCGTCGTGCTCCGGCCGCTCGGCGACATCCTGTACTGGATGCCGCCGTATTGCGTCGACGACGACCAGTTGCGCCTGCTCGCGGAGACCACGCAGGCCGCCATTCTCGACGCCACCCGGGATGCCGCCTGATGCGCACGACGCGCGTGTTCGTCGATCTTCCCCTCGCTGCGGGCGTGCGCGTGGCGTTGCCGGACGACGCCGCCAACCACCTCGTGCGCGTGCTGCGCATGCAGGAAGGCGATGCGTGCGTCCTGTTCAATGGCGACGGGCGCGAATTCCCCGCCACGTTGCTGGCCGCGAACAAGCGCGGCGTGGAAGCCGAAGTCGGCGCGCCGCGCGACGTCGGGAACGAATCCCCGCTGCGGCTGGCGCTCGTGCAGGGCATCGCGCGCGGCGAAAAGATGGACCTGATCCTGCAGAAGGCCACCGAACTCGGCATCGCCGCCGTGCACCCCGTGCAGAGCGACCGCAGCGAAGTGAAGCTGGACGCCGAGCGCGCCGCCAAGCGCCTCGCGCATTGGCGCTGCGTGGTGGTGAGTGCGTGCGAACAGAGCGGGCGGGCGCGGGTGCCGGAGGTGTTCGCAGCGCAGCCGTTGCAGGCGGCGCTCACCGGGCTCGATGCGCAGGCGGCGAAGTTCCTGCTGGATCCGGAAGCGACGACGTCGATTGCGACGATCGAAGCGCTGCGTGGCGACGTGGTGCTGGCGATCGGGCCGGAAGGTGGATGGAGCGATCGCGATCGGCAAGCGCTGCACGGGGCGGGGTTCGTCGGTTTGCGACTGGGTCCGCGCATCCTGCGGACGGAAACGGCGGGCCTTGCCGCGATCGCCGCGATGCAGGCCAGGTTCGGCGATCTGCGCTAACGCCGCGCCTACACCGCGTTGCCTGCCGCGGTCCCCGACGCCCACGCCCACTGGAAGTTGTAACCACCCAGCCACCCGGTCACGTCGACCACCTCGCCGATGAAATACAACCCGGGCACGCGCCGGGACTGCATCGTGCTGGACGACAATTCATCCGTATCGACACCACCCAGGGTCACTTCGGCCGTGCGATACCCCTCGGTCCCGCTTGCCACCAGCGCCCAGTCACTGAGCACCTGGGCAATCTCGCGCAACTGCGGCGCATTGAATTGCTTCATCGGGCGATTCGGCAACCAGTGCTCGCACAGGCGTTGCGCGAAACGCTTCGGCATCACGTCGCCGAGCACGGTCTTCAGTTCCGCGGCCGGGCGCTCGCGCTGCCATTCCTGCAGCGCCTCCAGTGCGTCGCGGCCCGGCAACAGGTCCAGGCGCAATTCGTCGCCCGGCTGCCAGAACGACGAGACCTGCAGGATCGCCGGCCCGCTGATGCCGCGATGCGTGACCAGCATGTAATTACTGAAGCTGGCGCCGTTGCATTGCGCGGTGACCGGCAGCGCCACGCCGCTGAGATCCGCGAGGCGTTCCTGGTGCTTGCCGCTGAGCGTCAGCGGCACGAGCCCAGCGCGCGTGGGCAGCACCGCGTGGCCGAACTGCCGCGCGAGTTCATAGCCGAACCCCGTCGCGCCCATGCTCGGGATCGACAAGCCGCCGCACGCGACCACCAACGCTGGCGCGGAGAAATTCCCGTGCGTGGTGTGCACGCGGAATCGCGCCTCGTCGCTGTCGCCGTGACTGACGCGTTCGATGCTGCAACTGGTCTCCACCCGCACGCCGGCCGCGTCGCATTCGTCCAGCAGCATCTTCACGATGAGCTTGGACGAGACATCGCAGAACAGCTGGCCCAGTTCCTTCTCGTGGTAGGCGATGCCGTGCCGCTCGACCAGGTCGATGAAGTGCCGCGGCGTGTAGCGTGCCAGCGCCGACTTGCAGAAGTGCGGATTGGCCGACAGGTAGTGGGCGGGCGTGGCGCCGGTGTTGGTGAAATTGCAGCGCCCCCCGCCCGACATCAGGATCTTCTTGCCGACGCGGTTGGCGTGTTCGACGAGCAACACGCGTTTGCCGCGCTGCCCCGCGGTCAGCGCGCACATCAGGCCGGCGGCGCCGCCGCCGAGGACGATGGTGTCGTAGTGGCCGCTCATGGGGTCGGCGCGCGTCGTGTCATTTGCGCGAGTCTAACCGCCAGGCGTGCTGCACCACCTCACAACGAAACTCGGTTCCGCCCCGCATTCTTCGCGCGATACAGCGCCGCATCCGCGCGCGACAGCATCACCTCGGGGTCGTCGCCGTCCTCGGCGAGGTTGGTCGCCACGCCGATGCTCACCGTCAGCACGCCGCTCGGCGAACCGGCGTGCGCGATGTCGGCGTGCAGCACGCTGGCGCAGATGCGCTCGCCGACGCGCATCGCCTGTTCCAGCGTGGTGTCGGGCAGGAACACGATGAATTCTTCGCCGCCGGGGCGCACCACGACGTCTTCGCGGTGGTACAGCGCCGAACGCACCGCGCCGGCGAAACGCTTCAGCGCCTGGTCGCCACGCGGGTGGCCGTAGCGGTCGTTGTAGGACTTGAAGTAGTCGATGTCGAGCGCGAGCGCCGAGAGCAGCGTGCCGTTCTCGCGCGCGTCGCGCCACAGCACGGCGGCCACTTCGCGGAAGCCGCGGTAGTTGAGGCAGCCGGTGAGCGCGTCGGTGCGGCTCAGGCGATCGAGCTCCGACACCGCGTTGCGCAATTCCTGCGTGCGCTGCGCGATCTCGCGCTCGCGCGCGCCGACTTCCTGTTCCAGCGAGGCGCGCAGCTTGCGTTGTTCTTCCAGGCTGCGGCTGGTCAGCGAGTACGCATCGGACAGGCGCACGGTGAGCTGGTTCATCGCATCGGCCAGCGGCACGAGTTCCTGCGGCATCGAATCCGGCGAAATCGGCGCGGATGCATGGTCCAGCGCGAACCGCTGCATCTGCACGAGCAGCTTGTGCACGCTCATCGACAGGCGGCGCATCTGCCACCACGCAATGCCGAGCACGCCGGCCGCCACGGTGACCAGCAGGCCGAGCATCATCCCGATCGAGCGCCACAACTGGGCGTCCAGCGTGTCCTTCGGCAGCAGCACGTAGAGGTGCCAGCCGACCTGCAGCGGCACGGCGACGGCGTAGGCATCCGCGTCGTCGCGCAGCACGCCGGGGATGCGCTGCATGCCGTTGGCGGCATCGCCCACGCCCGCGAGCACGCGCCCGGGTGCGGACGCATCCAGCGCGCCGGTGGCGGCGACGCCCACGCCATCGCTGGCATAGGCGAGTTGCCCGCGACGGTCGACGAGCAGCGTTTCGAACCCGTGGCCCTGCAGCCAGGCCGCGCGCGCCGCGACGAACGCGGCCACCGGCATCGCCCCATCCACTACGCCGGCGAAGCGGCCGCCCACGCGCAGCGGCGCACCGACGCAGGCGCGCGCGGCCTCGCCGGGCGCGTTGTACACATCGGAGACGACGGCGCGATCGGCCACTTGCGTGGCGAGGAAGCACGGCGACGGCGCCACGCCGCTGTCGGATTCCACGCCCGGGTCGGCGGCGACCAGCACGCCGCGCGCATCGAACACGCGCAACGCGGCGAAGGCGGGGTAATGCGCGCGCAGGCGGCGCAGGTCTTCGGTCCAGCGCGCGCGGTCGGTGATGGTGCGTTCGCTGGTGCGGCGTTCGGCGATCACCGAGGTGACGGCGCCCTGCACGCGGAGGAAGTCATCGAGGTCGCTGCCCGCGGCTTCGGCCACGGCATGCAGCTGCGCGGCGGCGTTGGTGCGCTGGGTGTTGGCCTGGGCCCAGGCCAGGAGGGCGCAGAGGATCAGCGCGGGCAACACGACGGCGACGACAAGCAGGCGCGCAAAGTCGCGCCGCAGTGCCCAGTCAGGACCTGCCGACCGGATACCGATTGAGACCGCCGCCGCCATGTCCCGCAAGCTACCGGGGTGACCGCAAGCGGGCAACCGGAAAACGGTCGCAGTCGGTGGCACTGCGTCCCAAAAACAGACAGCCCCGCCAAAGCGGGGCTGCCGTGAAGACCCGGGCGTGACCCCGTCCGCAGCTTGTGCGCGGGACGGGGCGGCCTTCGCCGGGATGGGGCCGCCTTACTTGCCGGCGATGACCTTGACCATTTCGAGGCACTTGTTCGAGTAGCCCCACTCGTTGTCGTACCAGCTGACCACCTTGATGAAGGTGGGGTCGAGCGCGATGCCGGCGTCGGCGTCGAAGATCGAGGTGCGCGCATCGCCGCGGAAATCGGTGGCGACCACCTTGTCCTCGGTGTAGCCCAGCACGCCCTTCAACGCGCCCTGCGCCTGCGCCTTCATTTCCGCGCAGATCTCCGCGTACGTGGCCGGCTTCTCGAGTTCGACGGTGAGGTCGACCACCGAGACGTCCGAGGTGGGCACGCGGAACGACATGCCGGTGAGCTTCTTGTTCAATTCCGGGATCACCACGCCGACGGCCTTCGCCGCGCCCGTGCTGGACGGGATGATGTTCTCGAGGATGCCGCGGCCGCCGCGCCAGTCCTTGTTGGACGGACCGTCGACGGTCTTCTGCGTGGCGGTGGCCGCATGCACGGTGGTCATCAGGCCGCGCTTGATGCCCCACTTGTCGTGCAGGACCTTGGCGATCGGCGCCAGGCAGTTGGTGGTGCACGAGGCGTTGGAAACGATGGCCTCGCCCTTGTACGACGCGTGGTTGACGCCGTAGACGAACATCGGCGTGTCGTCCTTCGACGGCGCCGACAGCAGCACCTTCTTCGCGCCCGCATCCAGGTGCTTCTGCGCGGTGGCCTTGTCGAGGAACAGGCCGGTGGACTCGATGACGATGTCCGCGCCCACCTCGTTCCACTTCAGGTTGGCCGGATCGCGTTCCTGGGTCAGGCGGATCGTCTTGCCGTTGACCACCAGCGCGCCGTCGACGACGGCGACGTCGCCGTCGAAGCGGCCGTGCACGGAGTCGTAGCGGAGCATGTAGGCGAGGTAGTCGGGTTCCAGCAGATCGTTGATCGCCACGATCTCGATGCTGTCGCCGAAATTCTGCACGGCGGCGCGCAGCACGTTGCGGCCGATGCGGCCGAAGCCGTTGATGCCAACCTTGATCGCCATGGGGACTCCTGAGGGAACGAAAGCCCGGTATTTTAGCGGCACGCCCACCCCCAGACGACCGCGATGCCGACGATGCCCCGCCTGTTCGCCCTTTCCGCCGCCCTCGCCGCCCTGCTCGCGGCCCCCGCGGCCCAGGCCTGGAGCGCCCTGGGGCACCGGATGGTCGGTGCGCTGGCCGAGCGGCACCTCAACCCGGAGGCCGAAGCGCAGGTGAAACTGCTGCTGGCCGGCGAACCCGACCCCACCCTTGCCGGCGTGGCCACCTGGGCCGACGACCTGCGCAACACGGACGCCGACCGCTTCAAGGCCACCTCGCGCCAGCACTACGTGAACACCACCGACGGCACCTGCCACGTCGTGATGGAACGCGACTGTCCGGACGGCCAGTGCGTGATCGGCGCCATCGACACCCAGCGCGCGATCCTCGCCGACCGCACCCGGCCGATCGCCGCCCGCCGCGATGCGCTGAAGTTCCTGGTCCATTACGTCGGCGACGCGCACCAGCCGATGCACGCCAACAACCATCCCGACAAGGGCGGCAACGACTACCAGATCAGCCTGCGCACGAAGCTGGAACCCGAGGCCTACGCGAAGAAGAACTACGTGGACGGCGTGATGGGCACCAACCTGCATTCGGTCTGGGACTACTACATCCTCGGCGAGGTGGGCGTCGACAAGCCGGGCCATCCGGGCCTCGGGTTGAAGGGCTACACCGACAAGCTCGATGCCTTCCCGTGGCCGCCGGAATCCGGCGCGGTCAGCGATCCCAAGGCCTGGGCCGGCGAGTCCTGCCGCCTCGTCGATGCGCGTTCGCTGTATCCGGAAGGCCACGTGCTCGATCGCACGTACCTCGATGCCATGCGTCCGCTCGCCGAACAGCGCGTCCGCCAGGCCGCGTGGCGGCTGGCGAAGCTGCTCGACGACACGCTGGGCAGCCCCGCGCCCCAACCCTGAGGATTCGCCATGCGACCCGACGTCACCGGCTTCCACGATCCCGCCACGGGCACCTGGAGCTACGTCGTCGTGGACCCTGCGACGCGCGAGGCCGCGATCCTCGATCCCGTGCTGGATTTCGACAGCAAGTCGGCGCGCACCACGCACGCGTCGGCGCAACGGTTGGTGGATCACGTCCGCGCCAACGCCCTGCAGGTGCGCTGGCTGCTGGAAACGCACGCGCACGCCGACCACCTGAGCGCGGCGCAATGGTTGCGCGCCATCTTCCCGGAGGCGCGCGTCGCGATGGGCAGCGGGATCCGGCAGACACAACGCAGCTTCGCGCCGGTGTTCGAATTCGGCGCGGACGTGCCGACCGATGGCTCGCAGTTCGACCAGTTGTTCGAGGCCGGCGACCACGTCGCGATCGGGCGCATCGAAGCCGAAGTCATCGCGGCACCGGGGCACACCGCCGATTGCGTCGCGTACCTCGTCGGCGATGCGCTGTTCTGCGGCGACACCTTGTTCATGCCCGACGCCGGCACCGCGCGAACGGATTTCCCGAACGCCGATGCGGCGACGCTGTACCGCACCATCCAGCGCTTCTACGAATTGCCCGACGCAACCCGCGTGTTCGTCTGCCACGACTACGGCCCCGATGGCCGCGCGATCGCGGGCGAAACCACCATCGGCGCGCAGAAGCGCGAGAACATCCACCTGCGCGCGGACACGACGGAAGCCGACTTCGTCGCGATGCGCCAGGCGCGCGACGCCACGTTGCCGATGCCGGCATTGATCCTGCCGTCGCTGCAGGTCAACCTCCGCGCCGGACACCTGCCGCCGCCGTCGGCGAACGGCACGCGCTACCTGCGCATTCCCCTCGACCGGATCTGATCCATGCGACTTGCTTGCCTGTGCCTTGCGTTGACGACCAGCGGTGTCGCCTTCGCGGCCGATTCCACGAACGTGCCCCTCGATGCAACCACGCTCGCGACGCTGCCGCGCAAGCCCGTCGAAGCGCAGGTGCATGACGTCGCGCTGCATTGCGAAGGCGTCGCGTTGCGCGACGTGTTGCGCAAGGCGGGCGCGATGTCGGCCGAGCCGTCGCGTGGGAAGGACCTGTCACGCGTGGTGACGGTGCGCGCGCGCGACGGTTATCGCGTCGTGTTCTCCCTCGCCGAACTCGATGCCACGCTGGGCGATCGCGCGGTGTTCGTCGTCGATCGCTGCGGCGGGAAGCCGCTCGACGCCAAGGACGGGCCGCTGCGATTGCTCGTGCCCGCCGACAAGCGTCCGGCACGCGCCGTGCGCCAGGTCGAGACGATCACCGTCGGAGCTGCATCGTGACGCGGCGTTTCTTGCTCGCCTGCACGTTGTTGATCGCGAGCGGGCTCGCGTTCGCCGCCACCCCGCCGGCGAAGCCGACACCGCTCACCGTCTTCGCCGCCGCCAGCCTCAAGGAATCGCTCGACGAAGCCGCGACCGCCTACGAACACCGCACGCACGTGCCGGTGCGCGTGTCGTACGCCGCGAGCTCCGCGCTTGCGCGACAGATCGAACAGGGCGCGCCCGCCGATGTGTTCCTGTCCGCCGACCTCGACTGGATGGATGTGCTACAGGCGAAGAAGCTGATCGACGCCGGCACGCGCCGCAACCTGCTCGGCAACACGCTCGTGCTCGTCGCGCCACGCGACAGCAAGACCGCGCCGATCGCGTTGCGCCCCGGCCTGGACCTGCGGCCCGCGCTCGGCGAAGGCCGCCTCGCGGTCGCGCTCACCGCCAGCGTCCCCGCCGGCAAGTACGCGAAGCAATCCCTGGTGAAACTCGGCGCATGGCCGGGCGTCGCGAGCCGCACCGCCGAAGCCGAGAACGTGCGCGCCGCCCTGGTGCTGGTCGCGCGCGGCGAAGCCCCACTCGGCATCGTGTACGGCAGCGACGCGCTGGCCGAATCGGGCGTGCGCGTGCTCGGCACCTTCCCCGCCGATTCGCATGCGCCCATCGTGTATCCGGTCGCGCGCATCGCGGCGAGCACGCATGCGAACGGAGGCGATTTCGTCCGCTGGCTGCAGTCGCGCGAAGCGCGCGCGATCTTCGCCCGCCACGGTTTCGCGCCGCTCTGAGCGTGGAAGCCCTCTCGCCCGCCGAACGCGACGCCATCGCGCTGAGCCTGAAGGTCGCACTCACGGCCGTCGCGTGCAGCCTGCCGTTCGGCATCGCGTTCGGCTGGTTGCTCGCGCGCAAGCGCTTCCCCGGCAAGTTGCTGCTCGACACCTTGCTCGTGTTGCCGCTGGTGATGCCGCCGGTGGTCACCGGTTTCGTGTTGCTGGTGTGGTTCGGTGCGCGGGGGCCGATCGGGACCTTCCTGCGCGAGACCTTCGGCATCGTGTTCGCGTTCCGCTGGACGGGCGCGGCACTGGCGAGCGCGATCATGGGATTCCCGCTGATGGTGCGCGCGATCCGCCTGGCGATCGAAGCGGTGGACCTGCGCCTCGAACAGGCCGCCGCCACCCTCGGCGCGCCGCCGTGGCGCGTGTTCGCCACCGTGACGCTGCCGCTCGCGTGGCCCGGCATCGTCGCGGGCGCCGTGCTCGCGTTCGCGAAGGCGCTCGGCGAATTCGGCGCCACGATCACCTTCGTGTCCAACATCCCCGGCGAAACGCAAACGTTGTCGTCGGCGATCTACACGCTCATGCAAGTACCCGGTGGCGAAGCGGGCCTGTGGCGGCTGGCCGCGGTGGCGATCGCGATTTCGTTCGTCGCGGTGTTCGTGTCCGAGTGGCTGGTGCAACGCCAGCGGCGCAGGGAGCCGGCATGAAGCAGCCGGTCTTCTCGATCGACGTCGACCTGGTCCGCGGCACGTTCTGGAACACCGTGCGCGTGGAGAGCACGCACCGCGTGATCGCGCTCGTCGGCGCGTCGGGCACCGGCAAGACATCGGTACTGCACGCGATCGCCGGCCTCGTTCGTCCCACGCGCGGCCGCATCGTGATCGGCGGGCGCTGCCTGTTCGATTCCGCCATCGGCATCGACGAACCCGCGCACCTGCGCCGCATCGGCTACGTCTTCCAGGACGGCCGCCTGTTCCCGCACCTGGACGTGCGCGCGAACCTGCTCTACGGCGCACCGCGTCGCGCGTCGGGCGATGCGCGCTTCTCGCTCGAAGGCATCGTCGACCTGCTGGGCATCGCGCCGCTGCTGGCACGCCGCATCGACGGCCTGTCCGGCGGCGAACTGCAACGCGTCGCGATCGGCCGTGCGTTGCTGTCCGCGCCCGAATTGCTGCTGCTCGACGAACCGCTGTCGATGCTGGACCGCAAGCGCAAGGACGAACTGCTGCCGTGGCTGCAACGACTGCGCGACGAGGTCGCGCTGCCGATGGTCTACGTCAGTCATTCCCCGGAAGAAACCGCGCGGTTGGCCGACGCGGTGTACCGGGTGGATTGAACGTCAGCGCAGGCTCTTCGCCACCCGCACCACGTTCTCGACCGTGAACCCGAAGTGCGGGAACAGCGCTTCCGCCGGTGCGCTCGCACCGAAACGATCGATGCCGACCACCGCGCCGTCCAGGCCGACGTACTTGCGCCAGAAGTCGGTGACGCCGGCTTCGATGGCGACGCGGCGACGGCAGGCATCCGGCAGCACGGCGTCGCGATACGCGGCGTCCTGGCGGTCGAACACGTCGGTCGAAGGCATCGACACCACGCGCACGCCATCGCCGAGTTGCGCGGCGGCATCCATCGCCAGGCCCACTTCCGAACCCGTCGCGATGAGGATCAGCTGCGGCGCGCCCACGCTGTCGCGCAGGATGTAGCCACCGCGGCGGATGTCGGCGACCTGCTGCGGCGTGCGTTGCTGGTGCGCGAGGTTCTGGCGCGTGAACACCAGGCAGCTCGGGCCGTCGTGCTGTTCGATCGCGGCGCGCCAGCACACGGCCGATTCCACCGCGTCGCACGGGCGCCACACGTCGTTGCCGGGGATGTAGCGCAGCGTGGCGAGGTGCTCGATGGGCTGGTGCGTCGGGCCGTCTTCGCCCAGGCCGATCGAATCGTGCGTGTACACGTGGATCGCATGCGCGCCCATCAGCGCGCTCATGCGCACGGCGTTGCGCGCGTAGTCGCTGAAGACCAGGAACGTCGCGTCGTACGGGATGAAGCACTCGTGCAGGCCCATGCCGTTGCTGATCGCGGTCATCGCGAATTCGCGCACGCCGTAGTACACGTAGTTGGCGTCGGCGTCCGTGCTGGTGACCGACTTGCTGCCCTTCCACAACGTCAGGTTGGAATGCGCCAGGTCCGCCGAGCCGCCGATCAGTTCCGGCAGCAGCGGGCCGTAGGCTTCCAGCGCCATCTGCGAGGCCTTGCGCGAGGCGACGACCGGGCCTTCGGCCTGCAGCTTCGCGATGTACGCGTCGGCGGCGTCGTTCCAGTTTTCAGGCAACTGGTTGCGCGCGCGGCGCACGAGTTCGTCGGCGAGGTCCGGATAGCGCTTGGCATAGCCGTCGAACATCCGGTTCCACTGTTCTTCGCGCACGATGCCGGCGTTGCCCGCGCGCCAGCCGTCGCGGATCTCCTGCGGGATTTCGAACGGGCCGCTCGTCCAGCCCAGCTTTTCGCGCGTGAGGGCGATTTCGTCCTTGCCCAGCGGCGCGCCGTGCGACGACTCCTTGCCGGCCTTGTTCGGCGAACCGAACCCGATGGTGGTACGCGCGCAGATCAGCGTGGGCTTGTCCTGCGAGGCGAGCGCGCCTTCGATCGCCTGCTTGATCGCATCGGCGTCATGGCCGTCGACGCCGCGGATCACGTTCCAGCCATAGGCTTCGAAGCGCGCCGGCGTGTCGTCGGTGAACCAGCCGCGCACGTTGCCGTCGATCGAGATGTGGTTGTCGTCCCAGATGGCGATCAGCTTGTTCAGGCCCCACGTGCCGGCCAGCGACGCGGCTTCGTGCGAGATGCCTTCCATCAGGCAGCCATCGCCCATGAACACCCAGGTGTGGTGGTCGACGACTTCGAATTCCGGGCGGTTGAAGCGCTGCGCGAGCAGGCGCTCGGCGAGCGCCATGCCGACGGAATTCGCGAAGCCCTGGCCGAGCGGGCCGGTCGTGGTTTCGACGCCCGGCGTCATGAAGTTTTCCGGATGGCCCGGCGTCTTCGATTCGAGCTGGCGGAACTGCTTGAGGTCGTCGATCGTCAGGTCGTAGCCCGACAGGTGCAGCAGCGCGTAGTGCAGCATCGAGCCGTGGCCGTTGCTGAGCACGAAGCGGTCGCGGTTGAACCACGAGGGATTGTTGGGGTTGTGCCGGAGGAAGTCGTTCCACAGGACTTCGGCGATGTCGGCCATGCCCATCGGCATGCCCGGGTGGCCGGACTTCGCGGCCTCGACCGCATCGATGGCGAGGAATCGGATGGCGTTGGCGAGGTCGCGGCGGCTGGGCGTCGTCATGGGGGCGTCGAGGGGGGCGGCGGGCAAGGCGCGCATTCTCCCACGCCGGCGCCCGCCCGCGCCCCGATCAAGCGACCGTTGGCGCAGGCTCCGCGTCCGGCTCGCCCGCCGCCACCAGCGTGGCCAGCGTCAGGTCGCCCGTGACGTTGAGCGTGGTGCGGCACATGTCGAGGAAATGGTTGACGCCCAGGATCATGCCGATGCCGACCGGGTTCACGCCCACCATCGCGCAGATCAGCGCCACCACCGGCAGCGAGCCCGACGGCACGCCCGCGGTGCCGATGCCGCCGAGGATGCAGACCACCATCACCATCGCCTGCTGGCCAAGGCTGAGGTCCACGCCGAAGAACTGCGCGAGGAACAGCACGGTCACGCCCTCGAACAAGGCCGTGCCGTTCTGGTTGGCCGTGGCGCCCACCGTGAGCACGAAGCGCGACACGCGGCGCGGCAGGCCGAGGTTCTCTTCGGCCACGCGCAGCGCGGTCGGCAACGTCGCGTTGCTCGAGGCGGTGGAGAACGCCATCACCATCGCTTCCTGGCTGCCGCGGAAGAACTGCAGCGGCGACTTGCCCGCCAGCTTCAGCGCGATCGAATAGTTGACGAACAGGTGCAACGCGAGCGCCAGCACGACGACGCCGACGTACGCCCCGAGCTTCAGCAGCAGGTCCCAGCCGAAGATCGAGGTGAGGTTGAACATGAAGCAGAACACCGCGTACGGCGCCAGGCGGATCACGATGCCGATCAGGGTCATCGAGATCTCGAGGAGGCCTTCGATGCCGCGCTTGAGCACGTCGGTGTTGGGCGACGGGCTGAGCACCAGGCCCACGCCGAACATCACCGCGAAGAACATCAGTGCGAGGATCGAGCTGTTGTCGGACGCCGCGCCGATCACGTTGTCCGGCACGATCGACAGCAGCATGTCGATGCCCTTGGGCTGCGTGCCGACGCTGGCGACGATTTCCTGCGCACGGCCCGCGTTCTCCGCGAGCAGTTGCTGCGCCAGCGCCGGGTCCACGCCCGCGCCCGGCTGCAGCCAGTTGACCAGCACCAGGCCCAGCAAAACCGCCACCGCCGACAGCACGACCGTGTAGGCGAGCGTCTTCCAGCCGATGCGGCCCAGCGCGCGGATGTCGCCCATCTCCGCGATGCCGACCACCAGCGCCGAGAACAGCAGCGGGACGATCAGCATGAAGATCAGGTTGAGGAAGATCTTCGAGAACGGCGTGGTGACGTACTGCGTGAACGCCTGCACCCAGCCCGCTTCCATCAGCCCCGTGGCGTGCACGGCCAGCCCCGCGAGGATGCCGGCGGCGAAGCCGATCGCCATCTTCCAGTGGAACGGCATGCCCGTGCGGGCGGAAGGCGTGTTGGTCATCGCGTCGGATCCGGTGCCCGCGGACCGCCCGCGGAATCGCTCGCGACTTTAGCAGGCCGCGGTGCGCGTCAGGCGGGCGGGTACAGCGGCGGCAGCGGGTCTGCGCGCGGTGCGGGGGCATCGGTGCGCCAGCGCAGGCCGCGTGCGAAGGCCGCGCGCACGGCGTCGCGCGCGGCGCGCGGGTCGCCGCCGGCCCAGCGTGCGCGCTGCAACTGTTCGACTGCGTTGCGCTGCGCGGGATCGGCGAGGCGATCGCGCAACGCATCGAGGTCGTGCACGGGGGGCGTGGCGCTGGCGCGCAATGCATCGGCGATGGTGCCGAGGTCGCCGTCGGCGAGCGCGCGGCGCAGGTCGGGATGCGGTGCGGGCGATGGCGACGGGCCTTCCGTCGGCGCCGCGACGACGACGGGCCGGCGATGCAATCCCCACATCAGCGTGACGAACCACAACACCGCAAATAGCGCCGCCAGCGCGGCCCACGGCAGGATGCGGCCCTGGATGCCGGGGATGCGGATGCGGCCGTCTTCGCCGGCTTGCGTCGTGGTGGCGGTCGTGGCCGTCGCGTCGACAGCGGCGGGGGTGCCCGCGGCCCCCGGCGCGACATCGAGCGCGATCGGCGGCAACGTCGCGGTGCGCGGGACCGCACCGCGCACGTCCCACCATTCGATGCGTGGCGCGGCGATGCTCAGCGCACCGGCGCGCGCGGGCACGATCGAGAACTTGCGCGTGAGCGTGGTGCGCGGGCGCCCGTCTTCGAAGGTTTCGTCCGACTGCAACGGATCGGGGAATACCTGCGCGGCGCCGCCGGCATCGAGCACGAGTTCCGGCAACTGCGAGGCGACCGCACCGTCGGCGACCGCTTCCACCGTCACCGTCGTCGCTTCGCCCGCGCGCACGCGGCCGGGCATCGTCGAATAGCGCAGGCGCAGGTCGTTGAGCGGCAACCACGGTTGCGGTGCGTTGGCGGGGATCGGACGGATGTCGAGCGTGCGCGCCGGCGAATCGGCGGCGAGCGGACGCCGGCCATCGCCGAACAGATCGTCGAAGAAGCCACCGACGCCCTGCCCGCGGAAGCGCGCACCCGGCAGCAGCACCCGGCCGCTGTGTTCGCCGATCAAAAGGTAGCGACGCTCGACGACGTTGTAGCGGCGGCCCGCCATTTCCTGCGAGTACTGCAGGTCCTGGCCGACCTTGCGCAGCGTGGCGCCCTGCGGTTCGGGTTGGTCGAGCTGGCCGGAGACCAGCGGCACCGCGTAGAACAGACGCAGTTTCAAACCGACGGCCTGCTGCACGTACGGATGCGCGTCATCCAGTTGCGCATCGATGAACGCGACGTCACCCGCGCGCGCGGGCACGCTGCTGGCCGGCGTGACGGTGAGCGTGAGCGGCGGCGACATTCGGTTGCCGCCGACGCGCAGCGCGGGGATCGTGATCACGCCGTCGCGGCGCGGTTGCAGCACCACCGAGTACTGCGTGTGGATCGTGGTGGCGCCGTTGACGATCGAGACGCTGCGCTGGCTGCTGCGTTGCGACAGTTCGAAGTCGCGCTGCAGCGGCGCGTAATCGGGCGCGACGTCGAGCGCGGGCGCGGCGATGTTGAGCGTCGTGGTTTCGCCCGAGGCGATGCGATCGCGATCGAGCCACGCGCGCACCTGCGCCTGCGCGTTCATGCACAGCAAGGCGAGGAGCGCGAAGGCCACCCAACGACGCGTTGTCATTCGCCCCCCTGCTGTCGGCGTTCGTATTCGATCTGGAACTTGGCGCGCAGCAGGCCGCCCGGATCATCCGGCACGCGGCGCAGCCAGGCTTCGTTGGCGAGGCGGCGTTCGCGTTCGGCGGCGGTCTCGGGGCGCGCAGCCTGCGGCGTCTTCGACGGATCCTGCTGGCCGGGCTGCTTGCCCTGCAGCGCGCGTTGCATGCGTTCGCGTTGCGCGGCGTCGGCGGCGCGCTGGGCTTCGGGATCCGCGTTCTTCGGCGGCGGCGCAGGCTTCGACTGGCCCTGCGACTGCGATTCCGACGACGCAGGCTTCTGCTGCGGCTGCGATTGCGGCGTGCCCTGCCCTTGCGCCTTGCCGGGCTCGGGCGCCTCCGAATCGGTCTTGCCCGATCCCTTCTGCTTCTGGTCGCCCTGCTGGCCTTGCGACCGCGGATCTTCGTGCTTGCTCTTGCCGGACGGCGGCTTGCGTTGCTTCGCTTTCAGCACGGCGTTCCTGTTGGCGATCGCATCCGCCATGCCGGGGTGTTCGCGCAATGCAGCGTTGTAGGCGTCGATGGCTTCGTCGTAGCGGCCCTGCTTTGCCAGTGCGTTGCCGAGGTTGTAGTGCGCATCGGCGCCCGGGAGGCCGTCGTACACATGCTCCGCCGCGGTGAAATCGCCCTTGCGATAAGACTGTTCGCCGGCGTCCATGCGTTCTGCAGCCACCTGGTCCGCGCGTCGCCACAGCGAACCCTGCACCGCATCGCGCGCCTGTGCATGCACGAACCCCGGCGGCAGGCACAACACGACGAGGACGGCCGCAACGCCGGCGCCACGCCGGAATGCGAACAACGCGATCGCCATCAACGGCAACAACAACCAGTACCCCGCGTCTTCCCACGCCTTGCCCGCGCGGCCCTGCGTCGCGATCGCATCTTCGGCGCGCGGTTGCAGCACGTTGAGGGCGCGCAGATCCGAATCGTCGACGGCGATCGGCGCGTAGTTGCCGTCGCCCGCCGCGGCAAGCGCCTGCAGCGAACGCGAATCCAGCGCGACGCGTTCGAGCTCGCCGTCGCGCGTGCGCACGTCGCTGCCGGTTTTCGAACCGATGCCGAGCACCGAGACGCGCAGGCCCTTGCCTGCGGCTTCGCGGGCGGCTTCGTTCGCGTCGGTGTCGCCGTGGTCGGTGAGCACCAGGATGTCGCCGCGATCGAAGCCGGCCTGCTGCAGCAGGCGCGCGCCCTGCCGGATCGCGTGGCCGGGGCGATGGCCGTCGATCGGCATCACGCTGGGCTCGAGCGAATCGAGGAACAACGCGACGTTCGCCGCATCGTCGGTGAGCGGCGCAACGGTGTACGCGTCGTCGGCGAACGCGACGAGCCCGACCTGGCCGCCGTTGCGTTCGCGCAGCAACGTCGCGACTTTCGCGCGCGCCTGCAGCAAGCGCGACGGCGGAAGATCGGTGGCGGCGCTCGCGCTGGACAGGTCCATCGCGATCACCAGCGGCGTGCGGCTCTGCCACGACGGTTGCGGCACCTGGCGCCACGCGGGGCCGGCGAGCGCGAGGATCGCGAGCGCGTACGCGAGCAGCACGAAGACGATGGCGCTGCGGGCGCGCACGCCGCCCGCGGGTTCGAGCAGGTGCGGCAGCAGGTGCGGATCGACGACACCGCGCCATGCGTTCTCGCGACGACGACGCAGCCGCCAGAGCCACGCGATCAGCGGCAAGGCGAGCAGCGCCCACAACCACGCGGGACGCACGAAGTGGAGCAGCGCGAGCGAGAAGTCGTTCATACGCGCCGTCCGATGCGCCCGAACGGGAGCGCTGCGAGCACCGCGCACAACAGCGCGACACCGAGCGGCCAGGGATAGCGTTCGAGCCGCGGGCGCACGGCCTGGCCGGGACGTTTGACGGGTTCGAGGCGATCGATCTCGGCGTAGATGCCGGCGAGCGATTCGGTGTCGCGCGCGCGGAACGCACGGCCGCCGGTCGTATCGGCGATGCGCTTGAGGCCGGCCTCGTCGATCTCGTCGTCGCCGCCGGCGACCGGCAAGCGCAAGCCGAAGAACGACATGCCGCCGTCGCCGCCGAAGGCGACGGTGTGCACGCGCACGTGCGCATCGCGCGCGAGTTCGGCGGCCTTGTCGGGATCGAGCACGCCGGCGGTGTTCACGCCGTCGGTCAACAACACGACCACGCGTTGCGAGGCGGGCTGCGATTGCAGGCGCTTCACCGCGAGTGCGAGCGCATCGCCGAGTGCAGTCTCGCGACCGGCGAGGCCCACGACGCTGTCGTCGAGCTGCTGGCGCACCGTCGACAGGTCCAGCGTGAGCGGCGTGAGCGCGTACGCGCGTTGCCCGAACACGAGCAGGCCGACGCGATCGCCTGCGCGCCGGTCGAGGAAATCCGCGAGCACGGCTTTCGCCGCGGTGAGGCGATCGACGGGTTGTCCGCCGAGGTCCATGTCTTCCTGGCTCATGCTGCCGGACAGGTCGACGGCGAGCATCAGGTCGCGCCCGGCTTGCGGCGGCGCGACGGGCGGACCAAGTTCCTGCGGTCGCGCAGCGGCGACGCACAACGCAGCCCAGGCGATCCACGCGAGCAGGCCGGCGCCGCGACCGCGCAAGGCATGGCCACCCCCGGCGGCGGCCACGGCGTCGAGCCGTGCACCGAAGGGGACGCGCAATGCGGCCCCGATCGAACGGCGGCGCGGCAACACCCAGCGCGCAAGCAACGGCAACGGCAACGCGAGCAGCACCAGCGGCCACGCGAACGTGGACAGCGTGTCCAGCAGACCCGCAGGCAGCAGCGCGCTCATCGCATCCACTCGAGGTAGCGCTGGCGCGCGCGGCGTTGCAGCGCGTCGACGGCGGTGGCGTCGACGTCGCGGCGGAACGGGCCTTCGAGCAACAGCGCACCGACGTCGCCTTCGAACAGGCGTTGCTTCGCACCGGCATCCAGGTGCGCGCGCCAGCGTTCGCCTTCGTAGCGATCGGCGTCGGGATCGCGCAGGCGGGCAGCGCGACGCAACAGTTCGGAGATCGCCGCGACGCGGGCCACGGGCGTTGGTGCGTCGGCGAGCGTCGTGTCGAACACGCGCGCGAACGCACGGCGCCGCGCCCGCTTGCGCCACCACATCGCAAACACGATCGCGAACGTGGCCACGACCAGCGCGAGCAAGAGCCACCAGCCCGGCGCGAGCGGCCACCACGGCGTCGCGGCGGCGGCGTGCACGTCGCGCAGGACCAGGTCGGGCGTCGCGGCCATCGGCATCTCAGGCCACGCTGGCCTGCGGCCGGCCCCATGCGCCGAGCCAGGCATCGCTCGGCGCATCGGTGGACACGATCTGCACGCGCACGCCGCGCGCGGGCAAGGCCTGCAATGCGGCGTCGAGCGGCGCGACGAATTCCGTCCGCCAGCGCTGGCGTTGCGCGGGGCTGGCGAGGTCGAGCTCGACGCGATGCGCGGCTTCGCCGGCGGCGAAGAACGGCAGCGCGGCCTTCGGCGGATCGCGCTCGAGCGGATCCACCAGCAACAACACGGTGGTGTCGTGGTGCAGCGCGAACGCGGGCCAGCGATGCGCGGGAATCGCGGCGATGCTGGCGGGATCGGCGAGCACGACGAGACGGGAACCGGGGCGCAGCAATCGTGCCGCGTGGTCGAGCGCGACGCCGAGGCCCGCGTCGTCGGCGGGCGGCGCGGCGTACCAGCGCACGAGCGCATCGAGCACGCGCAATGCGCCACGCGGACCGGCGGCGGGCGGGATCGGCGCTTCGCGCGTGCTGCCGCGCAAGGCGGCGATGCGGTCGCCGTCGCGCAGGGCGGCCCACGTGGCGATCGCGCCGGCGCGCGCGGCCTGCACCGACTTGAAGCGCACGCGCGTGCCGAAATACATCGACGGCGCGGTGTCGGCGACGAGCAGCGTCAGGCGTTCGCGTTCGGCCTGGAACAACTTGGTGTGCGGGCGTCCGCTGCGCGCGGTGAGGCGCCAGTCGATGTGGCGCGCGTCGTCGCCGATCGCGTACTCGCGCGATTCGGCGTATTCCATGCCACGGCCGCGCAACGGCGACAGCGCCTGGCCGGACACACCGTGGCGTCCGCGCCGCGCAGCGCGACGGCCCAACGCAAGCGCTCGCAGGCCGACCAGTTCCTGCAGGGTCGGCGCGAGGCCTTCGCGCGGTTGCCGATCCTCGGCCATGTCAGAACGCGCGCAGCATCACGGCAGGGGGACCTTGTCGAGCAGCGCGTGCACGAGGCGATCGCCGTCCCAGCCTTCGGCGGTGGCTTCGTAGCTCGGCAGCACGCGATGGCGCAGCACGTCGGGGGCGATCGCGCGCACGTCTTCCGGCGTGACGAAATCGCGGCCCGCCAACCACGCACGGGCGCGTGCACAACGTTCGAGGGCGATCGACCCGCGCGGGCTCGCGCCCCACGCGATGCGGCGCGCGAGGGCGGGGTCGTAACGCCCGGCGTCGCGCGAGGCGAGGACGAGTTCGATGATGTAGCGCTCCACCGGCGGCGCCAGGTGCAGGTCGAGGACGGCGGCGCGCGCGGCGAACACGTCGTCGATCGGCATGCGGTCGATCGCGTCGCTGACCGGTTGCAGCACGGTGCGCGCGCGTTCGCGGGCCAGGCGCAGGATTTCGGTTTCCGCCGCGACGGCCGGATAGCCGATGCGCAGGTACATCAGGAAGCGGTCGAGCTGCGCTTCGGGCAACGGGAAGGTGCCTTCCTGTTCGATCGGGTTCTGCGTGGCCATCACCAGGAACAGCGGCGGCAGCGGATACGTCTGGCGACCGACGGTGACCTGCCGCTCGCCCATCGCTTCGAGCAGCGCGGACTGGACCTTCGCGGGCGCGCGGTTGATTTCGTCGGCCAGCAGCAGCGGATGGAAGATCGGGCCGGGCTGGAATTCGAAGCGGCCGTCCTGCGGCCGCCACACTTCGGTGCCGGTGAGGTCGGCCGGCAACAGGTCCGGCGTGAACTGCACGCGGGCGAAGGCCGCATCCAGGCGCGCGGCGAGCGCGCGGATGGCGGACGTCTTGGCCAGGCCGGGCGCGCCTTCGACAAGGAGGTGGCCGTCGGCGAGCAATGCGATGAGCAGGCGTTCGATCAGTTCGGCCTGGCCGACGATCTCCGCGGACAACTGGTCGCGCAACGTGCCGAAGGCGACGTGCAGGCGGGACGGCGGGTCGGTGCGAGCGTCCATCGACGAATTCGCCTCAGGGGGGAGGGCGCAGTTTGACTGGTTGCCGATGCGATGGTTCACCGACGAAGGTCATGGTTTCGTCGCGTTAAGGCCCGGAACGACAACGGGGCCTTTCGGCCCCGTTGGGATTGCGTGAAGCGGATGCGCTGGGATCAGCCGGGATTGCGCTGCGCCACCGACATCACCTTGGGCGTCACGAAGATCAGCAGCTCGGCCTTTTCCTTCGAGCGGCCCTTCTTCTTGAACAGGTTGCCGATGACGGGCAGGTCGGCGAGCCACGGCACCTTGGTGACGTCGGCGCGGTCGCGGAACTCGTACACGCCGCCGATCACCACGGTCTGGCCGTTGTCGATCAGGACCGCCGTGTTGATTTCGCGCTTGTTGATCTGCGGGACGTCGCCGATGCCGGAGGACACGAAGCCTTCGATCTCGTCCTTCTTGACGGCCATGTTGAGGAACACGCGGCCATCGTTGGTGATCGTCGGGGTGACCTTCAGCTCGAGCAGCACGTCCTTGAACTGGACGTTCGGGATGGCGGCGGCACCGGCGCCCTGCTGCGCGGAGACGGTGACGTAGCCGACTTCCTGGCCCTGGCGGATCACCGCTTCCTTCTGGTTGCTGGTGACGATGCGCGGGTTGGAGATCACTTCGCCGCGGCCTTCGGTCTGCAGCGCCGAGAGTTCGACGTCCAGCACGTAGCCCGCGTTGATGATCGACAGCGCCAGCGCACCGGCGGCGTTGACCGCGGGCAGGTTGACGTTGAGCGCCTTGGTCAGCGTGCCGACCTGCAGCGGGTTCGGCGGCGGCGTGGAGCTGTTGGCCTGCGCGGCCTTGGCGTACGAGTTGGCGGTCTCGGTGTTGGCCGCGACGTTGCCGTTGTAGAACACGTTGTCGGTGTTGCCGGCGATGCCGAACTTCGCACCCAGTTCGCGGGCGAAGGATTCGGTGGCGATCACGATGCGCGCTTCGATCAGCACCTGGTCGACCGGCTTGTCCAGCAGGCCCACGAGGCGACGCACTTCGGTGACCTTGGCCGGGATGTCGATGACCAGCAGCGTGTTGGTGCGACGGTCGAAGCTGATGCTGCCGCGGCCGGACAGGAAGCCGCGCGTGGCACCGGCGGCGCCACCGCCACCCGAGCCGCTCTTGCTCTCGTCGGTCAGCAGCTTGGCGATTTCCTCGGCGTTGCCGTAGTTGATCGGGATGTACTCCGTGACCATCTCGGCGCGGTTCTCGATCGCGATGCGGGCGTCTTCCTTGGCCTGCTCGTAGTCCGCGATTTCCTTCTGCGGCGCGACCCACACGACGTTGCCGTCGCGGCGCTTGTCCAGGCCCTTGGCGCGCAACACGATGTCGAGCGCCTGGTCCCACGGCACGTTGATCAGGCGCAGCGTCACGTTGCCCGACACGGTGTCGGAGGCGACGATGTTGAGGTTGGACTCTTCGGCGATCAGCTGCAGCACCGTGCGCACCGGCACGTCCTGGAAGTTGAACGTCACCGGGCGGCCACCGTAGGCGCGCACCGGCGTGCCGTTGGTGTTGGCCGCGCCCATCGCGGGGCCTGCGCCCGGCGCGGCGGCGACCTTGGCGGCCTTCGGCACGATCTCGACCACGTACTCGTTGCCCGTCTGGTAGGCGCGCGACTCGTAGTTGCCGTTGGTGCTGACCACCAGCTTGGTGCCGGCGCCGTTGGCGCGCGGTTCGATGCGCTCGACCGGCGTGGCGAAGTCGCCCACGTCGATGGACTTCTGCAGCGCGGCCGGCAGCTTGGCGTTACCGACATCGATGATCACGCGCGACCCTTCGGTGCGCATGTCGGGTACCGCGCCACCACCGGTGAAGCGCAGCGCGAGGCGACCGGAGCCGCCGTCGCCACGCTTGAAGTCGATGTTGGACACGCTGATCGCGCCCGGCAGGACCTTGGATGGATCCAGGCTGGAGGCCGGTGCGTTGGCGGGCGCGGCAGCCGCTGCCTGCGCCATCAGGACGCGTCCGGACTGCGCGGCGTCCACGGCGCCGAACGCCGTGAGCAGCCCGATGGCGAGCCCGATGGCGCTCGCCCTCAGGAACGGGCGCCGAGCAGGCCGCATGGGTTTGGCGTTGAGAACGGTCATCGTCTATCCCCTTATTGATCTTGTAGCGCGACCGAAGCGGGTCGCTCCAGCCAGCCGCCAGCGCCGTCCGGTACCAACTCCACCAGTTCGATGCGGTCTTCGTAAACGGCGGTCACCCGACCGTCGCTCTGCCCCATGTAAACGCCCGGGTGCACCCGGTAAGTCACCTTGTCCGGTGCCATGACCAACGCAGTCAGCCCGGGTCCCCGGCCGATCGTGCCAACCATGTCCATGCTGTCGAGCGGGAACTGCTCCAGCGTCTGCTTCGGACGGTTCGGGTCCGGACGCGGGCCGCTGCCACCGCTGACATCGGTGAAGGCTTCACTGAAAGGATCGCGCAGGGCCTGCGCGGCGTATTCGAAGGTCTCGAACTGCTGCATCACGGGCAGCGGGTCGAGCGGCGGCGCGGGACGCGCCTTCACTTCGGCGGCCCAGCTTTCCAGGTTGCCCGGGGGCGGACCGCTGGTCACGCTGCGGCCGCAACCGGCGAGCAGCAGGGCCATGGCGAGGGCGGCGGGCAGGCGTGCTTGTGCAAGGCGGGCCATCTCACTTCCCTCCCTGCGGCGCGGCGGCCGGCGTGGTCGTCGCATTCGCGGCGGTCTCGTCTTCGTCGAGGTAGCGGTAGGTCTTCACCGTGCCTGCGAGCTGCAGGACGCTGTTGGGACCGATCTTGCTGCCGGGCGTCGGGTTGCGCGGGGTGAGCGAGATGTCGTGCATGGTCATGATGACCACGCGCGGCAGCGAGGCCACGCCGCTGACGAACGCGCCGAACTGGTGGTAGGTGCCGACCATGCGCAGCGAGATGGGCTTCTCGGCGTAGAACTCCTTCGGGGCTTCGGGGCCCGGCTGGAAGAGTTCGTTGGAGATGCCGGTCGCGAGCGCGGTCTGCGAGATGTCGATGATCAGGTCCGGCATCTCGGTCTTGGAAGGCAGCTGGCGCAGCATCTGCTGCAACTGCTGTTCCATCTGCGTGAGCTGGAGCTTGAGCGGTTCGAGGTTGGCGGCGCGCCCCTGCTTGTTTTCGAACTCGGCGCGGAGGTCGGCTTCCTGGCGTTCCAGGCCGGCCAGCTCGTTGCGCTGGTCGGACACGAAGAAGTACCAGGCCAGGCCGACGATCACGAGGCCGATCAGGGCGCAGAACGCGATCTTGTACTGCTGCGGCCAGGCGGACGTGTTGTTGAGGCTGAGGTCCTTCAGCGCCATCGTTTTCTGGCTCACTGGGCGCCTCCGGTGGTCGGCTTTGCAGCGGTTGCGGCGGGCGCGGCCGGCGCGGCGGCGGCGGTGGCGGCCGGTGCGGGCGCGGCGGTGGCGAACGAAGCCGGGGCGGTCACGTCGACGGGCGTGGCGACCGGGGCGGTGGCCACCGTGTCGGGGATGCCGTCGCCGTTGGTGTCCTTCGGCGCGTTCGGGTTGGCCAGCTTGACCTGCAGGTTGAACTCGTACGGCAGGCCCTTGTTGTCGCCGCGCGCTTCGATGACCGACAGCTCGGGGTTGGTCATCCAGCCGGAGCCTTCGAGGTTGCGCATGTAGGTACTGACGCGCGCGTTGGACTGCGAGCGGCCCGACAGCGTGAGCACGTCGCCTTCCTGCTTGATTGCCGAGAGCGTGACGCCGTCGGGGATCGTGCGCACCAGCGAATCGAACAGATGCACCATCTGCGAGCGGTTGGCCTGCAGCTGCTCGATGACTTCCTTGCGCGCCAGCAGCTTCGCTTTCTTCTTGTCGAGTTCCTCGATCTCCTTGATCTTGGAATCGACCTGCGTGATCTGGTCCTTGACGAACGCGTTGCGCTCGTTCTGGCCGTCGATCTGGCGGTTGTAGAACATCACGATCCCGAAGGAGATCAGCGCCGCGGCGACCGCGGACGCGCCCAGCATCGCCAGGAATTCCTTCTGCCGGAGCCGGCGGCGTTCCGCGCGCCAGGGGAGGAGGTTGATCCGTGCCATCAGTCGAAGCTCCTCAGGGCGAGGCCGCAGGCGATCATCAGCGCGGGGGCGTCCTGCGCGAGGGCGTGTGCCTGCACGCGCGGGCCGAGCGTCATTTGCGCGAGCGGGTTGGCCACCACGGTCGGCACGCCGAGCTGTTCTTCCACCATCGCGGCGATGCCGGGGATGGAGGCGCAACCGCCGGCGAGGACGATCTGGTCGACACGGTTGAATTCGCTGCCCGCGTAGAAGAACTGCAACAGTCGGCTGACCTGCTGGACCATCGCTTCCTTGAAGGGCTCGAGCACTTCGATCTCGTAGCTTTCCGGCAGCCCGCCCTGGCGCTTGGCCAGGCCGGCTTCCTCGTAGCTCAGGCCGTAGCGGCGCATCACTTCGTCGGTGAGCTGCTTGCCGCCGAACACCTGTTCGCGGCTGTAGAGGCTGCGACCGTTGCGGAGGATGTTGAGCGTGGTCATCGTGGCGCCGGTGTCGACCATCGCGATGATCCCGTCGCGCGGCGCGGACAGGCCGTCGGCGAGCAGCGAGAACGCGTTCTCGATGGCGAAGGCTTCCACGTCCATCACCCGGGCCGAGAGGCCGCCGAGTTCCAGCGCGGACACGCGGGCATCGACGTTCTCGGTGCGCGAGGCCGCGAGCAGCACCTGCACCATTTCGACGTTGCCCGGCATGGCGCCCAGCACCTCGAAGTCGAGGTTCACTTCCTCGATCGGGTACGGGATGTAATTGACCGCTTCGAGTTCGACCTGGGATTCCAGTTCGTCCTCGTCCAGGTCGGCGGGCATCGGGATGATCTTGGTGATCACCGCCGACCCGGCGACGGCCGCGGCCGCATGGCGCGCGCGGGCGCCGGACCGTGCCACGGCACGCTTGATCGCTTCGCCCACCGCCTCGACTTCGACGATGTTCTTCTCGACGACGGCGTTCGGCGGCAGCGGCTCGACCGCGTAGTGCTCTACGCGATAGCGGTTCCCGGCACGGGAGAGCTGCAGCAACTTGACCGCAGTCGAACTGATGTCGACGCCGATCAAGGGCGGCTGACTATTTGTGATCAGACCCACGTTTTCTCCCCTATTGACGGGCGCTTACGCGCACATCGTGCCCCAGAGCATTAAATAACGGACTTTAAACGTTCTGGCAACCACCCCTTCCCCGGGTGGCGGTCACAAGTCGAGACATTCCCCCTTCCAACGTCGCCGGGCGTCGATTCCGGACGGTGTTCCCCAGTCGCTCGGGACGTCGGCGTGCTACCTCTATACTCCCGGGCCACGACACCCGCAATCGGATTGGTTTGATGTCACGTTTTCGTCGTTGGCTGCGCTGGACGCTCGTCGCGTTCCTGGGCGCGGTGGTCCTGGGCGTCCTGGGTCTGACCCTCCTGTATTTCCTGATCGCTCCCAAGCTGCCCGACGTGGACGCCCTGCGCCATGTCGAACTGCAGGAGCCCATGTACGTGTACGCGCGGGACGGGCGGCTCATGGCCCTGTTCGGCGAGACGCGCCGCTACCCGATCGACATCGAGCGCGTGCCGCCGAAGTTGAAGCAGTCCTTCATCGCGATCGAGGACGCGCGCTTCTACGAACACCACGGCGTGGACTACAAGGGCGTCGCCCGCGCGGTGTGGCTGCTCGCCACCACCAACGACAAGCGCGTGCCCGGCGGATCGACGATCACGCAGCAGGTGGCGCGCCAGTTCTTCCTGAGCTCCGAGTACAGCTACACGCGCAAGCTCGCGGAAATGATGCTGGCGATG
Source organism: Noviluteimonas caseinilytica (assembly GCF_018406605.1). GTDB lineage: Bacteria > Pseudomonadota > Gammaproteobacteria > Xanthomonadales > Xanthomonadaceae > Noviluteimonas > Noviluteimonas caseinilytica. The sequence continues at coordinate 1,801,886 of NZ_AP024545.1, read as the reverse complement.
CGCATGGAGAACGAGCTGACGAAGGACGAGATCTTCGAGCTCTATCTCAACAAGAGTTTCTTCGGCAACCGCGCCTACGGCGTGGCCGCGGCCTCGGAGTTCTATTACGGCAAGTCGCTCGACCAGCTCTCGCTGGACGAAATGGCCACGCTCGCGTCGATCCCGAAGTTCCCCTCCAGCGGCAACCCGATCACCAACCCCGAGCGCGCGAAGCTGCGTCGCGACTACGTGCTGCAGCGCATGCGCGAGCTGGGCTTCATCGGCGTGGCCGAGGAACGCGCCGCGGTGTCCGTGCCGATGCACGCCACGCCGCACGAGCGCCCGGTCGAGGTCTATGCGCCGTACGTGGCCGAGATGGTGCGCCAGGCGATGGTGGCGAAGTTCGGCGGCGACGTGCTGACCAAGGGCTACCACGTCACCACCACGATCGACCCCACCCTGCAGGTGGCGGCCGACCAGGCGATCCGCGATGGCCTGGCCACCTACGACCACCGCCATGGCTGGCGCGGCGCCGAAAAGCAGGTCGACCTCGGCACCGAGTCCTCGCCCGACGCCCTGCGCGCGCACCTGCGCGGCATGTCGGTCCAGGGCGACCTGTGGCCGGCGCTCGTGACCGGTACCGGCGCGGGCACCGCGACCGTGTTGCTCGGCGACGGCACGTCGCTCGAACTGGGCGCCTCCGCCAGCACGTGGACCGGCAAGAGCCCGTCCGCATTGGTGAAGCGCGGCGACATCGTGCGCGTGCGCCGCATCGTGCCGAAGCCCGCGCTCGACAAGGACGGCAAGCCCGTCGCGTTGGCCGCCGCCGATGCGAAGCCCAAGTTCGAACTCGACCAGCTGCCGCGCGCGCAGTCCACGCTGATCTCGCTCGATGCCGACACCGGTGCGCTGCGCGCGCTCGTCGGCGGTTTCAGCTTCGCGTCCAACAAGTTCAACCGCGCCACGCAGTCGCGTCGCCAGCCGGGGTCGAGCTTCAAGCCGTTCCTCTATGCAGCGGCGTTCGAGCGCGGATTCAATCCGGCGTCGATCGTCCTCGACGCACCGGTGGTGTTCAAGGATCGCGTCGGCCACACGTGGCGCCCGCAGAACGACACCGGCGACTTCAAGGGCCCGATGCGCCTGCGCGAAGCGCTGGTGCAGTCGCGCAACCTGGTGTCGGTGCGCCTGCTCGATGCGATCGGCGTGGATTACGCGCGGAAGTACATCAGCCACTTCGGCTTCCCGATCGACCAGCTGGTCCCCAACCTGTCGATGTCGCTCGGCGCCTCGTCGCTCAAGCCGATCGACGTCGCGCGCGGCTACGCGGTGTTCGCCAACGGCGGCTACCTCGTCAATCCGTGGTTCGTCGATGAAGTGAAGGACCGCAACGGCACGGTGATCTTCAAGGAGAAGCCGCCGATCGCCTGCCGCGGGTGCGGCCAGCGCGCGGGGCAGGAAACCGCGTCGAGCGTCGTCGATGGCTTCGACCTCGGCAACGCGCCCGCGCCGGTCGCCAAGCCCGCCGGCGACAAGGCGCAGGCCAAGCCGACGGCCCCGCCGCCGGACGCCGTCCTCGCGCCCCGCGCGATCGACGAGCGCGTGGCCTACCAGCTCGTCTCGATGATGCGCGACGTCGTGCAGCGCGGCACCGGCACGGCCGCCAAGGTGCTCGGCCGCGAAGACGTCGGCGGCAAGACCGGCTCCACCAACGACCACCGCGATGCGTGGTTCTCCGGCTTCGGCGGCAACATGGTGACCACCGTGTGGGTGGGCCGCGACAAGTTCGAGTCGCTGGGCTATCGCGAATACGGCGGCAAGGCCGCGTTGCCGATCTGGATCGACTACATGCGCGTCGCGCTGAAGGATCGTCCGATCATGGCCAACGATCCGCCCGACGGCATGGTCAAGGTCTCCGTCGGCGCCGGCGGCCAGCTGCTGCCGGAAGGCAACGGCGGCATCGTCGAGTGGGTGAAGAACGAAGACCTCGAGAAGATGGAGAACTACGTGGACTACGGTCCCGAGGACACGGCGCCGAGCGAAGAGGCGTTCGACATCTTCTGAGTCGACATCGCAACGACGGGCCGATGCTAGAGTCGGCCCGGGTCTCAACGGAGGACGCGCCATGCACCACGCCCGTCAGCACGCCGAGACCAGGACCCGCGAACGCCGCCACCGCCTCGCCCACGAGGCCGCGCGGCTGATGGCCGAAAGCGGCATCCGCGACTACCACCAGGCCAAGCTCAAGGCCGCCGAGCGCCTGGGCATCCACGACGACGCCTCCCTGCCCCGCAACCGCGAGATCGAAGACGCGTTGCGCGAATACCAGCGCCTGTTCCGCGGCGATGCGCAGGCCACGGGCCTGCGCCAGCGTCGCGACGCCGCACTGCGCGCGATGGATTTCTTCGCTGCCTTCGAACCGCGCCTCGTCGGCCCCGTGCTCGACGGCACCGCCGATCGCCATGCGCCCGTGGCGCTGCACTTGTACACCGACGACGCCGACGCCGTGCCGCGCGCGCTCGAACAACACGGCATCCCCGCCGAGTCGCGCGCGCGCCGCATCCGCCTGGATCGCGAACGCGCCGCCGACGTGCCGGTGTGGTTGTTCAGCGCCGAAGACCTGACGTTCGACCTCACGGTGCTGCCGCTCGATGCATTGCGCCAGGCGCCGCTGTCGTCGTTCGACGAGAAGCCGGTGAAGCGCGCGTCCGCCGTGCAGCTGCGCGCGTTGCTCGCAGACGAAGAGATCTCCGGGTACGAAGCCGGCGGTTGATCCCCTGAAACGCAAACGCCCCGCGCGAGGCGGGGCGTTGCGTGGATCGCTTGCGTTGCCGGATCAGCGCTTGTCGAGCGCCTTGTAATCGCGTTCGGCGTAACCGGTGTAGATCTGGCGCGGGCGGCCGATCTTCGCTTCCGGATCGGTCTGCTGCTCCAGCCAATGCGACACCCAGCCGGCGGTGCGCGCGATGGCGAACATCACGGTGAACATCTCGGTCGGGATGCCCAGCGCCTTGTAGATGATGCCGGAGTAGAAATCGACGTTCGGGTAGAGCTTGCGCTGCACGAAGTAATCGTCCTTCAGCGCGGCCTCTTCCAGCTTCACGGCCACGTCGAGCAGTGGATCGTTGACGCCGAGTTCGCCGAGCACCTTGTGCGTCATCTCGCGGATGATCTTCGCGCGCGGGTCGAAGTTCTTGTACACGCGATGGCCGAAGCCCATCAGGCGGAAGCCCGACTCCTTGTTCTTCGCCTTCTCCACCGCGGCGCCGACGTGTTCCGGACGCCCGATTTCCTCGAGCATCTTCAGCACGGCTTCGTTCGCACCGCCATGCGCCGGGCCCCACAGCGCGGCGACGCCGGCGGCGACGCACGCATACGGGTTGGCACCGGTGGAACCGACGAGGCGCACGGTGGACGTGGACGCGTTCTGCTCGTGGTCGGCGTGCAGGATGAAGAGCAGGTCCAGCGCCTTGGCGGCGGTGGGGCTGAGCTCCAGCGGCTCGCTCGGCACTTCCTTCATCATGTGCAGGAAGCGCGTGGTGTATTCGAGGTTGTTCTTCGGATAGCGGATCGGCCAGCCGATCGAATAGCGGTAGCACGCGGCGGCGATCGTCGGCACCTTGGCGATCAAACGGATCGCGGCGAGGCGGCGCTGTTCGGCGTCTTCCAGGTCCAGCGAGCCGTGGTAGAAGCTCGCCATCGAACCGAGCATGCCGACCATCATCGCCATCGGATGCGCGTCGTGGCGGAAGCCGTAGAGGAACGTGCGGAACGCCTCGTGCATCATCGTGTGATGCGTGACTTCGTGCTCGAAGCTTTCGAACTCGGTCTTGTTCGGCAACTCGCCGTGCATCAGCAGGTAGGCCACTTCGAGGAAGCTGGAGTTGTTGGCCAGCTGTTCGATCGGGTAACCGCGATACAGCAGCACGCCGGCATCGCCATCGATGTAGGTCACGGCGGACTTGCACGCGGCGGTGGCGGTGAAGCCCGGGTCGTAGGTGAAGCAACCGGTTTCCTTCGGCAGCTTCGCGATGTCGATGCACGGCTGGCCGAGCACCGGGTGCTGCACGGGCAACGCGACAGTCTTGTCGCCGGCGGTCAGCGTCACCTGGTCGAGTTTGGACACAACGCACTCCTGCGGAGATTTCGATGGCCGTCGATGGACGGCGGAAGAGCCGCGGGCCTGCCGCGGAAGGCCGGAATTATTGCATAGCGCCCAAGCGCGACACCCCGGACTTTCGACCCATGGCACGCAACGCGGCGTCATGGCGAAACCGATGGATTGCACTAAAAAAGCTGCGTCGCTCCTGCAAACGAAACGGCCGCCCTGGGGCGGCCGTCGTGTCGTGGTGCGCGTGCCGGGGCACGCCGCCGCGAGGATTACTTCTGCGCGTAGCGCTTGCGGAACTTGTCGACGCGACCGCTGGTGTCGATGCGGCTCGACTGGCCCGTGTAGAACGGGTGCGACATCGAGGACACTTCGATCTTCACGAGCGGGTATTCCTTACCGTCTTCCCACTTGGTCGTTTCCTTGCTGCCAAGGGTGGAGCGGGTCAGGATCTTGAAATCCGAGGTCACGTCCTGGAAAACGACGTCACGATATTCGGGATGGATGCCGGTCTTCATGGCGTGTTACCGAGTCTGTGCGAGGAAAGAGCGGCATTTTAGCCGTCCTGCAGAGCCCGGCGCAACCCGATCGGGGCGCGGAAGGCTGAACCGACGGCCCCGCTCCGGGCCTCAACCGGCCGCCAGGGCCGATGCCAGCAGGGTTTCGAAGCGGGCCTGGTCGTACCGGCGCAGGATGGCCACGTTGTCCGGCCGGCCCTCCTCGCGGCGCCAGTCCACGATCGTGGCCCCGCGCGCGTGCCGCCCTTCCAGCTCGACGGCCATCGGCCGCTCCACGACCTCCAGCGCCCCCTCCGGCCGCAGGGCCAGCGCCATCGCGAGGGCATCGGCCGAATGCCAGTCCTCGCCGCGGCGGCCGGCGGCCCAGGTCCGGGTCTTCCTCGAGATCGTGTCGTAGAAGCGGGCGCGCGGCGAATCGGCCTGCAGCCAGCGCTCGAAGGTCTCGTGCGCGAACCCATGGGCCATCGTGGCCTCCCAGTCCGCCAGTTCGATGCGCGGGAAGGACGAGAACACGATGTGCGCGGCTTCCGGGTCGAAGGCGACGTTGAACTCCGCCGCCGCGCTGATGTTGCCGTGCGCGGTGACCGCGCCGCCCATCACCACGCAGCGCGCGATACGTTGCGGCAGCGTCGGGTCCAGCTTCAGCGCGAGCGCGAGGTTGGTCAGCGGGCCGAGCGCGACGAGCAGCAGCTTGCCGGCGTGCGCGTGCGACAGGCGCAGGATCGCGAGGGCGGCGTGTTCCGGATGCGGCGTGCGCGTCGGGTGCGCGTAGGCCACGTCGCCGAACCCATCCAGGCCATGCACGTAACCGGCGTCGCGCGCGGGATGCAACAGCGGCGCTTCCGCGCCGGCGAACACCGGGGCATCGCTCTTCGCCACTTCGCACAGCTTCAGCGCGTTGCGCACCGTGTGCGCGAGGCCGACGTTGCCGGCCGCGATCGTCAAGCCGACGACCTCGTGGCGCGGATCGTCGAAGGCCATCAGGAGTGCGAGGGCGTCGTCGACGCCGGGATCGGTGTCGATGAGCAGGGGAATGCGATCGGTCATGGGATTGCAGGTCTCGAAAGTCAGGCGGAAGCGTAACGCGCCGCGCCACCGACCCAGCGGTGGACGATGCGATCGGCCAGCGCGGGGTCGTCGGCGAGCAGCGTGTCGGCGAGTTCGCGCACTTGCGGCAGCAACGCTGCATCGCGCGCGAGGTCGGCGACGCGGAACGCGGCCAGGCCGGTCTGGCGCGTGCCGAGCAGTTCACCCGGGCCGCGCAGCTGCAGGTCTTTTTCGGCGATGACGAAGCCATCGTTGGTTTCGCGCATCGTTTCCAGGCGTTGCCGCGCCATCTGCGACATCGGCGACTGGTACAGCAGCACGCAACTCGACGCCGCACTGCCCCGCCCCACCCGCCCGCGCAACTGGTGCAGCTGCGACAGGCCCAGGCGTTCGGCGTTCTCGATCACCATCAGCGAAGCGTTGGGCACGTCGACGCCCACTTCGATCACCGTGGTCGCGACGAGAAGATCCAGCGTGCCTTCCTTGAACGCGCGCATCGTCGCCTGCTTCTCCGACGCCTTCATGCGCCCGTGCACCAGGCCCACGCGTGCCTTCGGCAGTGCGGCGGACAGCGCGTCGAACGTGGACTGCGCGGCCTGCGCGATGACTTCGTCGCTGTCGTCGATCAGCGTGCACACCCAATAGGCCTGGCGGCCTTCGGCGCACGCGGCGCGGATGCGTTCGACGAGGTCGGGGCGTTTCTCCGCGCTCAGCGCGACGGTCTGCACCGGCGTGCGGCCGGGCGGGAGTTCGTCGATCGCCGAGACATCGAGGTCCGCATAGGCCGCCATCGCGAGCGTGCGCGGGATCGGCGTTGCCGTCATCACGAGCTGGTGCGGCACGCGATCGCCGCCGGCGCCCTTGTCGCGCAGCGCGAGGCGCTGGTGCACGCCGAAGCGGTGTTGTTCGTCGACGATCGCGAGCGCGAGGTCATCGAAGGCGACGGCGTCCTGCATCAGCGCGTGCGTACCGACGACGACTTGCGCCTCGCCCGACGCGACCGCCGCGAGCACGTCGCGCCGCGCGCGTCCGGTCACCTTTCCGGCGAGCCACGCCACGCGCACGCCGAGCGGCTCGAGCCACGCGCGCAGGTTGGCGAGGTGTTGTTCGGCGAGGAGTTCCGTGGGCGCCATCAACGCGGCCTGGCGTCCCGATTCGACGGCGAGCATCGCCGCTAGCGCCGCGACGACGGTCTTGCCGCTGCCGACATCGCCCTGCACCAGGCGCAGCATCGGATGCGGTTGCGCGAGGTCGTGGCGCAGTTGCGCGAACACGCGTTCCTGCGCACCGGTCAGCGCGAACGGCAACGCATCGCGCAGGCGTTGCGCGAGGGCGCCGGCGGTCGCGAGGGCGGGCGCGCGATGCCGCTGCAAGGCGATGCGCTGGCGACGCAGGCTCAAGTGATGCGCCAACAGTTCTTCGAGCGCCAGGCGCTGCTGCGACGGATGCGTGCCCGCCAGCAACGCGGGGACGTCGGCATCGCGCGGCGGCCGGTGCATCGTCAGCAACGCGTCGCGCAGCGAAGGCAGGTCGAGGGCCGCGCGCATGGGCTCGGGCAGCAGCTCCAGCGCTTCCGCATCCGGCAACCGATCCAGCGCCTGCCCGATCAACTTGCGCAATGCACCGGGCCCGATGCCTTCGATCGCGGGATACACCGGATCGAGGCGTTCACCGAGCGCATCGTCGCCGGCCTCGGCGACCACGCGATAACTCGGATGCACGATCTCCAGCCCGTTGCCGCCCGCGCGCGGCGTGCCGTAGCAGCGCACGCGCGCGCCGACGGCGAACTGCGCCACCTGCTGCGCGCGGAAATGGAAGAAGCGCAGGAGCAACGTGCCCTGCGACTCGTCGCTGATCGCCACGCGCAACGAAGGCCGATAGCGGAACCCGCGTTCGACCGCTTCCACCGTGCCTTCCACCTGCGCCGCGATGCCGGGGCGCAACAGGCGGATCGGCACGATCGTGGTGCGGTCTTCGTACTGGCGCGGCAGGTGCAGCCACAGGTCCTGCAGCGTCACCAATCCGCGGGCGGCCAGTTTTTCCGCCACGCGCGCGCCCACGCCGGACAGCGTCGACAACGGCGCATCGCCGACGGCGGCGAACGACAACGGAGCGGCGGCGCGCGCCACGCGGGTCAGGGCACCAGGATCAATCGAGCACGACGATCGCGTCGACCTCGAACGCCGCACCGCGCGGCAACGACGCCACGCCGATCGTCGAGCGCGCCGGATACGGCGCTTCGAAGTAATCGGCCATCACCGCGTTGACGCGGGCGAACTGGTCGAGGTCCGTCAGGTACAGGCCCAGGCGCACGACGTCGTCGAGCGAACCGCCCGCCGCTTCGCACACCGCGCGCAGGTTGTCGAAGGCGCGGCGCGCCTGCGCGTCGATGTCGCCTTCGATCAGCAGGCCGGTGCCGGGATCCAGCGCGATCTGGCCGGACAGGTACACGGTGTCGCCCTTGCGCACGGCCTGCGAATACGGGCCGATGGCGGCGGGGGCATGTTCGGAGTGGATGGGTTGGCGCGGCATGGGCGAAGCCCCCGGGAATGCGAGGCCGCCAGTGTAAGCGCGGCGCTAGAGGCGCTGCACGCCGTGCACCACGCCGAGGCGGCGCACGCGGCGGATCACGTCGGCCAGGTGCTTGCGGTCATGCACTTCGATCGAGAAGCGGATCGCGCTGATGTTGCTGTCGCGCTCCACGTATTCGACGCGGTCGATGTTGGATTCGGCCTGCGCGATCGCGGCGGCCACCTGCGCGAGCACGCCCGGGCGGTTGTCCACTTCGATCTTCAGCGCGGCCTGGTAGTCGCCGGTGACCTCGCGGTCCCAGCCCACGGGCACCCAGCGCTCCGGCGACTTGCGCAGCTCGGCGACGTTCGGGCATTCCAGGCGATGCACCACCAGTCCGCGGCCCGCGGTGTGGTAGCCCATGATGTCGTCGCCCGGGATCGGCAGGCAGCAGTTGGCGAAGGTGACCACGCCGCGTTCGCTGCCGGTGATCAGGATGAGGTCCGTCGGTTGCAGCGCGCGCGCGGCGGCGAGCAGGTCGTCGGTGTCCGCGTCGGTGCGGTCGGCGGCGGCGCGCGCCAGGACCTGGGCCACCTGCGACGGCATGCGGTTGCCGAGCGCGATGTCGGCGAGCAGCGCTTCCAGGCGCGGGTAACGGTGTTCGGAAAGATAGGTGTCGAGGCGTTGCTGCGGCAGGCGGTCGAGCGAGGTGTCCAGTGCTTCGAGTGCGCGATCGAGCATGCGATGGCCCAGCTGCACCGCGTCTTCGTGTTCCAGGTGCTTGAGCTGGTGCCGGATCGCGGTGCGCGCCTTGCCCGAGACCACGAACTCCAGCCACTGCGGTTTCGGCGCCGAGGACTTGGCGGTGATGATCTCCACCGTCTGCCCGCTCACCAGCTTCGTGCGCAGCGGCACCAGCGTGCGGTCCACGCGCGCGGCGACCGCCTTGTTGCCGACGTCGGTGTGCACCGCGTAGGCGAAGTCGAGCACGGTGGCGTTGCGCGGCAGCGAGAGGATCGCGCCCTTCGGCGTGAACAGGTACACCTCGTCCGGGAACAGGTCGACCTTGACGTTTTCCAGGAACTCCAGCGACGACCCGGTGGCGCGCTGCGATTCGACGAGGTTGGCGATCCACTGGTGCGCGCGGCTCTGCGCGCTGTTGGGCGCATCGCCGCCGTGCTTGTACGACCAGTGCGCCGCGATGCCGCGCTCGGCGATCAGGTCCATTTCTTCCGTGCGGATCTGCACTTCGATCGGCGAGCCGTACGGCCCGAACAACACGGTGTGCAGCGACTGGTATCCGTTGGCCTTCGGGATCGCGATGAAATCGCGGAAGCGCCCGTCGAGCGGCTTGAACGCGGTGTGGACGACGCCGAGTGCGTGGTAACACTCCGGCACGGTGCGCACCACGATGCGGAAGCCGAACACGTCCATCAGCTGGTCGAGCGTCTTGCCTTCCGCGCGCATCTTGCTGTAGATGCTCCACGGCGACTTGATGCGCCCGACCAGGCGATACGAGAAGCCTTCCTTCGTCAGGCGCTGCGCCATGCGCGCTTCGATTTGCGTGAGCGCTTCGCGCCGCACCACCGGCTGCATGCGGATGCGCTTTTCGATGACCGCGTGGCGCCACGGATGCAGGCCGCGGAAGCCGAGGTCCTGCAGTTCGGCCTTGATCAGGTTCATGCCGAGGCGCTGCGCGATGGGCGCGTAGATCTCCAGCGTCTCGGCGGCGATGCGGCGGCGCGCTTCGGGATTCTGCGCGCCCAGCGTGCGCATGTTGTGCAGGCGGTCGGCGAGCTTGATCAGGATCACGCGCAGGTCGCGCGCCATCGCCAGCAGCATCTTTCGGAAGCTTTCGGCGGCGGCTTCCTGGCGGTCGCGGAAGTGGAGCTTGTCCAGCTTGGTGACGCCGTCGACCAGGTCGGCCACGGTTTCGCCGAATTCGTTGGCGATCGCCGCGCGCGTGAGCGGCGTGTCTTCGATGGTGTCGTGGAGGATCGCGGCGATCAGCGTTTCGACGTCCAGCCGTTCCTCGGCCAGCACCGTCGCCACCGCCACCGGGTGGGTGATGTAGGGCTCGCCCGACTTGCGGGTCTGGCCGACGTGGGCCGCGGCCCCGACGGCCCAGGCGCGGCGCAACAACACGACCTGGTCGGCCGGCAGGTAGTTGGCGGCCTTCTCCAGCGCGAGCACGTACTCGGGCACCGCCGCGACGGGCGGTTCGGCGAGCAGGTGCGCGGGCTGCGACGGGGTCATGCGACTGAGCCTACGCGTGCGGGCCCGAAGCGGCAAACCACGGGCCCGGAACGAAAAAGGCCCCGCAAGCGGGGCCTTTCGATCTCGGGTGGAGCAGCGGCCTCAGTCGTCGCCCTTCGACATGTCGTCGTCGGCCACCACTTCGGCTGCGGCCCATTCCAGCGCCTCGCGTTCCTTGCGCTCCCGCTCGGACTTGTCGACGGCATCGATGAACTCGAGGTCGATCATGCGGGCGGCGATTTCGCGCAGGGCGAGGACCGTGGGCTTGTCGTTGGCTTCGGCGTTGTCGAGGCGGGGCTCGACGCCATTGGCGAGCTGGCGCGCGCGCTTGGCGGCCATCATCACGAGTTCGAAGCGGTTATCGACCACTTCCAGGCAATCTTCGACGGTAATGCGGGCCATGGGGCTCCGGGGCCTTGCGGCCTGGCTAGAACAGAAGGGGCGCGATTGTAGGGGCGCGCCTGCGCCGGGCGCAAGCGTGTCCTTGGAAAATCAAGCGCTTAGGCTGAACCGGCCTCGTCCAGGAGCGCCGCGATCAGGCCCTCGTGGCGCGCCTGCTGCAGCGGACGGCGCAGGCGGCTGGCCACGAAGATCGCGCCCATCTCGGCCACGGCGGTCGCGAAGTCCTCGTTGACGATGACGTAGTCGAACTCGTCGTAGTGCGACATCTCCTCGCGCGCGGCGGCGAGCCGGCGCTGGATGGTCTCTTCGCTGTCCTGCCCGCGCGCCCGCATCCGCTGCTCCAGCGCATCGCGCGACGGCGGCAGGATGAAGATGCTCACCGCGTCGGGCACCTGCTTCTGTACCTGCTGGGCGCCCTGCCAGTCGATTTCCAGCAGCACGTCCTTGCCGCTGGCCAACTGCGGTTCGACCGATTGCTTGGCCGTGCCCTTCCAGTCGCCGTGCACCAGCGCGTGCTCGAAGAAGTCGCCGTCGGCGACCATCTGCTTGAACTGCGCGGCATCGATGAAGTGATAGTGCTCGGCGTGCCGTTCGCCCGGGCGCGGCGCGCGCGAGGTGAACGAGATCGACAGGCAGATGTTCGGGTCGCGGGCCAGGCACGCGTTGACGATGCTGGATTTCCCCGCACCGGAAGGCGCCGCCACGATGAAGAGGGTGCCGCGCATGGTGGTCATTCGATGTTCTGGATCTGTTCGCGGACCTGGTCGATCAATACCTTCAGTTCCACCGCCGCGGCGGAGGTGCGGGCATCGACCGACTTGCTGCCCAGCGTGTTGGCTTCTCGGTTGAACTCCTGCAGCAGGAAGTCCAGGCGGCGGCCCACCGGCTCGCGCTGGCCCAGCACGCGGCGCAGTTCGGCGACGTGGCTTTCCAGGCGGTCCAGTTCTTCGTCGACGTCGAGCTTTTGCAGGCCGAGTACCAGTTCCTGTTCGAAGCGGCCCGGATCGACGGGCTGGGCGAGTTCGGACAGGCGCAGTTCGAGCTTCTGGCGCAGCGCGGCGCGGATGTCCGGCACCAGCGCGCGGACTTCGCCCGCGATGCGCGCGATGCCGTCCACGCGTTCGCTGATGGCGGCCGACAGCGCGGCGCCTTCACGTTCGCGGCCGGCGACGAAGTTGGCCAGCACCGTGTCCAGCAATTCGAGGGTAGCGGCGTGCAGCGCGGCCGGATCGGTCGCGCGCGTGCCGAGCACGCCCGGGAACGCCAGCAATTCGGTGAAACCCACCTGCATCGACGGGAAGCGCGCCTGCAGGTCCTGCGCCAGGGTGGACAGGCGCTCGACCACGGTAGCGTCGATCTGCAGGGCTTCGCCGCCTTCGGGCGCGCGCAGGCGCAGGCCCAGTTCGACCTTGCCGCGGGAAATCTTCGAGGAGACGCGTTCGCGCAGCTGGGGTTCCAGCACGCGCAGTTCGTCCGGCATGCGCACGCCGATCTCGAGGAAGCGGTGGTTCACCGACCGCACTTCGCACGACAGCGTGCCCCAGGGCGTGGTGCGTTCGCCGGAGGCGAAGGCGGTCATGCTGCGGATCACGTGCACGTCCAGGCGGGGCAACGGGAGGCGGATGGTAATCTAGCGGCCCCCATTTTTCCGGAATGCCCATGCCCGTCGTGCGCCCCAGCGGCCGCATGCCCGACCAGCTGCGCGCCGTCACCATCGAGCGCGGCTACACGCGGCATGCCGAGGGCTCCGTCCTCGTCTCCTTCGGCCAGACCCGCGTGCTCTGCACGGCCAGCGTCGACAACAAGGTCCCGCCGTTCCTCCGCGGCAAGGGCGAAGGCTGGGTCACGGCCGAGTACGGGATGCTCCCGCGCGCCACCCACACCCGGTCCGATCGTGAGGCTTCGCGCGGCAAGCAGGGCGGGCGCACGCTCGAGATCCAGCGGCTGATCGGCCGTGCGCTGCGCGCCTGCGTGGACCGCAATGCCCTCGGCGAACGCACCATCACGCTCGACTGCGATGTCCTGCAGGCCGACGGCGGCACGCGCACCGCCGCGATCACCGGCGCCTACGTCGCGCTGGTCGATGCCGTGCGCTGGATGCAGGCCCGCAAGGAACTCACGCGCGATCCGATCCACGGCGCGGTCGCCGCGGTCTCGGTGGGCATCTACCAGGGCGTGCCGGTGCTGGACCTGGATTACGCGGAAGACAGCGGCTGCGACACCGACATGAACGTCGTGATGAACGACGGCGGCGGTTTCATCGAGTTGCAGGGCACGGCGGAAGGCCACGCGTTCCGCCGCGACGAACTCGATGCGCTGCTCGGCCTGGCCGAAACGGGCATCGCCGAGCTGCTCGCCGCGCAGCGCGCGGCACTGGACGGACCGCGGCCGTGAGCGGCAAGCGCCTCGTCCTGGCGAGCGGCAACGCAGGCAAGCTGGTGGAACTGCGCGAACTGCTCGCCGACACCGGCTTGTCGTTGCACGCGCAATCGGAGTTCGGCGTCGACGACATCGACGAAACCGGACTGACCTTCGTCGAGAACGCGCTGCTGAAAGCACGCAATGCCGCGCGCGCCACCGGCCTGCCCGCGCTCGGCGATGACTCGGGGTTGTGCGTCGATGCGCTCGGCGGCGCACCGGGGTTGTATTCGGCACGCTACGCCGGCACACATGGCGATGCGCAGGCCAACATCGCCAAGTTGCTCGAAGCGCTGCGCGATGTGCCCGATGCCGCGCGCACCGCGCACTTCCACGCCGTCGTCGTGCTGCTGCGCCACGCGGACGATCCGCAACCGATCATCGCCGAAGGCCGCTGGCCGGGCCGCATCCTGCACGCGCCGCGCGGCGATGGCGGATTCGGGTACGACCCCGTGTTCCTCGACGCCGCGCTGGGACGCTCCGCCGCCGAACTCGACGCCGACACCAAGCACGCGCGCAGCCATCGCGGCCTCGCGCTGTCGGTGTTGCGGGCGCGCCTGCACGAACTCTGAGGCGCCGATGTCGCTCGCCACGCCTCCGCTGTCGTTGTACGTCCACTTGCCGTGGTGCGTGCGCAAGTGCCCGTACTGCGATTTCAATTCGCACCAGCAGCGCGGCGCGTTGCCGTTCGCCGCGTATGTCGATGCGTTGATCGCGGACCTCGACCAGGATTTGCCGCTCGCGTGGGGACGCGTCGTCAACTCGGTGTTCTTCGGCGGCGGCACGCCGTCGTTGTTCCCGCCCGAGGCGATCGATGCGTTCCTGCAGCAGGCCAGCGCGCGGCTGCGCTTTGCGCCGGGTCTGGAGATCACGCTCGAAACCAATCCCGGCACGGCCGAACACGGACGCTTCGAAGGCTATCGCGCCGCCGGCGTGAACCGATTGAGCTTCGGCATCCAGAGTTTCGACGACGGCTGCCTGCAACGCCTCGGCCGCATCCACGACAGCCGCGAAGCCGTCGCGGCGGTGAAGCTGGCGCAGGACGCGGGCTTCGACAACTTCAACCTCGACCTGATGTACGCGCTGCCTGGCCAGACGCTCGAGATGGCCGTGCACGATGTCGAACGCGCACTCGCGCTCGAACCCACGCACCTGTCGCATTACCAGCTCACGCTGGAACCCAACACCGTGTTCGCCGCCCGCCCGCCGCAGGGCCTGCCCGACGAAGACGCGAGCTGGGACATCCAGGAGGCCTGCCAGGCGCGCATCGCCGAAGCGGGCTTCGAGCATTACGAAGTGTCGGCGTACGCCAAGCCTGGCCGGCAGTGCGCGCACAACCTCAATTACTGGCGATTCGGCGATTACCTGGGCATCGGCGCCGGCGCGCACGGCAAGCTGACGCTGGGGGCGGAGCAATCGGTGCTGCGCCGGTGGAAGGTCAAGCATCCGACCGACTATCTCGTGCAGGCGGGCCATCCCGGCGCGATCGGCGGCGACGAACGCCTGTCGGCCGAACGCCTCCCGTTCGACTACATGCTCAATGCCTTGCGCTTGCACGAAGGCTTCGCGCTGGACGCCTTCGAAGCGCGCACGGGGCTGGCGCGCGCGGCGATCGCCCCGCAACTCGACGCCGCGGTAGACCGCGGCTGGCTGACGATCGACCCGTCCGGCCACGTGGCGCCGACCGAACTGGGGCGGCGCTTCAACAACGACGTGGTCGGGTTGTTCCTCGCCGACTGAGCCGATCGCCACCGCCATTCGCCTCCGAATGTGGACCGGGGCTGGCCGCGGGCCTCATGGGCGTGATAAGAAGCGAAGAACGTACCGCGCGAGCGTCCGATGCCCGTTTCATTCGACCTGCCCGGCGCCCACGCACCCCCCACCCTCGCCTCGGCCAATCTTCCGCGCCGGGTGCGTCGCGTGCTGGAGCACCTCCTCAGCCTCGTGTCCGACGAGATGGCACGCCATCTGTCGTCGATGCTCAACGAGATGGAACAGCAACTGTTCCGCCTCGCCGACCATGCGCGCAACCCGGGCATGCAGGCCGCGCACATGGAAACGCTGCGCACGCTGCGCCTGAATCGCGCGGACCTCGTGCCCCGTTACCTGATGGGCCTGGAAGCCGCGCTCGCCGGCATCCGCGATCCGCGCACGGCCAGCCGCCTCGGCGTCACCGGCGCGCAGGGCCCGTCGTTCCGCAACCTGGCGCTGGTCGACGACGAATCGATGGACGAGGACTCGGTGCTGCGCGATGTCGCGCTGCGGCACGAATCCCGCGCCAGCCTGCCCCTCCACCTGCTCGGCCAGCGCTTCGGCGTGCTGGCGGGCCAGCCGGCGTTCGACGCCGAGCGCCTGCCGGTGGGTCCGCAGATGCTCGGCCGCATCCTGCGCGAGGCCGCCGGTTCGCTGCAGATCGGCATGGAGGCGCGGCTGCTGCTGTATCGCACCTACGATCGCGTGGTGATGCAGCACTTCTCGCAGATCGCCGAGACGATGAACGCCCTGCTCGAGCGCGACGGCATCCTGCCCAGCCTGGCGTACGTGCCGATCCGGGTGCGGCCGGTGCTGCAGAACCCCGATCCTTCGCGCGCCAAGCCGCGCGACGAGCGCGGTCGCCCGCGCGGTGAAGCGCCCGCCAACATCGGGCTCGGCATGGGCGATGGCGGCAGCGGTGGCGGTCATTCGCACGGCGGCGGCCAAGGCGGAAGTGGTGGCGCGAGTGCTGGTGGCAGCGGAAGTGGTGGCGGTGGTGGTGGGTCCGGTGGCGGTGCCGTCGCGGGTGGCCGGCGTTCCGGCGATGCCGCGGACGGTGGCGATGGCGGCGACGGTCACGCGGGCGGTGGTGGCGGTGGATCCGCAGGCACGCGCCGCGGCGGCCACGCCTCGCAACGCGACGGCGGCCCGCGTCCGCACACGGCGTGGCTCGGCGAGACCGACGCCAACGACGAGCCCTACGACGAACAGGCCGCCTTCGCGCTGCTGCAGCAATTGCTGTCAGGCCGCCGCGACCTGATCGGCAAGCTGCGTCCGGCCCAGCCCGAACGCGTGCGCCAGGAACTCGATACCAAGGATCTGCTCGGCGCGCTCGACGGCATGCCGATCACCGCGGCCTCGCCCACGGGCAGCCCGCGCAGCCTGCTCGACATCAAGCAGACGCTGCTGGCGCAGTCGCGCCAGCTGCACGGCAAGGGCGCGCAGTTCGCGCGCGAAGACAACGACGCCTTCGAACTGCTCGGCATGCTGTATTCGCAGATCGAACGCGAAGTGCGGCGCGACACGCCCGCGGTCGGCCTGCTGGGCCGCCTGCAGGTACCGCTGCTGCGCGTGGCGCTGCAGGATCGCGCGTTCTTCGTGCGCCAGCAGCATCCGGCGCGCCAGTTGCTCAACGCGGTCGCCGAATCCGGCGCCAACTGGCTGAGCGACGAGGAAGTCGATCCGCAACTGGTGCATTCGCTGCGCAACGCGGTCGAACACGTCGTCCAGCATTTCAAGGAAGACCCGGCGGCGTTCGACACCGCCAACCGCGAACTGCAGACCAACCTGCAGCACCTGGCGCGCAAGGCCGAAGTCACCGAGCGCCGGCACGTGGAAGCCGCGCGCGGCAAGGAAAAGCTCGAACTCGCCAAGCGCCGCGCCAACGATGTCATCGAGGCGTCGGTCAAGGACCAGCGCCTGCCGAAGTTCGTGCGCGCGCTGCTCAACCAGGCCTGGTCCGACGTCCTCACGCTGACCTCGCTGCGCCATGGCGAAGAGTCGGAGGAGTGGCATCGCCAGGTCGAGGCGACGCAGCAGATCGTCGCGGCCACCGGCAAGGGCGGCACGCAGACCGACGGCAAGCTCGCCGAACAGATCGAAGGGTCGCTGGTGCAGGTCGGCTACCACGCCGACGAAGCCGCCGCGATCGCGCGCCGCCTGACCACGGGCATCGGCGAGGAAGAAGACGATCCGGCCTCGCGCACCGAACTGGCGATGAAGCTCAAGGCGCGTGCGCGCCTGGGCGAAGACACCGATGCACCGAAGCCCAAGCTCCCGCCGCGCACGAAGGACGAGCAGGCGGCCTACGACCACCTGCGCACGCTGCCCTTCGGCACGTGGTTCGAATTCGTCAGCAACCAGCAGGGCGATCGCGTGCGGCGGCGCCTGTCGTGGTTCAGCCCGGTCACCGACAACGCGTTGTTCGTCAACCAGCGCGGCCAGCGCGTGGGCGAACAGTCGCTCGACAGCCTCGCGCGCATGATGTCGATGGGCCAGGCGCACGTGGTCACCGCGGACAAGGGCCGCATGGTCGACCGCGCATGGCAGGCCGCGCTCGGCGCGCTGCGCAGCTTCGCCGGCAGTGGCCAGGCACCCCAGGAGGGCACCGCGTGATCGATGAATTCCGACGTGCGCGGCGCCGCAAGGTGCCCGATACGGTGATGGTGGTGGACACGATGGTCGACAGCGTGGTCGGCCGTCTCGGCAACCTGTCGGAGACCGGCATGCTGCTGATGGCCAACGCGGCGCTGGTCGAGGACGCGCTGTACCAGTTCCGCTTCAACCTCAACGATGCGCACGGGCGCGAGACGCCGCTGGAAGTGGGCGCGCACCTGCTGTGGCAGGACGCGGCGCACGCCTCGGGCCAGCGCTGGACGGGCTTCCGCTTCATCACGGTCCCGGAAGAGCACATGCGCCAGCTGCGCGACTGGATCGACGGGCCCGGCGGTCAGTTCGAATAAAGGCGGATTCCCCCGGCCTGCGGCACAATCGGCGTCCCCCGTGTCGCCGAGCCACGCACATGCGCCCCGACCTGCCCGCGCTCTACGCCGATCATCTCTACATGCTCAAGCGGCGCGCCGACGAGGCGCTGCACCGCGGCGGCTTCGACGCGCTCGTGGTGCCGAGCGGCCGCCTGCACTACCAGGTGTTCGACGATCGCGACTATCCCTTCGCGGTGAACCCGCAGTTCAAGGCGTGGGTGCCGCTGGTGCGCGTGACGGACAGCTGGCTGGTGTACGTGCCCGGCCATCGGCCGAAGGTGATCTACCACCAGCCGTTCGATTACTGGCACGTCGTGCCGGGCACGCCGACGGGTGCGTGGACGGAGCACATGGACGTCGTGGTGATCCGCACGCCGGAAGAAGCGCTGCAGCACCTGCCGAAGAATGCCGCGCGTTGCGCGATCCTCGGCGAGCCGCAGAGTGCGCTCGGCGAGTTCGTGCCGAACAATCCGCCGGCGGTGGTGGCGTACCTGGAATACGAGCGCGCGTTCAAGACCGCGTACGAAGTCGAGATGATGCGCGGCGCCAGCCGCATCGGCGTGCGCGCGCACCGCGCGGCCGAGCGTGCGTTCCGCGCCGGCGCCAGCGAGTTCGGCATCCACATGGCGTATTGCCAGGCCGCGGGCCAGGATGCCAACGACCTGCCCTACAGCAACATCGTCGCGCTCAACGAACACGGTGCGGTGCTGCACTACACCGATCGCGACAAGTTGCCGCCCAGGCCCGTGCGCAGCTTCCTCATCGACGCCGGCGCGAGCAACGCCGGCTATGCGTGCGACATCACGCGCACGTATTCGCAGGACACGTCGGATGAATTCCAGGCGCTGATCGACGCGGTGGACCGCGCGCAGCTGCGCATGTGCGACCAGGTGCGCAAGGACTTCGACTATCGCCAGCTGCACCTCGATGCGCACCTGTCGCTCGCGGGGATCCTGCGCGAGTTCGGGTTGATCACGGTGTCGCCGGAAGTGGCGGTGGAAACGGGCGTGAGCTCGGCGTTCTTCCCGCACGGCATCGGGCACGGCATCGGCCTGCAGGTGCACGACGTGGCGGGCTTCGCCGAATCCGACGCCGGCGGCACGCTGCCCAAGCCGGAAGGCCATCCCTATCTGCGCCTGACGCGCACGCTGCAACCCGGCATGGTGGTGACGATCGAGCCTGGCCTTTACTTCATCGACATGCTGCTGGAACAGCTGCGCGATCGCGGCCTGGGGCCGAGCGTGGATTGGGGCCGCGTGGATGCGTTCCGTCCGTTCGGCGGCATCCGCATCGAGGACGACGTGGTGTGCACCGACGATGCGCCGTTTAATTTGACGCGCGAGGCGTTTGCGGCGGGTTGATGCTTGTCATTCCCGCGAAGGCGGGGAGCCAGCAGCGAGGTCCAACCTCCTCCGGCCCGGCGCTCCGCCGCGATGAGGGCCTATAGGTCCTCCCCCGTCGTTTTGCGATGCGTCCAGCCGCAAGACGCCGGCCGTGCGCCATCCATGGCGCACTGTACGGACCTATAGGCCCTCATCACGTCGAAGCGCTTCGCGACCGGAGCGTTGCGACGCTGCGTAGGGGTAGCGCCTTGCACCGGATCGTCTGGGTTGCTGGCGAACACAACTGGTTCGGACGGACGGCGCACTGCACGCCCAGCCAATCCCGCTCCGCTGCCTCGCCATCCCTGGCTGCGAGCAACGGCGCCGCCCATCCATGGGCGGCTGGGCGGGATTGGCTCGGCGTGCGGTGCGCCTCACCGATACGTGCTGGCTACGGCTTCGGGTTGGGAAAGCAGAGCGTCTCTACTGGCATTTCGCTGCTCAAGCTTTGCTTGCGCAACAGAATTTGCGAAAGCGAAGTTGCGTCGATACCCATTGATGGAGAGCCCCCTTTGAGTCAAAGGGGGCGGCGCGACAGCGCGGGGGAATGTGGGTGCATAGGGTCGGGGCCCGAAGTTTGCGCAGCAAACTTTGGGAGCGCTTTGGCGCGCCCGCGTCAAAGCGCTATCCCATGAAGTCTTCGATGGCGTCGGCGTCGCGCACCAACGCGTCGGTCAGCACGCGGGGGCCGTTCGCCGTCACCAGCACGTCGTCTTCCGTGCGGATGCCGATGCCGCGCCACTTCGCCGCGACGCTCGTGTCGTCCGGCGCGACGTACAGGCCGGGTTCGATGGTGAAGACCATGCCCGGCTCGAGCAAACGCGATTCGCCATCGATGCGGTACTCGCCGACATCGTGCACGTCCAGGCCGATCCAGTGCCCCGTCTTGTGGCGATAGAACCGGCGATACGCGCCGTCGGCAATCGATTTTTCCAGGCGGCCTTTCAATAACCCCAGGCGCAGCAAGCCTTCGGTCAATGTTTCCACCGCCGCCTGGTGGCCCGCGTCGTACGCCACGCCCGGCATCGCCTTGGCCAGCGCGGCGCGTTGCGCATCGCCGACGAGATCGTGCAGCGCGCGCTGTTCCTTCGTGAAGCGCCCGTCCACCGGGAACGTGCGCGTGATGTCGGAGGCGTAGTTGCGGTATTCCGCGCCAGCGTCGATCAATACGAGGTCGCCTGCGCGCGCGGTCGCGTTGTTGGCGCGGTAATGCAGCACGCATGCGTTGGCGCCGGCGCCGACGATGCTGCCGTAGGCGGGCTCGGCGTCGTTGGCGCGGAACACGCGTTCGAGTTCGGCCTGCAGTTCGTACTCGCGCACGCCGGCCTTCGACATCCGCATCGCGGCCTGGTGCGCCTGCACGCTGATGTCGGCGGCGCGCTGCATCAGCTTGATTTCGTCGTTGGCCTTGAACAGGCGCATCTCGTCGAGCAGGTGCCCGAGTTCGAGGAATTCGTGCGGCGGCTGCGCGCCCATGCGCGCCTGCGCCCGCACGCGGTTGAGCCAGCCGATCAGCTTGAGGTCGAACTCCGCGTCGCGGCCGAAGTGGTAGTACACGCGGCTGCGGCCTTCGAGCAGGCCCGGCAGGATTTCGTCGAGGTCGGCGATGGGATACGCATCGTCCATCGCGAAGTCTTCGACCGCGCCTTCCTGGCCGGCGCGCGGGCCGTCCCAGGCTTCGCGGTCGGGATCGCGTTCGCGGCAGAACAGGATCGCTTCGCCATGCGCGCGGCCCGGCACGAGCACGAGCACCGCTTCGGGTTCCGGGAAACCGGTGAGGTACCAGAAGTCGGAATCCTGCCGGTACGGGTAATGCGTGTCGCGGCTGCGGATGCGTTCGGCGGCGGCGGGCAGGACGAGGATCGCGTCGTCGCCGGCCATGCGCATCAGTTGCTTGCGGCGGCGCGCGAACGCCGACACCGGGAGCGCAAGCGGTCGCGGGGACTTCGACGCCGCGGGCATGTCAGTTGAACTGCTGGCGATGGGCCGGCGCGAGGACGCAGTCGCCGTGGATCAGCAACACCGCGACGCGCACGAATTCCTCGATCTCCGACAACGCTTCTTCATCGTCGTCGTCGCCGTCGTCCTGCGCGGTGGCGGTGGCCAGGCGCGCGATGTCGGCCAGCGCTTCGCTGCCTTCTTCCGACAGCGGCGGGTTGGCGCCGCTGGCCAGGCCGAACGCGCCGAGGAAGCCCCGGCACCAGTCGAACAGCGCGCCGCTGCGTTCGCCGAGCGTGGCGTCGGCGGCGGGCAGCAGCAGTTCGAAGCCGAAGCCGCGATCGGACAATTGCGAAAGGCTGGCGGCGCGCAGCGTGTCGAGCGGGGTGTCGCGCGGGACCTGCGGGAGGTCGGGATCGGCCATCACCTGCGCGAGCCAGTCGGGCGCATCCGCGCCGCCGCCGGCGAACCAACCACTCAATGCGCCGTGCAGTTCGGCGGGCGTGACCGCCAGGCCGAGGCCTGCGACGGCGTCGTGGACGGCGGTCCAGCTCGGCAACTCGACATCGGACACTGCGCGACTCCTGGCGGGGCGCGCGCAGTGTATCAACGGGCACGTGCCGGCAGCTTGTTGCGCGAGGCCGGCCGTGGCCTACACTGCGGGCACGCCCTGGGATGCGGAGCCCGTGCGCCCCGACCGTCATCGACCCAACCGCCCTGCGGTGTTTTCCCGCGCGGCCGCTTTGCGCACGCTCGGCACGGGCCTGCTCGTCGCGGTGCTGTGCGCGGGTGCGGGTGCGACGGCGTTCGCGGCGACGCGTGATTTCTATTTCCGCTCGCTGGGCAGCGACCGGGGCCTGGCGCAGAAAAGCGTCACGGCGATGGTCCAGGATCCGCAGGGCTTCGTCTGGGTCGCCACGCAAGGCGGCCTGCACCGTTACGACGGCCAGCGCTTCCAGCTCTTCCGCCACGATCCCAGCGATCCGGCCAGCCTCCCCGACAGCTACGTGACCGCCCTCGCCCTCGAGGGCGGCGACGCAATGTGGGTGGGGACGTATTCCGAGTTCGTCGCGCGCCTGGACCTGCACGACGGGCACATCCGCCGCTTCCCCATCGCCGATGTCGGCGCGCGCAAGCGCGTGCTGTCGGTGCTGCCGGCGGGCGACCGGGTGTGGGTGGGCACCGGCGACAGCCTGGTGACGCTGGATCCGAAGACCGGCCGCATCCAGCCGGTCCTCGCGCTCGATGCCTCCGCCGTGGCCGCATCGCCGTGGCAGACCCTCCTCCGCGATCGCGACGGCACGATCTGGTTCGCCAGCGCGGCCGGCCTGCACCGCATCGGGCCGCGCGGCGGCATGGAGCGCATCGAGACGGCCGGCGAAGTGCGCGCGCTGGCCTTCGATCGCGATGGTCGCCTGTGGGCCGGCACGCCGCAGGGCCTGTTCCGCATGCAGGACGGCGGCCGCCGCCTCGTGCGCGCCTGGCCGGCGGCGGGCGATGCCAGCCCGTCCGACGTACGCGCGATCGCCGAAGCGCCCGACCATCGCCTGTGGGTGTCGGTCTACGGCGATGGCCTGCGTCGCTTCGATCCCGCGACGGGCCGCGCCGAAGCCGTGCGCGAATCCACGATGGAAGGCGCGCTGCCCGAGAGCGCGATCAACACGCTGATGCTCGATCGCAGCGGCGCGATGTGGATCGGCGGGCAGTTCCGCGGTCCGTCGGTGGTGGATCCGCTCGGCGCGCGCTTCCGCTACCTCGCCACCACGCCGGCCGACGACCGGGTGTCGGTCGCCGTCGGCAACAGCATCCGTTCGATTTACGAAGACCCGACCGGCGAGTGGTGGCTGGGCACGGACGGCGGCGCGCTGATCCGCGCCAGCGCGTCGGGCGACCGGTTCGAGGAAATGCCGGCGTTCCCCGCGGCGTTCCCCCCGAGCCCGGCCGGCGGCATCCTGCGCGCGATGGCCTTTGTGCCGGCCGATGCGCACCGCGTGTGGCTGGGTTCGACGCGCGGGCTGGCGACGCTGGATACCGAAACCGGCGACGTCACGCCGGTGCCGCTGCCGAAATACCCGGAACTGGCGGTGCGCACGATCGCGCGCGATCGCGACGGCACGCTGTGGCTCGGCACGCAGTCGGTCGGCCTGCTGCACTACGACCCGATGACGGGCGAAGTGCGCACCTTCAACGGCGCCACCACGCCCAACCACGTGCACGCGATCCGCATCGATCGGCGCGGCCGCGTGTGGGCGGGCACGAGCGACGGGCTCGACCTGGTCGAACCGGCGACGGGCCGCATCCGGCGCTTCCGGCATTCCCCGGATGCGCCCGACAGCCTCGCGGGCAACCTGGTGCGGGCGGTGCTCGAAGCGAGCGACGGCACCTTGTGGATCGGCTCGCATTCGGGCCTGAGCCGCGTGCGCGAGCACGGCGACACGATCGGCTTCGACCATCCGCTCGCCGCGGCGATGGGCAAGGCGCCGGTGCCGGTGGTGTTCTCGATCGCCGAATCGCCGCAGGGCCTGTTGTGGCTCGGCACCGACACGGGGCTGATGCGTTTCGATCCGGCGCGCGCGCAGGTGCGCAAGTTCGGGCTGGGCGACGGGCTGCAAGATCTCGAATTCAACGGCGGCGCGGCGCTGCGCCTGCGCGATGGGCGATTGCTGTTCGGCGGCGTGCGCGGCCTGAACCTGTTCGATCCGCGCCTCGTGCACGACAGCGCGTACCTGCCGCCGATCCGCTTGCTCGCGGCGCGCACCGATGCATCCGCGCCGGCCGATGCCGATGTGTTGTGGCAGGCCACGCGCGTCGACGTACCGCCCAGCGCCGGCATGCTGCGCCTGCGCGTCGGGGCGCTCGACAACGTCGGCGCCGGCATCCGCTATCGCTATCGCCTGGACGGCTTCGACCGCGGCTGGATCGACAACGGCGCGCAATCCGAAGTGACGTACACGCGCCTGCCGCCGGGCGATTACCTGTTCCGCGCGCAGGCCACCAATCGCGACGGTGTGTGGAATCCGCAGGAACTGCGCGTGCCGGTGCACGTCGCGCCGCCGCCGTGGCGGCATCCGCTGGCGATCGCGGCCTACGTGCTGTTCGGCGTGCTCGTGCTGGGTGCGCTCGCGTCGTTGCTGGTGCAGCGGCGCCGGCGCGAGCGCGAGTACTTCGCGCAGATCCGCGATCGCGAGGAACGCCTGAAGCTGGCGTTGTGGGCGTCGGGCGAATTGTTCTGGGACTACGACATGGCGCACGGCGAGCTGCGCAGCATGCGCACGCACGAAGGCGATGCGCGCGTGCCGGACATCGCGATCCAGACCGAAGTGGAACAGCGCCACGAGATCCACGAAGACGACCTGCCGCGCGTGCTGGATCGCCTGAAGCAGCACGTGCGCGGCGAGACGCCGCTGTTCCTGTCGGAGCATCGCGTGCGCGGGCCGAAGGGCGCCTGGACGTGGGTGCGTGCGCGCGGCCGCGTGGTGGAGCGTTCGCCGGAAGGGCGCGCGCTGCGCGTGGCCGGCACGGCGCGCGACATTTCCGGCAGCCGCACCGCCGAGCGCGAACGCCGCATCGCGAGCGAAGTGCTGCGCAGCATGAACGAGGCGGTCGCGGTGCTCGATCGCGAGTTCCACTTCGTGTCGGTCAACCCGGCCTTCAGCCGCATCAGCGGTTACGGCGACACCGAAGTGCTCGGCAAGTCGGCGAGCCTGCTGGACAGCGCGCAGCACGATCCGGACTTCTATCGCCAGATGCGGACCGAGCTGGTGCGCAACGGGCGCTGGTCCGGCGAGATGTGGCAGCAGCGCAAGGACGGCGAAGAGTTCCTGTGCTGGATCGAAAGCAGCGCGGTGCTCGACTCGGTGGGCCAGCGCAGCCATTACGTGGCGGTGCTGAGCGACATCACCGACAAGAAGCGCGCCGAGCAGGAACTGCGCTACCTCGCCAACTACGACACGCTGACCAGCCTGCCGAACCGCGCGCTGCTGTCCGAGCGCCTGTCGCGCGCGATCGTGCGCGCGCGCCGCCAGGAAAGCCGCATCGGCGTGCTGTTCCTGGACCTGGACCGGTTCAAGGACATCAACGATTCGCTCGGCCACGCGGCCGGCGACCGCATCCTGCGCGCGACCGCCGCGCGCCTGCAGCAGACGGTGGGGCCGCAGCACACCGTCGCACGCCTGGGCGGCGACGAGTTCACCGTCGTGCTGGAGAACATCGACACCGCGGACGAAGCGGAGAAGATCGCACGCGAGATCATCACTTCGTTCGAAGCGCCGCTCGACATCGACGACCACCAGGACGTCGCGATCACCCCGTCGATCGGCATCAGCCTGTATCCCGACAACGCGCAGGTGCCGACCGACCTGCTGAAGCACGCCGACACGGCGATGTACCAGGCGAAGGCCGCGGGACGTCGCATCTACATGCGTTACACCGAGTCGATGGAAGTGTCGATCCGGCGGCGCGCGACGATTTCCGCCGCGCTGCGCAAGGTGCTCGATCGCAATGAGCTGCGCCTGGTGTTCCAGCCCAAGCTGTCGCTACCGCAGGCGCGCATCACCGGCGTGGAAGCGCTGCTGCGCTGGACGAGCCCGGAATACGGCGAGATCCCGCCGACGCAGTTCATCCCGCTGGCGGAAGAAAGCGGGCTGATCCTGGAGATCGGCGAGTGGGCGCTGCGCGAGGCCTGCCACACCTTGAAGCGCTGGCGTGCGCACGGGCTGGATCGCCTGACGATGGCGGTCAACGTGTCTGCGTTGCAGTTGCTGCGCGGCGACCTGCCCAGCGTGGTCTCGCGCGTGCTGGAAGAAACCGACGTCCCGGCCGAATGCCTGGAACTGGAACTCACCGAGAGCGTGGTCATGGGCAACGCGGCGCAGACCGCGGCCACGCTGCAGGCCATCCGCGACCTGGGCGTGCAGCTGGCGATCGACGACTTCGGCACGGGCTATTCGTCGCTGGCCTACCTCAAGCGCCTGCCCATCACGACGCTGAAGATCGACAAGGAATTCATCGGCGACCTCACGCGCGACGCGGACGACGAGGCGATCACGAGCACGGTCATCACGATGGCGCACTCGCTGGGCCTGAACGTGGTGGCCGAGGGCGTGGAGGAAGAGGCGCAGGTGCTGTTCCTGCGCGCGCACCGCTGCGACGAGATCCAGGGCTACTGGCTTTCGCCCCCGCTGGACGCGCATCGCTGCCTCGGGTTGATCCGGACCTGGGCGCCGGACCTCAACGCCGCCGTCATTCCCTGAACGCGCGCCTTGACCCGCCCCGGACCCCTGCCTACCCTCCGCCCATGGATCCCGCCGACACCCTCGCCCAGCTGCAGGCCCTGGCCGCGCGCATCGACCAGCTCGCCGCGCTCGCGCAGCGGCTGACCGAGGAAAACCGCAGCCTGCGTGCGCAGCAGGAACAACTGGCGGGCGAACGCTCGCAGTTGCTGGCGAAGAACGAACAGGCGCGCTCGCGCGTGGAAGCGATGATCACGCGCCTGAAGTCGCTGGAGCAACACACGTGAGCAAGGCGACGAGCGAACCGGTCAACGTGCGCATCCTGGATCGCGAATACACCGTGGGGTGCGAGCCCGACGAACGCGACGACCTGCTGGCCGCGGCGAAACTGCTCGACGCGAAGATGCGCGAGATCCGCGGCGGCAACCGCATGGCGGCGCTCGATCGCGTCGCGGTGCTCGCCGCGCTCAACCTCGCGCACGAATTGCAATCGGCGCGCAGCGAAGGCAGCAAGCGCGATCGCGAGATGTCGCGCACCGTGGATGCGATGCAGCGTCGCCTCGACGACCTGTTCGAACCGCCGGCGGCCTGAACGCAACGCACGGCGCATGTCGAGACGGCGTGCACGTTCCAACGATTTCGGTGCGCACGCGCACAACGCTGAACTGCACGCATCCCTCCACCGACGAACGGACTTTCGATTTCCGGTCGCAGCGCTATACTTCCGCCCGCGTCCTCTGCTGTGTCGACGGCGCGCGCAAACATTCGCCTTGTCCCTTATTGACGACCACGGGGATGCAGCGGAGACCGGGTGTGCAGGTCCGCCATGAGCGGAAAGCCCGATGGTTTCCAAGTGTTCCCACTTGAACCCTGGGTTCAAGGTCGTTTCGCGCGCATCGTCACGGCGGAGGATGTTTTTTTTCGATGAGCACCCTCCTGCGCGACACCATGCGGCGTGAGTTGCGCGCACGTCGTCGCGCGATTCCCGCGCCCGCCCGCATCGCCGCCGCCGAACGCCTGGCGGAACGCCTGTCTTCCCTCCCCTTCGCACCACGGTCCGGCCACGTCGCCGGTTACTGGGCGATGGATGGCGAGATTGCATTGCATGTGTGGCAACTGCGCCTGCCGAAATCCTGCACGTATTGCCTGCCGGTGCTGCACGACGACGGGCGCCTGCGTTTCGGGCCGTGGCGCCCGGGCGATGCGCTGGTGTCCAACCGCCACGGCATCCCGGAACCCGACGTCGCGGAACGCGCGCTGCTCACTGCAGAGGCAATGCAGTTCGTGGTCGCGCCGCTGGTGGGGTTCGATGCCAACGGCCATCGCCTCGGCATGGGGGGTGGCTGGTACGATCGCAGCTTCGCGTTCCGCCGCACGCAGCCCGCACCGCCGTGGCTCGTGGGCGCGGCCTTCGCGGCGCAGCAGGTCGAGTCCGTGATGCCCGAAGCCTGGGACATGCCGCTCGATGCGTTGTGCAGCGAAGCCGATGCGCACCTCTTCGACCCAGCGCCCGCCGACTGACATGCCCACGCCCCGCCGCTACTGGCTGATGAAGTCCGAACCGGACAGCTTCTCGATCGACGACCTCGCGCGCGTCGGCACCGAACCCTGGAACGGCGTGCGCAACTACCAGGCGCGCAACCACATGCGGCAGATGAAGCCGGGCGACGGCGTGCTGTTCTACCACTCCAGTTGTCCGGTGCCCGGCATCGCGGGACTGGCGACGGTAGCGACCGAGGCGTATCCGGATCCGACGCAGTTCGATCGCAAGTCCGACTACTACGATCCCAAGAGCACGCGGGAAGACCCGCGCTGGTCGCTGGTGGACGTGAAGTTCGATCGCAAGTTCGCCAGCGTGCTCCCGCTGGAAGAAATCAAGCAGCATGCCGATGCGCTGGGCGACGAGTTCGCGCTCATCAAGCGCGGCACGCGCCTGTCCGTGCTGCCGGTGACCGCCGCGCAGTGGAAGACCCTCCTCAAGCTGGAACCCCGCGCATGACCGAAGCCAAGCGCCTCGCCGCCGAGAAGGCGATCGACTACGTCGAAGACGGGATGATCGTCGGCGTCGGCACCGGCTCCACCGTCGCGTATTTCATCGACGCCCTGGCGCGCATGCGCGATCGCATCGCGGGCGCGGTGTCGAGTTCGGACCAGAGCACGCAGCGGTTGCGCGCGCATGGCATCGAGGTGATGGAGCTCAATGCGACCGGGTCGCTGGCGTTGTACGTGGACGGCGCGGACGAATGCGATCCGCACAAGCGCCTGATCAAGGGCGGCGGCGCGGCGCTCACGCGCGAAAAGATCATCGCCGAGGCGAGCAAGCGCTTCGTGTGCATCGTGGATCCGGCCAAGCGCGTGGACGTGCTGGGCAAGTTCCCGCTGCCGGTGGAGGTGATCCCGATGGCGCGCAGCCTGGTGGCGCGCGAGATCGTGGCGATGACCGGCGGCCAGCCCGTGTGGCGCGATGGCGTGGTCACCGACAACGGCAACTGGATCCTCGACGTGCACGGGCTGTCGATCGTCGATCCCCTGGGCCTGGAACGCGACCTCTCGCAGGTGCCGGGCGTGGTGTGCGTGGGGCTGTTCGCGCGCCGGCCGGCGGACGTGGTGATCGTGGGTGGGGAACCGCCGCTGGTCTTGTGAGGCTTGCGTAAGCCATTGATTCACTGAGGAAGGGTCGCGCTTTCGGGTGCTTCCGTCTTCCTGTCGCGATGTTAGTATTGCTACTAACCATGCGACCTTTCCCTGCCCTGCTCCGTCTTCTGCCCGCCTGCCCGGGACCGTGCGCATGAGCGCGGTCGTGGCCCTCGATGGCTTGCTGGCGTCGCGTCGCCTGTGGCGCGGGAAGCCCTCGACGCAGGCGCCCGCCGATGCGGTCCCGACCGGCTGGGCTGCACTGGATGCCGCGTTGCCCGGCGGTGGCTGGCCGGCGGCGGCGTTGAGCGAAGTGTTGTTGCCCGCCGACGGCGTGGGCGAATTGCGCCTGGTGTGGCCGGCGTTGGCGCAACTGGCGCGCGGCGACGGCGTGATCGCGATCGTCGCGCCGCCGTATCGTCCGTATGCACCGGCGTGGGATGCCGCGGGGATTCGCGCGGACGCATTGCAGGTGCTCGATGCCTCGCCGCGCGATGCGTTGTGGGCGAGCGAGCAATGCTTGCGTTCGGGGGCGTGCCGCGCGGTGTTGTGCTGGCCGCAGAAGGCGGACGATCGCGCGTTGCGTCGCTTGCAAGTCGCTGCGGAAACGGGGCGCACGCCCGGCTTCGCGTTCCGTCCGATGCAGGCCTGTGCCAATCCATCGCCGGCGCCGTTGCGCATCGCGATCGAGACCGCGCCGCATCGCCTGCGCGTGTTGAAGTGCCGCGGCGCGCTGGTGCCGCCGGCGCCGATCGCCTTCCCCGCCCACGCGATGCACGGATGAGGCATTGCGATGCAGTGGGCTTGCATATTGCTGCCGCAATTGGCGATGGACGGCGTCCTCCGCCGCCTGGAAGCGCCCGACGGTGCGGCGATCGCGCTCGTCGAAGGGCCGGTGCAGCGGCGCACGCTGCATTCGGTGACGCCGGCCGCGCGCATGCTCGGCTTGCAGCCGGGGCAATCGCTGGCCGCGGCGCAGGCGTTGAGCACGCACTTCCGCACGTTCGAACACGATGCGGCCGAAGTCGAACGCTGGCGGGCGTTGCTTGCGGCGTGGGCGTATCGCTTCAGCTCGCAGGTGAGCACCGAACTGCCGCATGCGTTGCTGCTCGAGGTCGGGCATAGCCTGCAGTTGTTCGGGCCGTGGCCGCGGCTGGAAGCGCGGATGCGCGAGGAATTGCATGCGCTCGGGTTCCGGCATCGCATCGTCGCGGCGCCCAATCCGCATGCGGCGCGTGCATTGGCGAACGTGCACGACGGGCTCGCGGTCGACGAGCACGCATTGAATACGGCGCTGGGACAGTTGCCGCTGGAACGCAGCGGGTTGCCGCAACCGGTGGCGTTCGCGTTGTCGCGGATGGGGTTGCGCACGTTGCGGCAGGTGTTCGCGTTGCCGCGCGATGCATTGGCGCGGCGATTTCCGGCACACGTGCTGGCGTACCTGGACACGGTGCGCGGCGATGCGCCGGCGCCGTTGGCGTGTTATCGGCCGCCGGAGCATTTCGAAGGACGCATCGAGTTCGACAGCGAGGTGGAATCGAGCCAGGCGTTGCTGTTCCCGCTGCGGCGGCTGGCACAGGACCTGACGGCGTTCCTCGCCGGGCGCGATGGCGGTGTGCAGCGCTTCACGCTGGTGCTGGAACACGAGCGCTGCGCGCACAGCGAAGTGGAGGTGGGCTTGCTCACGCCGCAGCGCGATGCGGCGATGTTGTTCGAGCTGGGGCGCGGTCGCCTGGAACAGGCGCGCTTGCCGGCGCCGGTGCGCGGGTTCCAGCTGGTGGCGCGCGAGCTGCCGCCGTTCGTGCCCGCGGCGCTGGACCTGTTCGAAACGCGTGCGCAGCAGGACGTGCCGTGGCCGCAATTGCGCGAACGCCTGCGTGCGCGGCTGGGCGACGACGCGGTGCATGGCATCGGGCATTCGCCGGAACACCGGCCGGAACGCATCGCGATGGCGGGGCGTGCCACGTCCGATGCGCGGCCGCGGCCGGGCTGGTTGCTCGCGCATGCGATTCCGTTGCGCGACCACGCGGTGCAGGTGCTCGCGGGGCCGGAACGCATCGAGAGTGGCTGGTGGGATGGCGGCGATATTCGTCGCGACTACTACGTGGTGGAGACGTCGCTGGGCCAGCGCGCTTGGGCGTACGGGATCGCGGGCGATCCGTCGCCGGCGCACTTCATGCTGCACGGGTGGTTCGCATGAGCCGCCTGCCTGCCTACGCGGAACTGCATTGCCTGTCGAACTTCAGTTTCCAGCGCGGGGCGTCGAGTGCGCAGGAGTTGTTCGACCGCGCGAAGCAGCAGGGTTACGCAGCGCTGGCGATAACCGACGAGTGTTCGCTGGCGGGGATCGTGCGGGCGCTGGAAGCCTCGGAGGCGACGGAACTGCCGTTGATCGTCGGCAGCGAGATGGCGATCGAGGACGGGCCGAAGCTGGTGTTGCTGGTCGAAACGCAGGCGGGCTATCGCGCGTTGTGCGAATTGATCACGATGGCGCGGCGACGCGCGGGCAAGGGCACGTATCGCCTGCTGCGCGAGGATTTCGATCGCGCGCTCGACGGGGTGCTGGCGTTGTGGGTGCCGCGCGGGGCGGTGTCGGAAGCCGGCGCGGATCTGTCCGATGCAGCGTGGGTGCGGGCGCGGTTTCCCGACCGGGCGTGGGTGGCGGTGCAATTGCATCGCGGGCCCGATGATGCGGCCCGGTTGCGGCACCTGCTGGCGCTGGCGCAGCACGCGGGGATGCCGGCGGTGGCGTGCGGCGACGTGCACATGCACGTGCGCAAGCGACGCGCGTTGCAGGACACGATGACGGCGATCCGGTTGCGCAAGACGCTGGCCGAGGCGGGACGCGCGTTGTTTCCGAACGGCGAGCGGCACCTGCGCACGCGGCAGGCATTGCAGTCGATCTACCCCGTGGAATTGCTGGCCGAGTCGGTCGCGATCGCGGCGCGTTGCACGTTCGGGTTGCGGCAGATCGCGTACGAATACCCGCGCGAACTGGTGCCGGAAGGCCGCACGCCGGCGGACTGGTTGCGCGAGCTGGTGGAGCTCGGCATCCATGCGCGTTGGGCGAAGGCGCAATCGGGCGAGAAGGAACGCAGCAAGGCGCGGGAGTTGATCGAGAAGGAACTCAGGATCATCGGCCGGCTGGGATACGAGTCGTACTTCCTCACGGTGCACGACATCGTGCGCTTCGCGCGCAGTCGCGACATCCTGTGCCAGGGGCGTGGATCCGCTGCGAATTCGGCGGTGTGCTACGCGCTGGGCATCACCGAGCTGCAGCCGGGACAGATGGAGATGCTGTTCGAGCGCTTCGTGTCGGAGGAACGCAAGGAGCCGCCGGACATCGATGTCGACTTCGAGCATGAGCGGCGCGAGGAAGTGCTGCAGTACGTGTTCGAGCGTTACGGGCGCAGTCGCGCGGCGCTGGCGGCGGTGGTGATCCGCTATCGCGGCCGCAGCGCGGTGCGCGACGTGGCGCGCGTGCTCGGCTTGCCGCCGGACCAAGTGGACGAGCTGGCCAAGACGATGGAGCGCTGGAGCAGCGACATCCCGATGCCGCAGCATCTGCGGGAACACGGGTTCGATCCGGAGTCGCCGCTGCTGCGGCGCGTGCTGGCGCTGGCGGATGAATTGCTCGGGTTCCCGCGGCACCTGTCGCAGCATCCGGGCGGGTTCGTGATCTCCGAACATCCGCTGTCGACGCTGGTGCCGGTGGAGAACGCGGCGATGGACGATCGCACGGTGATCCAGTGGGACAAGGACGACCTGGACGTGCTGAAGCTGCTGAAGGTCGATTGCCTGGCGCTCGGCATGCTGACGTGCGTGCACAAGACGTTCGACCTGTTGCGCGCGAGCGGGCGGCGCGACATCGGGCTCGACGATATTCCGCCGCGCGACGATGCGACGTACGCGATGATCCGCAAGGCGGATACGGTCGGCACGTTCCAGATCGAATCGCGCGCGCAGATGGCGATGTTGCCGCGGCTGAAGCCGCGCGTGTTCTACGACCTCGTGGTGCAGGTCGCGATCGTGCGGCCTGGCCCGATCCAGGGCGACATGGTGCATCCGTACCTGCGGCGGCGGAACGGCGAGGAGCCGGTGAGGTATCCGTCGGAAGCGCTGCGCGAAGTATTCAAGCGCACGCTCGGCGTGCCGTTGTTCCAGGAGCAGGTGATGCAACTGGCGATCGTCGCGGCGGATTACACGCCGGGCGAGGCGGATCAGTTGCGACGTTCGATGGCGGCGTGGAAGCGCTACGGCGGGATGGAACACCATCGGCAGAAGATCATCGAGGGGATGCTGGGCAACGGCTATACGTCGGCGTTCGCCGAGCAGATCTTCGAGCAGATCAAGGGCTTCGGCAGCTACGGGTTTCCCGAGTCGCACGCGGCGAGCTTCGCGTTGATCGCGTACGCGAGCAGCTGGCTGAAGTGCCACGAGCCGGCGGCGTTCGCGGCAGCGCTCATCAATTCGCAGCCGATGGGGTTCTATGCGCCATCGCAGATCGTGCAGGACGTGCGGCGGCATGGCGTGGTCGTGCGGCCGGTGGATGTGCGTTACAGCGAATGGGATTGCACGCTGGAACCGATCGGCGACGGCAAGCAGCCGGCGGTCCGGTTGGGGCTGCGGATGGTGGATGGATTCCGGGAGGCGGATGCGACGCGGATTTCGGCGGCGCGTGCGCGATCGGCGTTCATCGACGTGACCGATCTTTGCGTGCGTGCGGAACTCGATCCGCGCGTGCGGGGGTTGCTCGCGGATGCCGGGGCGTTGCGCGCACTCGCCGGGCATCGGCACAAGGCGCGATGGGCGGCGGCGGGCGTGGAAGCGCAGCGGCCGTTGTTCGATGCAGTGGGGGCGACGGCGGAGCGGCAGATCGCCTTGCCAATGGCGACGGCGGAGGAAGAAGTCCGCATCGATTACGCGATGACCGGGCTGACGCTCGGGCGGCATCCGCTGCAGTTGCTGCGATCGCGGTTGCGGGCGCGGCGGTATCGGCGGTCTTCGGAGTTGCGGGCGATGCCGCAGGGGCGCGAGGTGGCGTTCGCGGGCCTGGTCACGCTGCGGCAGCGGCCGCAGACGGCCAGCGGGGTGACCTTCCTGACGCTCGAGGACGAGGACGGGCTGGTGAATGTCGTCGTGTGGCGACAGATCGCGGACGAACAGCGGCGGCCGTTGCTGGAGTCGCGGCTGCTGGCGGTGGAAGGAAAGCTGGAATCGCAGGACGGGGTGCAGCACCTGATCGCCAGGCGGTTGACCAATCTTTCGGGATTGCTGGGGCCGCTGGTGGCGGGGTCGCGGGATTTTCGATGACTCCCGACTGCCGAAACTTACCTGCTCGCGCGGACAAGCACTAACTTGCAGGACGTGCGAAACAAACCCCACTGCACTTTCCACCGCGCAAAGAAAAACCCCGCCGGGAGACCCGGCGGGGTTTGGTGTAAGGCCCTGGCGATGACCTACTCTTGCATGCGGATGCACACTACCATCGGCGCGGCTGCGTTTCACTTCCGAGTTCGGAATGGGATCGGGTGGTGCCACAGCGCTATTGTCACCAGGGAGAGGGTGGAGGGTCGCGGTTCAACCGGTCTTGTGGACGGATTGATCGCGCTCACGCTCTCAAGGGGTGGATGTAGCGAGCAGTTTGCATCCTTGTGGGATGCGATGAGGACGAATGCCTGCGACGTGTTGTCGAGGATAAGGCCACTTGAGGTGATATGGTCAAGCCACACGGATCATTAGTACAGGTTAGCTCAACGGATTGCTCCGCTTACACACCCTGCCTATCAACCACCTGGTCTTGATGGTTCCTTCAGGGGACTTGTGTCCCGGGAGATCTCATCTTGAGGCGCGCTTCCCGCTTAGATGCTTTCAGCGGTTATCGCTTCCGAACGTAGCTACCCGGCAATGCCACTGGCGTGACAACCGGAACACCAGGGGTTCGTCCACTCCGGTCCTCTCGTACTAGGAGCAGCCCCTCTCAAATCTCCAACGCCCACGACAGATAGGGACCGAACTGTCTCACGACGTTCTGAACCCAGCTCGCGTACCACTTTAAATGGCGAACAGCCATACCCTTGGGACCGACTACAGCCCCAGGATGTGATGAGCCGACATCGAGGTGCCAAACACCGCCGTCGATATGAACTCTTGGGCGGTATCAGCCTGTTATCCCCGGAGTACCTTTTATCCGTTGAGCGATGGCCCTTCCATACAGAACCACCGGATCACTAAGACCTACTTTCGTACCTGCTTGAGCCGTCGCTCTTGCAGTCAAGCACGCTTATGCCTTTGCACACAGTGCGCGATGTCCGACCGCGCTGAGCGTACCTTCGTGCTCCTCCGTTACTCTTTGGGAGGAGACCGCCCCAGTCAAACTACCCACCATACACGGTCCCCGACCCGGATCACGGGCCCAGGTTAGAACGTCAAGCACATCAGGGTGGTATTTCAAGGTTGCCTCCACCGAAGCTAGCGCCTCGGTTTCACAGGCTCCCACCTATCCTACACAGACGAACTCAACGTTCAGTGTAAAGCTGTAGTAAAGGTTCACGGGGTCTTTCCGTCTTGCCGCGGGAACGCTGCATCTTCACAGCGATTTCAATTTCACTGAGTCTCGGGTGGAGACAGCGCCGCTGTCGTTACGCCATTCGTGCAGGTCGGAACTTACCCGACAAGGAATTTCGCTACCTTAGGACCGTTATAGTTACGGCCGCCGTTTACTGGGGCTTCGATCAAGAGCTTCGCCTTGCGGCTGACCCCATCAATTAACCTTCCAGCACCGGGCAGGCGTCACACCCTATACGTCCACTTTCGTGTTTGCAGAGTGCTGTGTTTTTGATAAACAGTCGCAGCGGCCTGGTTTCTGCGACCGCTCCCAGCTATAGCCCGCATGGGCCACCAGAAGCGGTGCACCTTCTCCCGAAGTTACGGTGCCATGTTGCCTAGTTCCTTCACCCGAGTTCTCTCAAGCGCCTGAGAATTCTCATCCTGCCCACCTGTGTCGGTTTACGGTACGGTCTGCGTCAGCTGAAGCTTAGGGGCTTTTCCTGGAAGCGTGGGATCAGTGACTTCGGCCTAATGGCCTGGTCTCGCTGCTCGGCGTAATGACCCTCCGGATTTGCCAAGAGGATCCGCCTACCTGCTTTCCCCGGGACAACCAACGCCCGGTACACCTACCCTTCTCCGTCCCCCCATCGCACTGACGCGAGGTGCTGGAATATTAACCAGCTTTCCATCGACTACGCATTTCTGCCTCGCCTTAGGGGCCGACTCACCCTGCGCCGATGAACGTTGCGCAAGGAAACCTTGGGCTTTCGGCGTGGGGGCTTTTCACCCCCATTATCGTTACTCATGTCAGCATTCGCACTTCCGATACCTCCAGCAGACTTCTCAATCCACCTTCATCGGCTTACGGAACGCTCCTCTACCGCGCACGATTGCTCGTGCACCCCAAGCTTCGGTTTATCGCTTAGCCCCGTTAAATCTTCCGCGCAGACCGACTCGACCAGTGAGCTATTACGCTTTCTTTAAAGGGTGGCTGCTTCTAAGCCAACCTCCTGGCTGTCTGTGCCTTTCCACATCGTTCACCACTGAGCGATAAATTTGGGACCTTAGCTGTGGGTCTGGGTTGTTTCCCTTTTCACGACGAACGTTAGCACCCGCCGTGTGTCTCCCGGATAGTACGTACTGGTATTCGGAGTTTGCAATGGTTTGGTAAGTCGCAATGACCCCCTAGCCATAACAGTGCTCTACCCCCAGCAGTATTCGTCCGAGGCGCTACCTAAATAGCTTTCGAGGAGAACCAGCTATCTCCGGGTTCGATTAGCTTTTCACTCCTAATCACACCTCATCCCCTACCTTTGCAACGGGAGTGGGTTCGGGCCTCCAGTTGATGTTACTCAACCTTCACCCTGGGCATGACTAGATCACCCGGTTTCGGGTCTACTGCCTGCGACTATGCGCCCTTATCAGACTCGGTTTCCCTTCGCCTCCCCTATACGGTTAAGCTCGCCACAAACAGTAAGTCGCTGACCCATTATACAAAAGGTACGCCGTCACCCCACGAAGGGGCTCCGACTGCTTGTACGCACACGGTTTCAGGATCTATTTCACTCCCTTCACCAGGGTTCTTTTCGCCTTTCCCTCACGGTACTGGTTCACTATCGGTCGGTCAGGAGTATTTAGCCTTGGAGGATGGTCCCCCCATGTTCAGACAGGGTTTCACGTGCCCCGCCCTACTCAATTTCATCCGTACGGCCCTTTCGCATACTGGGCTGTCACCATCTACGGCCACCCTTCCCAAGGTGTTTTGCTAAAACCGTACGGACTTTTGGGCTAGTCCCCGTTCGCTCGTCGCTACTCAGGGAATCTCGGTTGATTTCTTTTCCTCCGGGTACTTAGATATTTCAGTTCCCCGGGTTCGCCTTGCATGGCTATGTATTCACCATGCAATACCCTTGCGGGTGGGTTTCCCCATTCGGACATTGCCGGATCAAAGCTTGTTGCCAGCTCCCCGACACTTTTCGCAGGCTGCCACGTCCTTCATCGCCTCTGACCGCCAAGGCATCCACCGTGTGCGCTTATTCGCTTGACCATATCACCCCAAGTCGCCTCGGGGCCGATACGTCGCATGCGAACATTACGACTATCACACTTCAATAAAGGTGCTCTCGCACCTCGCCTTAGCCTCTACGACACGTCATGGACATTCGTCTCAAAACGCTCGCTACATCCAATTTGTCAAAGAACACGCGGCCGGCTTCAGCGCCGTCCGCGTTTCAGATCTTCGTGTGCGCAGTAAACATTCAGAGTTGGTGGGTCTGGGAGGACTCGAACCACCGGCCTCACCCTTATCAGGGGTGCGCTCTAACCACCTGAGCTACAGACCCAAAAAGTCGAGCCAGGTAGAGGTGGTGGAGCCAGTCGGGATCGAACCGACGACCCCCTGCTTGCAAAGCAGGTGCTCTCCCAGCTGAGCTATGGCCCCGATGGTCGGGACGCTCTGAATGCAGGTCACTTGTGCGGACGCCTGACAGGCAATGCGCTGTCTTTTTGTCTCTAAAGGAGGTGATCCAGCCGCACCTTCCGATACGGCTACCTTGTTACGACTTCACCCCAGTCATCGGCCACACCGTGGCAAGCGCCCTCCCGAAGGTTAAGCTACCTGCTTCTGGTGCAACAAACTCCCATGGTGTGACGGGCGGTGTGTACAAGGCCCGGGAACGTATTCACCGCAGCAATGCTGATCTGCGATTACTAGCGATTCCGACTTCATGGAGTCGAGTTGCAGACTCCAATCCGGACTGAGAAAAGGTTTCTGGGATTGGCTCACCCTCGCGGGATTGCAGCCCTCTGTCCTTTCCATTGTAGTACGTGTGTAGCCCTGGCCGTAAGGGCCATGATGACTTGACGTCATCCCCACCTTCCTCCGGTTTGTCACCGGCGGTCTCCCTAGAGTTCCCACCATTACGTGCTGGCAACTAGGGACAAGGGTTGCGCTCGTTGCGGGACTTAACCCAACATCTCACGACACGAGCTGACGACAGCCATGCAGCACCTGTCTCACGGTTCCCGAAGGCACCAATCCATCTCTGGAAAGTTCCGTGGATGTCAAGGCCAGGTAAGGTTCTTCGCGTTGCATCGA
Source organism: Noviluteimonas caseinilytica (assembly GCF_018406605.1). Taxonomy (GTDB): domain Bacteria; phylum Pseudomonadota; class Gammaproteobacteria; order Xanthomonadales; family Xanthomonadaceae; genus Noviluteimonas; species Noviluteimonas caseinilytica. Next base: position 1,763,083 of record NZ_AP024545.1, on the reverse strand, counting down.
ATTAAACCACATACTCCACCGCTTGTGCGGGCCCCCGTCAATTCCTTTGAGTTTCAGTCTTGCGACCGTACTCCCCAGGCGGCGAACTTAACGCGTTAGCTTCGATACTGAGTGCCTAGTTGCACCCAACATCCAGTTCGCATCGTTTAGGGCGTGGACTACCAGGGTATCTAATCCTGTTTGCTCCCCACGCTTTCGTGCCTCAGTGTCAGTGCTGGTCCAGGCAGTCGCCTTCGCCACAGATGTTCCTCCCGATCTCTACGCATTTCACTGCTACACCGGGAATTCCACTGCCCTCTACCGCACTCTAGATCGCCAGTATCCAATGCCATTCCCAGGTTGAGCCCAGGGCTTTCACATCAGACTTAACGAACCACCTACGCACGCTTTACGCCCAGTAATTCCGAGTAACGCTTGCACCCTTCGTATTACCGCGGCTGCTGGCACGAAGTTAGCCGGTGCTTATTCTTCCGGTACCGTCAGAACCCCCGGGTATTAACCGAGAGCTTTTCTTTCCGGACAAAAGAGCTTTACAACCCGAAGGCCTTCTTCACTCACGCGGCATGGCTGGATCAGGCTTGCGCCCATTGTCCAATATTCCCCACTGCTGCCTCCCGTAGGAGTCTGGACCGTGTCTCAGTTCCAGTGTGGCTGATCATCCTCTCAGACCAGCTACGGATCGTCGCCTTGGTGGGCCTTTACCCCGCCAACTAGCTAATCCGACATGGGCTCATCCAGTCGCGCGACGCCTTGCGGTCCGCCGCTTTCACCTTCCGGTCGTATGCGGTATTAGCGTAAGTTTCCCTACGTTATCCCCCACGACAGGGCAGATTCCCATGTATTCCTCACCCGTCCGCCACTCGCCACCCACAGTATTGCTACTGCTGTGCTGCCGTTCGACTTGCATGTGTTAGGCCTGCCGCCAGCGTTCACTCTGAGCCAGGATCAAACTCTTCACTTAAGTATTGCGACTCCGGTCCGAAGACCTTCGCCTATGCTTTGAGTGCAGACTTCGCTCCAGGCAGAAATCACTCGCTGGCTCACAATTGCTTGTTTGCCATTTGAATTGACTTGTTGCTCTGTTACGAACGTCTGCAAGATGGACAACTTTCCACCCGCCAGACGCCCGCACAAGTCACCTGCGCACACTGTCAAAGATCATCGGAACCGGCCTCAGCGCCGCGTTCCGTGCCCGGCACCTAAGTGCCTGAGCGAGCCGCACATCATACAGCCCTTCTCCGGTACGTCAACACCTCGTGACGAGGTTTTTTCGGAGCCCCGGGACCGCGAACCGCCGGACCCGTTCGAAGGGGCGCGCATTGTGCCCGCCACCGATGGGCTTGGGAAGGGGGTCCGTGCACGTCCGAACGCTTGACGCCGCAACGGCCGCTCCCCGAATGTCTGTGGCCCCGGACCGAGACCCGCCCGCATGCGCCTGACCGCCACCCTCTTCGCCTGCTCCCTCGCCCTCACCGCCTGTGCCGGCACGCGAGGCCCGTGGGTGGAACTGGCGGGCCACCGCTATTCGGTGGAGATCGCGGACAACGACGAAGAGCGCGCACGCGGCCTGATGTTCCGCGATTCCATGGATGAATCGCACGGCATGCTCTTCATCCACGAACGCGAGGAACCGCAGGCGTACTGGATGAAGAACACGCGCATCCCGCTCGACATCCTCTACTTCGACGACAAGCACAAGCTGGTCACCCAGCAGCGCGACGTGCCGCCGTGTTCGCTCGGCGACCGTTGCCCGCCCTACGCCAGCAACGCGCCCGCCCGCTACGTGCTCGAACTCAACGCCGGGCAAGCCGCGAGCCTCAACCTGCAGGACGGTGCAGAACTGCAATTCGGGCCCGGCGTCACGCAGCCCTGACCGCGCCGGACTTGCCAACGCCCCGCACGCGGTTGCAGGCTTGACGCATGCACGACCGATTCGCGCTTCCCGAGTGGGGCCAGCTCGCCGCAACCGACGACGCAACGCTGCCGCTGCTCGCCACCGCCCTGCTGATCGCGCGCGATGAATATCCGCAGCTCGACGCCGCGCAATACGACGCCACGGTGCAGGCGCACGCCGACCACCTGCGCGAGCAAGTCGACCAGGTCGAACCCTGGCCGCAGAAAATGGCCGCGATCAACCGCCACCTGTTCGACGAACTCGGCTACGCGGGCGACAGCGAGCATTACTACGACCCGCGCAACAGCTACATCAACGAAGTCTTCGAACGCCGCCGCGGCAACCCGATTTCGCTGGCGCTGGTGCAGATCGAAGTCGCGCGGCGCCTGGGCGTGCCGCTCGATGGCGTGTCGTTTCCCGGCCATTTCCTGGTGCGCCTGCCGGTCGACGACGGCGTGCTGGTGATGGATCCGTTCAACCGCGGACGGCCGCTCGACGAAGACGAACTGCGCCAGCGCGCGCGCCCGCACCTCAACGGCGAAGCGCCCGACGACCGTGCGTTGTTCCAGATCCTCAACCCCGCCAGCCACCGCGCGATCCTGATGCGCGTGCTGCGCAACCTGCATGGCGTGTATTCCGAACGCGACGACTGGGAGCGCGCCTCGCGCAGCGCCGATCGCATCCTGCGCCTGTCGCCGGACAACGGCGATGCGCTGCGCGACCGCGGCCTGGCGTACCTGAAACTCGGCTACAAGCAGGGCGCCCGCGCAGACCTTGCGCGCTACCTGCAGCTCAATCCCGATGCGCAGGACAGCGGTCCGTTGCGCGAACGCCTCGTCGAACTCAGCAGTTGCGCGTCCAGGCCGAGCTGACGCGCCGCGTGGTGGCTCAGACCACCATCATCTCGAAATCGTCCTTGGTCACGCCGCAATCCGGGCAGGTCCACGTATCCGGGACGTCTTCCCAGCGCGTGCCCGGCGCGATGCCTTCTTCCGGCAAGCCCTGCGCTTCGTCGTAGATGAAGCCGCAGACGACGCACATCCAGGTGCGGTAAGCGGTGGCGACGGCTTCGGTCATCGGACTCTAGAATGCGTGGCGGGCGAAGGTGGGCATTGTCCCACCGCCGGGCCGCCAACACCAAGCGCCACCAGGAATTCGCATGCCGCGCGCGCCACGCCTTGCCCTTGAACGCGGGCTCTATCTCGTCACGCCCGACGATCCCGACCGTGATGCCCTGCTTGCCCGCGTGCAACCGCTGCTGCCTGCGTGCGCCTGCCTGCAGTACCGCAACAAGCAGGCCGATGCCGCGTTGCGTCGCGCGCAAGCGACGGCGCTCGCCGATGCGTGCCGCGCCGCCGGCGTGCCTTTCATCGTGAACGACGACGCGCGCCTCGCCGCGGACCTGGGCGCGGGCGTGCACCTGGGTGAACACGACGGCAGCCTCGCAGCGGCCCGCGCACTGGTCGGCGACGACGCCATCATCGGCGTCTCCTGCTACGACACGCTCGATCGCGCCCGCCAGGCGGCCGCCGCGGGCGCCGATTACATCGCCTTCGGGGCCTTCTTCCCGTCCACGACGAAGCCGAATGCGCGCCGCGCTTCCTTGTCGCTTTTGCGCGACGCCGCCCCGCTCGGCCTGCCGCGGGTGGCGATCGGCGGCATCACGCCCGACAATGCGCGCCCGCTCGTCGATGCCGGCGCGGACCTCATCGCCGTCGTCAGCGGCGTGTTCGACGCGCCCGATCCCCTTGCCGCCGCACGCGCCTGCCAGGCGCTTTTCGAAATCCCGGAGTCGTGATGGATACCCGCCGTTCGCAATCCCTGTTCCATCGCGCGCAGCAGCTGATGCCCGGCGGCGTGAACTCGCCCGTGCGCGCGTTCAAGTCCGTCGGCGGCGAACCGTTCTTCACGCAGCGCGCCGAAGGCGCGTACCTGGTCGACGCCGACGGCAACCGCTACATCGATTACGTCGGTTCCTGGGGCCCGATGATCGTCGGCCACAACCATCCCGACGTGCTCGCCGCCGTCATCGACACCGCGCGCGACGGCCTCAGCTTCGGCACGCCCAATCCGCTCGAAGTCACGATGGCCGAAGCCATCACCGCGCTCATCCCGAGCTGCGAAATGGTGCGCATGGTGAACTCCGGCACCGAAGCCACGCTGTCGGCGATCCGCCTGGCGCGCGGCGCGACGGGCCGCGCGCGCATCGTGAAATTCGAAGGCTGCTACCACGGCCACGGCGACAGCTTCCTGGTGAAGGCCGGCAGCGGCGCGCTCACGTTCGGCGTGCCCACCTCGCCCGGCGTGCCGAAAGCGCTCGCCGACCTCACGCTCACGCTGCCCTACAACGATTTCGATGCAGCGACCGCGTTGTTCGACGAATGCGGGCACGACATCGCGGGCCTGATCATCGAACCCGTCGTCGGCAACGCCAACTGCCTGCCGCCGCGCGATGGTTACCTGCAACACCTGCGCACGCTCTGCACGCAGTACGGCGCGTTGCTGATCTTCGACGAAGTGATGACCGGCTTCCGCGTCGCGTTGGGTGGCGCGCAGGCGCGTTACGGCGTGACGCCGGACCTGAGCACCTTCGGCAAGATCATCGGCGGCGGCATGCCCGTCGGTGCGTACGGCGGCCGTGCGGACCTGATGAAACAAATCGCACCGAGCGGCCCGATCTACCAGGCCGGCACGCTCAGCGGCAATCCGGTCGCGATGGCGGCGGGCCTGAAGATGCTCGCCCTCATCCAGGCGCCGGGGTTTCACGACGCGCTCGAAGCGAAGACGCACGCGCTGTGCGATGGCCTCGAAGCCGCCGCGCGCGACGCGAACATCCCGTTCACCACCACGCGCGTCGGCGGCATGTTCGGCATGTTCTTCAGCGCCGAACAGGTGGACACGTACGCGCAGGCCGTCGCGTGCGACACCGCCGCGTTCAATCGCTTCTTCCACGCGATGCTCGAGCGCGGCGTGTACCTGGCGCCGTCTGCGTTCGAAGCCGGCTTCATGTCGAGCGCGCATGGCGACGCGGAAATCGCCGCGACCATCGCCGCCGCGCGCGCCGCCTTCGCCACGCTGTGACGCACGCCGCGCCGTCGCTGGTGCTGTTCGACCTCGACGGCGTGCTGGTCGCCTACGACCGCCGCCGTCGCATGGAGCACCTCGGCGCCGCACTCGGCCGCGATCCCGATCGTGTGTACGCGGCGCTGTTCGAAAGCGGCCTCGAAGCGCGCTACGACGCCGGCGAGATCGACACCGCGCAGTACCTGGCCGCACTCGGCGAAGCGCTCGACCACCCCGTCGATCCCGCCGCGTGGCATGCCGCACGCGCCGCATCGATGGATTGCACGCCCGAGACCTGCGCGCGCGTCGCGACCCTCGCCACCCGCTGCGACATCGCGATCCTCACGAACAACGGCCCGCTCGTCATCGACGCGCTACCGCACGCGCTGGCATCGCTGTTCCAGCCCGACCGCATCTTCGGCAGCGGCGCATTACACCTCGCGAAACCTGCACCGGAAGTCTTCCGCAAGGTCGTCGCACACCTCGGCCACGCCCCGCACGCCGCCCTGTTCCTCGACGACAACCACGACAACGTCGAAGGCGCACGCGCCGCGGGCCTGCTCGCCGAACACGTCGCGCGCGCCGGCGAATTCGACGCGATCCTCGCCCGCTACGCGCTCGCCTGACGCGTCACCAGACGCCGGTATTCGGCATCGACGCCCACGGTTCCTGCGGCGGCAAATGCCCGGCCTGCAGCAACTCGACCGAGATCAAATCCGGCGACCGTACGAACGCCATGTGCCCGTCGCGCGGCGGGCGGCTGATGAGATAACCCATCGATTGCAGCCGCGCGCACGTCGCGTAGATGTCCTCCACGCGGAACGCCAGGTGCCCGAAATTGCGCGCGCTCCCGTAATCCTCCTCCGAGCCCCAGTTGTGCGTGAGTTCGATCTCCGCGTCGGGCGTCTCATCGGCGGCCAGGAACACGAGCGTGTACTTGCCCGATTCGTTGTCCATCCGTCGCGTCTCGCGCAGCCCCAGCCCGTCGCAGAAGAAGCGCAACGTCGCATCGAGGTCGCGCACGCGGATCATCGTGTGGAGGTATTTCATCTCGAACCCTCAGAGGAACAGGTCGGGCAGCGGCGATTGCGCAGGATCCATCGCATAGCCTGAAAAATCGGTGATGCCGGCGTCGCGCAGCACGTCCTCGTCGAGCAGGAACTGCCCGTGGAAACCCGCCGCGTCGCGCACCAGGGCAGCTTGCGCCGCATCGGCGACGATCGCCGGCTTGCGGCAGCGCGCGATGTCGATGCCCGGGATCATGTTGAGCGCATCCGTCGCGATGATCGTGCGCGGCCACAGCGCATTCACCGCCACGCCCTGCGGCCCGAACTCCGCCGCCAGCCCCAGCGTCACGAAGCTCATGCCCATCTTCGCCAGCGTGTACGCCGTGTGCGGGCCCCACCAGCGCGGGTCGAGGCTCGGCGGCGGCGCGAGCGCGAGGATGTGCGGGTTCGGCGCGCGCAACAGGTGCGGCAGGCAGGCCTGCGCGCACAGGAAGCTGCCGCGCGCGTTCACGTCCTGCATCAGGTCGTAGCGCTTCATCGGCGTGTCCAGCGCACCGCGCAGCCAGATGGCGCTCGCGTTGTTCACCAGGATGTCGATGCCGCCGAAGGCATCCACCGTGGCGGCGACCGCCGCGTTCACCTCGTCCTCCTCGCGGATGTCGCAGCGCAACGCCAGTGCGCGACCGCCCGCGGCTTCCACTTCCGCCGCCGCGGTATGGATGGTCCCGGGCAACCGCGGATTGGCGACCGCGGACTTCGCGGCGATGGCGATGTTCGCGCCATCGGCGGCGGCGCGTTTCGCGATCGCCAGCCCGATCCCTCGCGACGCACCGGTGATGAACAGCGTCTTTCCCGAAAGCGTGCCCATGGCGCGCGATCCTCCGTCATGCCGGTCCCTATAATCGCGCAATGCCGACCGCCTGGTTCGACGGGACCCTCGCCTGGATCACTGCGCACCCGCGCGCGGCCGGCGGACTGATCCTCCTCATCGCCTTTTGCGATGCCCTCGCGGTCGTCGGCATCATCGTGCCCGCGCTGCCGCTGCTGTTCGCGGTGGGCGTCCTCATCGGCCTCGGGCACATCGATGGCCCGTACGCGGTGGCCTGCACGGCCGCGGGCGCCTTCGCGGGCGATGCGCTGAGTTACTGGATCGGCCACCGCTGGGGCCCGACGATGCGCGGGCACTGGCCGTTCCGCCGCTATCCGCAATTGCTCGACCGCGGCGAACGCGTGTTCCGCCGCCACGGCAGTTCGGGCCTGGTGATCGCGCGCTTCGTCGGCGCGGTGCGTCCCTTCGTGCCCGCCATCGCCGGCATGCTCGGCATGCCGCTGCGCCGCTACGTGCCGGTCAGCCTGTTCGCGGCGTTCGCGTGGGCCGTGGCGTTCCTCGGGCCGGGCTGGCTCTTCGGCAAGTCCTACGACGCGGTGGCCGCGGTCGCCGACCGTCTCGCGCTGGTGCTGTGCGCGCTCGCCATCGCGGTCGCTTTGGCGTGGTCCGTCGTGCTGTACACGTGGCGCTGGTTCGCCGGCCACGCCGATCGCCTGCTCGCCAGCGCGCTGCGCTGGACGCGCGCGCATCCGCGCCTGGGCCGCTATGCCGGGGCGCTCATCGATCCCAACCGGCCGGAATCCGCCTCGCTGCTGATGCTCGCCGCGTGCCTGTTCCTGATCGCGTGGGCGTGGTTCGCGCTGCTCGCGGTGCTGTGGACGCGCGGCGGTCCGTTGCTGCTCGACCACAGCGTGCGCGATGCGATGGCGGCGTTGCGCAATCCGCTCGCCGATCGATTGATGGCGGCGCTCGCGACGCTCGGCGATCCCTCGGTGCTCGGGCCGGCAGCGATCGCAGTGTTGTTGTGGCTCGCCTGGCGTCGTCGTTTCGTCGCCGCCGCGCACTGGCTGGCCGCGCTCGCGTTCGGGTTCGCGCTGACCGGGGGCCTGCGCGCGTTGCTGCCCGCGCACGCTGCGTCGTTCGGCGTGCCGTCGCTCGAGGTCACGATGGCCACCATCACCTTCGGCTTCTTCGCCGTGCTCATCGCGCGCGAACTGCCGGGCCGCGATCGTGCCTGGCCGTATCTCGTGGGCGGCGCCATCGTCACGCTGCTCGGCTTCTCCGAGCTCTACCTAGGCGCGCACTGGCTGAGCGACGTGCTCGGCGGCGCGCTGTTCGGCATCGTGTGGCTGCTGGTGCTCGGCATTGCGTACCGCCGCCACGTGGCGCGATCGTTCTGGATGCGGCCGATCGCACTCGGCTTCTACGGCGTATTCGCGATCGCCGCGTTGTGGCACGCGCCGCGCAGCATCGAGATCACCCTTGCGCGCTACGCGCCCGCCGCGCCCGCCCGCACGCTCGACCTCGACCCGTGGTGGTCGAACGAATGGACGCGCCTCCCCGCGCAGCGCAACGAAACCATCGCCAGCGCGCGCGACGCCACGCCGCGTTGGGACCTCGACCTGCAATACGCCGGCAGCGTCGCCGCGTTGCAACGGCAACTCGCGGCGAAGGGCTGGCGCGTGCAGCCGCAGGCCGGCTGGGTCGCCACGCTTTCGTTGCTCGACGACGATCGCCCGCCTTCGCACCATCCCGTGCTGCCCGCCACGCTCGAAGGCCGCCCCGAATCGCTGCTGTTGCTGCGCGATACCGGACCGCAGGATGCAATCGCCCTGCGCCTGTGGCTGGCGCCGCAGCAGTTCCGTGCAGGCCCGCCATTGTGGATCGGCACCACGCAACGCCTGCGCCACGGTTCGGCGATGCGCGTTGCGTCGTTGTGGCGGCCGTTGCCCGACGATGGCCTCGCGCATGCGCGCCTGCGGCAGGACCTCGCGGGATGGACGCAGGCCGAAGCGCCGCATCCGGACACCGCACGCAACGTCCTGCGCGTGCGCGAACGCTGAGGCGTCAGTCGATCCAGTGCAGCATGCGATCGAGCCGCGCATGCGGATCGTCGAGTTGCAGCAGGGCCTGGCGTTGCGATTCCTGCAGCGGCAACAGTTCGGCTAGGCGCCAGCCCACCCACGAGGCTTCGTCGAAGCGCGCCGGCGGCGCCTTCGCGTGTTCGCCGCCCACCTGGTCGAGCATGTGCTGCAGCACGATGCCGAGCGTTGCGTGTTCCGGGCGCAGTTCGTCGTCCGGGTCGTACTCGCACCAGTCCACGTCGGCGAGCAGCAGGCCGTTGTCGCGCACGTGCGTGGTGGCCACGCGGAACCGCCGCCCGCCGCGGATGCGCAGGTGCAGCAGGCCGTCGGTGCCGGTGGTGAAATCTTCGATGCGCGCGTGCGTGCCGTACTTCGCCGGCGTTGCGGGCATGCCCACTTCGTCGCCGATCAGGATCAGGCACACGCCGCAGCCGCGCGATTCGCGCATGCATTCGCTCACCAAATCCAGGTAACGGCGTTCGAACACGCGCAGCGACAGCGTCGCGCCCGGCAGCAACACGCTGTGCAGCGGGAACAATCCGAGCGTCAGCGGCGCTTCGCGCAGCATGGGCGGTCGCGGCTCAGCGGCCCTGGCGCGCGGCCAGGAAACGGCGCGGCGCGCCGTCGAAGCCCCCGTTCGACATGAACACCACGTGGTCCCCGGGACGCACGCGTTCCGCCAGCGCGGCGAGCAACGCATCCGCATCCGGCGCGGTCACGCCTTCGCCGCGCAGCGCGCCGACGACCTTGCCCGCATCCCACGCAAGCTCGGGGCGATGCAGGAACACGACGACATCCGCGCCATCCAGCGACGGCGCCAAGGCATCCGAATGCGCACCCAGCCGCATCGAATTGCTGCGCGGCTCCATCGCCACCACGATGCGCGCATCGCCCACGCGTGCGCGCAAACCCGCGAGCGTGGTCGCGATTGCGGTGGGGTGGTGCGCGAAGTCGTCGTAGATCCGCACGCCGTCCGCATCGCCGATCACTTCGAGGCGGCGCTTGACGCTGCGGAAGGCCTGCAACGAGGCCAGCACCGTGGACGCCTCCACGCCCACCGCCTGCACCGCGGCCAGCGACGCCAGCGCGTTCATTACGTTGTGGCGCCCGAGCAGCGGCCAGTGCACTTCACCGATTTCGCGCCCGCGGTGCACGACGGCGAACGCACTGCCATCGTCGGCGAGCAAGCGCGCGGTCCAGTCGAACGTGCCATCGAGGCCGAAGGTTTCCACCGGCGTCCAGCAGCCCATCGCCAGCACTTCGGCGAGGTACTTGTCTTCGCCGTTGACGATCAGGCGCCCGCGCCGCGGCACGGTGCGGACGAGATGGTGGAACTGGCGCTGGATCGCGGCCACGTCGGGGAAGATGTCCGCGTGGTCGTATTCGAGATTGTTGAGGATCGCGACCGTCGGCCGGTAGTGCACGAACTTCGAACGCTTGTCGAAGAACGCCGTGTCGTATTCGTCGGCTTCCACCACGAATTCGCGGCCCGTGCCGATGCGCGCCGACACGCCGAAGTCCTCCGCCACGCCGCCGATCAAGAAGCCCGGCGAACGCCCGGCCGATTCGAGCAGCCAGGTGAGGATGGTCGTGGTCGTTGTCTTGCCGTGCGTGCCTGCCACCGCGATCGTCTCGCGGCCCGGCAGCACGTATTCGCTGAGCCACTGCGCGCCGGACGTGTAACGCCGGCCGTCGTCGAGCACCTGCTCCACCGCCGCGTTGCCGCGCGACAACGCATTGCCGACGACGATCTCGTCGCAGTCGGGCGAAATGTTGGCGGGGTCGTAGCCCTGGCGCAGCGCGATGCCGAGCTGTTCCAGCTGCGTCGACATCGGCGGATACACGGCCTGGTCGCTGCCTTCCACTTCGTGCCCGAGTTCGCGCGCGAGCGCAGCGACGCCGCCCATGAAGGTGCCGGCGATGCCGAGCACGTGCAGTTTGATGGCCTTCAAGCGGGTGTCCCGTGTTGCGTGGCGCTCAGCCGACTTCCTTCATCGGCGCGATCGCCTCGAGGATGCGGGTGAACACATCGTCCAGCGAGCCCACGCCGTCGACGACGGTGAGGTGCCCATGCTGGCGGTAGTAATCGATGACCGGCGCGGTGGAGGCCTCGTACACCTGCAGGCGCTTGCGCACCGCATCCGGGCTGTCGTCGGCGCGGCCTTCGGCCTTCGCGCGGCCGGCGATGCGCTCGACGAGGAGTTCCGTCGGGCATTCCAGCTGCACCGCGTAATCGAACGGCTGGCGCAGCTTGCCCAGCAACGCATCCAGCGCATCGGCCTGCGCCAGGTTGCGCGGATAGCCGTCGAGGATGAAACCGTTGGCGGTGTCGGGGCGCGAGAAGCGGTCCTCGAGCATGCCGAGCAGGATGGCGTCGGAGACCAGCTCGCCGCGCGCCATCACTTCCTTCGCTTCCAGGCCCAGCTTGCTGCCGGCCGCGACTTCGGCGCGCAGCAGGTCGCCGGTGGAGATGTGCGGCACCTGCAGGTGTTCCTTCAGGCGGGTCGCCTGCGTGCCCTTGCCCGAACCGGGCGCGCCCAACAAGACCAATCGCATCCAGGACTCCTGACCAATGCTCGGGACGGCGCGTCCACGGACCGCGGCGCTACACTCGCCCGCCCTACCCACGACTACGCCGATTTGCCGGGCACTTTACCCCAACCCGGCCCCGGCCCACGACCTCACATGGCCAACGGAACCCTGCTTTACGCCCAGTCGGGCGGCGTCACCGCCGTCATCAACGCCACCGCCTCGGCCGTCATCCAGACCGCGCGCGCCCGCAAGGTGAAGGTCCTGGCCGCGCGCAACGGCATCCTCGGCGCGCTGCGCGAGGACCTGATCGACACCTCGAAGGAATCCCTCGCCGCGATCCGGGCGCTGGCCCATACCCCCGGCGGCGCGTTCGGCTCGTGCCGCGTGAAGCTGAAGTCGCTGGAGGCCGACCGCGCGAAATACGAGCGCCTGCTCGACGTCCTGCGCGCGCACGACGTGCGCTGGTTCCTCTACAACGGCGGCAACGATTCGGCGGACACCGCGCTGAAGGTCTCGCGGCTGGCGCAGGAGTTCGGCTACCCGCTCACCTGCATCGGCGTGCCGAAGACCATCGACAACGACCTGGCCGTCACCGACTGCTGCCCGGGCTTCGGCTCGGCCGCGAAATACACCGCGGTGTCCGTGCGCGAAGCCGCGCTCGACGTCGCCGCGATGGCCGACACCTCGACGAAAGTCTTCGTGTACGAAGCGATGGGCCGCCACGCGGGCTGGCTGGCCGCCGCCGCGGGCCTGGCCGCGCAGCACGAAGGCGATGCGCCGCACCTCATCCTCTTCCCCGAGCGCGCGTACGACGAAGCGGCGTTCCTCGCGCAGGTCGACAAGGTGGTCAAGCGCGTGGGCTATTGCGTGGTGGTCGCGAGTGAAGGCATCCGCACCGCGGACGGTACGTTCGTCGCCGACGCCGGCGGCGGGAAGGATGCGTTCGGGCACACGCAGCTCGGCGGCGTCGCCTCGCACCTCGCCGGTCGCGTCAAGGACGTGCTCGGCTACAAGGTGCACTGGACGTTGCCGGATTACCTGCAGCGTTCCGCGCGCCACATCGCATCGAAGACCGACGTCGAACAGGCGATGGCCGTCGGCGTGGCCGCGGTGGAGTACGCACTGAAGGGGATGAATTCGATGATGCCGGTGATCGTGCGCACGTCCGATGCACCGTATCGCTGGAAGATCGCGCCGGCCTCGCTCGACAAGATCGCGAACCACGAAAAAACGATGCCGGCCAACTTCTTGCGCAAGGATGGTTACGGCATCACCGCAGCGGCGCGTCGTTATCTCGAACCGCTGATCCGCGGCGAAAATCCGCCGCCTTACGGCCGCGACGGGCTGCCCAGATACATTGCCCTGAAGAACGTGGCAATGAGAAAAAAACTCGCCCCGATGTGATTGCAAAACCCCGTTGCGGTCGGTAAGACTCGCCACGCCTCGACGCAACGAGGTTCCTCGGGGGAGGAGGATCGGCGTCGCGCGGCCAGCTGGGGAGGTGGCCGCGTCGACGTCGATGTTCGAGTGGATTTCGGCGGTCTCCGTACGAATGCCGACCCGCTTCACGCAGCGACTGAATGCGGGACGCTAGGCTCCACGACTGCCATGAGGCAGCCACGACACGGAGATCCCCCATGCGTTCCATCCTGTCCCGCAGTGCGTTGCTCGCGATGCTGGTGGCGTTGAGCCTGCCCGTCGCCGCCCAGAAGGTGAAGATCGAGAACCAGGGCGAAGCGTCCAACACCGCAGAAGCCAAGGCCCTCACGGCCGAAGCCGTCGAGAAGGCCGTGGGCAAGGCGCCGGATGGCAAGTCGCAGGTCGTGTTCTTCCGCAGCGCCAAGTCGCCGGGTGCGGCCATCACCGTCAACGAGAACGCCGATCCGCGCGTCGAACTCGACCCGGGCATGTACTACGTCGTGGCCACCACGCCGGGCGCCCATGCGTACAGCACGAGCGACGGCGGCAAGTTCGACGGCACGCTGGAAACCGGCAAGACGTATTACGTGCAGGTGATCCGCAACAAGGCGGGCCACGCGCAGCTGCTGCGTTCGAGCGCCGACAAGTTCCAGCGCGCCTCGCACTGAGGCATCAGCCGCCGCAGGCCTTGCCTTCCACGGCCATCGCGACGGCGTATTGCGGCAGGCTGGGCGCGCCCTTCGCGCGCGCCTGGTCGGTCGCATCCTTCAGGTAGATCCGCGAACGCCCCTGCGGATCCAGCGCCGGCGGCGCCGCCTCCGCGGCCTTGCGCCAGATGCGCACCACCGCCTGCTGCGACGGGCACGCCGCGCTCGGCACGCGGATCAGGTCGTTGAAGATCCAGCCCGACTTCGCATCCGGTTTCACCTTGGCCGCATCCACCAGGCGCGCACGCGCCTGGCAGGTCGCGCTCGTGCGCGCGAAGGTGAACTTGTAGGGCGGGTTCGCCTGGCCGGTGAACTGGCCTTCGATGCGCGCGCAGGCTTCGGGGATCGTGCGGAGCGTGTGGGCCACGCCGACCTGCTGCGGGGAAGACGCCGGGCGGTTGATCTCCGGCTTCGGGTCGGCCGCGATGGCAGCCAGGGGTGCGAGGACGCACAGGGTGGCGATGAGTCGGCGCATGGTCGGTGGCCTCGGGGGGCGGGACGAAGGCGCGCAGGCTGTCACGCAAGCGCTGAATCGTGCTTCACGCACGGTTGCACGGTTCCGCCGCGGGGCCGTGCCATGCCATAGTCGGGCCGTTGCCGCCCTGTAATTGATTTCTTGCCGCGGCGCAACAAAAACCTTCGCGTCATCCATTTCGCGTCATCCGTCATTCCCTAAAGCCACCCGGGGAGGGTTGTTCATGCTGGAGCAGTACGGTTTGATCCTGGCGCTGTCCTGCGCCGTCATCGCGATTCTCTATGGTGTGTGGTCCGCGTCCTGGATCAACAGCCGTCCCGCCGGCAACGAGCGCATGCAACAGATCGCGGGCGCGATCCAGGAAGGCGCGCGCGCCTACCTCAATCGCCAGTACGCGACGATCGGCGTCGCAGGCGCCGTGCTCTTCGTCCTCATCGGCTTCGCACTCACCTGGCCCACCGCGATCGGCTTCCTGATCGGCGCGGTGCTGTCCGGTGCCGCGGGCTACATCGGCATGAACGTGTCGGTGCGCGCCAACGTGCGCACCGCCGAAGCCGCGCGTTCGGGCATCGGCCCGGCGATGGACGTCGCGTTCCGCGGCGGCGCCATCACCGGCATGCTCGTCGTCGGCCTCGGCCTGCTCGGCGTGGCCGGGTACTGGCTCGTGCTCGGCAAGATGGGCCTCACCGGCGAACCGGCGCTGCACGCGCTGGTGGGCCTGGCGTTCGGTTCCTCGCTGATCTCGATCTTCGCGCGACTGGGCGGCGGCATCTTCACCAAGGGCGCCGACGTCGGCGCGGACCTGGTGGGCAAGGTCGAAGCCGGCATCCCGGAAGACGACCCGCGCAACCCGGCGGTCATCGCGGACAACGTGGGCGACAACGTGGGCGACTGCGCGGGCATGGCGGCCGACCTGTTCGAAACCTACGCCGTCACCGTGATCGCCACGATGCTGCTCGGCGGCCTGATGATGGACCAGGGCGCCGGCCACAACGCGGTGCTGTATCCGCTCGTGCTCGGCGGCGTGTCGATCCTCGCATCGATCATCGGTGCGTTCTTCGTCAAGGTGAAGGCGGGTGGTTCGATCATGGGCGCGCTGTACCGCGGCGTGATCGTGTCGGCCGTGCTCGCGGCCATCGCGTTCTTCCCGATCACGCAGAACCTGATGGGCGACTTCGGGCAGGGGTCGATGAACCTCTACCTGTGCTCGCTGATCGGCCTGGCGCTGACCGGCGCGATCGTGTGGATCACCGAGTACTACACCGGCACGCAGTTCAAGCCGGTGCGCCACATCGCGCAGGCATCCACCACGGGCCACGGCACCAACATCATCGCGGGCCTGGGCGTGTCGATGAAGTCGACCGCGCTGCCGGTCATCACGGTGTGCGCGGCCATCTACGCCGCGTTCGCGCTCGGTGGCCTGTACGGCATCGCGATCGCCGCCACGGCCATGCTGTCGATGGCGGGCATGATCGTCGCGCTCGATGCGTACGGCCCGATCACGGACAACGCCGGCGGCATCGCCGAGATGGCGGAACTCCCGCCGGAAGTGCGCGCCGTGACCGATCCGCTCGACGCCGTGGGCAACACGACGAAGGCGGTGACGAAGGGCTACGCGATCGGTTCGGCCGCGCTGGCCGCGCTGGTGCTGTTCGCCGACTACACGCACAACCTCAACACGGTGGGTGCGGCGAAGGCCGCCGCCGCGGGCGTGCCGTTCGAAGCGTTCCGCTTCGACCTGTCCGACCACATGGTGATCATCGGCCTGCTGATCGGTGGCCTCATCCCGTACCTGTTCGGCGCGATGGCGATGGAAGCCGTCGGCCGCGCGGCCGGTGCGGTGGTGGAGGAAGTGCGCCGCCAGTTCCGCGACATCCCGGGGATCATGGAAGGCACGGGCAAGCCGCAGTACGACAAGGCCGTGGACATGCTGACGAAGTCGGCGATCAAGGAAATGATCGTGCCGTCGTTGCTGCCCGTCGCGGTGCCTGTCGTCGTCGGCCTGCTGCTCGGTCCGAAGGCGCTGGGCGGCGTGCTGATCGGCACGATCGTCACCGGCCTGTTCGTCGCGATCTCGATGACGACCGGCGGCGGTGCGTGGGACAACGCGAAGAAGTACATCGAAGACGGCAACTTCGGCGGCAAGGGTTCCGAGGCCCACAAGGCCGCGGTCACCGGCGACACCGTGGGCGATCCCTACAAGGACACCGCGGGCCCGGCGGTCAATCCGCTGATCAAGATCATCAACATCGTGGCGCTGCTGATGGTGCCGCTGATCGTGCGCTGATCGGTTCCTGCTTCACGCAACACGAAAGACCCCGCTTCGGCGGGGTTTTTTTTTGCCCGTCCCAGGGGAAGCAGGGATCCATGGGTGCGCTGCAGAAGCCCGCCTGGGGTGAAGACCGCGTCGCCCGAACCCGCGGCGGGGTAAGAATTTCTCGCCGACGTGGCGGCGAAAATTCTCACCCCACCACGGGCTGGGGCATCACCTTGCGCGCCTTTTCGATCAAGGGGCCGACCGCAAGTTGAGTTCGCTGGCGTGCGTGTGACGCACGCGCAACCCAATCGTTTCTTTCGCGGCAATCAAGAGCCCGAAGCACCAGCTCTCCTGCCTGATGTGTGCGAGGCACAGACCTGGACTGGCGCCCCGCCTGCCAGAGAGCAGTGAGGCATTTCAGATGCGAGGGCTCGAGGTGGGCGAGCGCCTCCGTCCGGAGAAGTTGTGTTCGCCAGCGGCTATCCGACGCGGTGCGGGGAACTACTACGACGTGTTAGCGAAAACCAAACCGCGACGAGGTCCGACGCGTCACGTCGCGTGTCTCTTTTCTGCTGTGGCAGCGGAAAAGAGACATGCGGCGGGACGTGGCGGAACGCCCTCACTGGGTGTCCCCGCTTTCGCGGGGACAACTTGCAATTCCGGATTCGCGCACGCCGACGCCGTGGCGATAGACGAGATTCCCGCCCAACCATCCCGCGACGCACAGCAACACGAACCCCGCGACGCTCGTCGCGAGGCTGGCCGCCGCCGGTGCGTGGAGCGCCGAGTCGTGCACGCGCAACACCAGGCTCGTCGCGTACGCGAACCACGCCAGTAGCACGAAGACCATGTGGCGCGCGACGAATTTCGCCGCGGGGCTGTCGGCCGGCAACTTCACGAATTCGATCGCGCCTGTGGCCATCGCCGCGAGCGCGGTCGTCGTGCCGGCCACGTGCAACCAGCCCGCGCACGTCCACCAGCTCGGATCGATCCAGGCGCCCGCGAGATCCGCCGCGGTCGCGAACGACCACGCCGCGATCGGGAAGTGCACGAACGCCGGGTGCAGCGGATGCCTCACGCCGCCATGACCGCGCTGAGGAGCACGAGCACGCCGACGACCGCCAGGCCTGCGTGCATCAGCACGACGGCTTTCGGTGCCACCGTCTTCCGCGCGTGCAGCGACGCGAGATAGAAGCCACCGAGCGCCGCCGCGACCAGGATCCCGAGCGCACCGACCACGCGCCCACCTGCCGAACCCTGCACCACCTGCAGCAACAGGATCACCAGGCCCGTCGCGCCAAGCAGCGCATGCAGGATCGAAATGGCCCACGGCGCGAGTTTCCCGCGCAGCACGCTGGAAGCGAGGACGAGGCCGCCGAGGGCGGCGATGGCGAACACGATGAGCGCGTACATCAACATGGTGGAACTCCTTGTCTCGGGTGATGGATCGGGCGTACGGCGTTTCAGTCGTGCAGGTCGAGCCGCGCCAGCACCGCATTCGTCATGCGGTCGCAGCGCGCCCCGAGGAACGGGAAGGCATCGGTCATCGTGGTCGCAAGCTCGTCGTGCAACGCCGTGCGCAGCAGGCGACGCGCGCGATGCAGGCGCGTCTTCACCGTTTCGGGTTTCAGCGACAGGCACGTCGCCGTCTCCTCCACGCTGCATTCCTCGATCTCGCGCATGACGAACACGAGGCGATACGCCTCCGGCAATGCGTCGACCGCGCGTTCGAGCAAGCGCCGCACCTCGGCGCGCGCCGCGCCGGCGGCCGGGTCTTCGTGGCCGAACTTCGACGGGAACGCGATCACGCGACCTCCTTCCTGCTGCAGGGCTTCGACCAGCTCGATCCCGACGGTGGGCTTGCGCGCGCGCAGGCGCCCGTGCGCTTCGTTGAGCACGATGCGCGTGAGCCAGGTGGTGAGGGCGGCATCGCCGCGAAACGAATCCAGGTGCGCGAAGGCGTCCACGTAGGCCTGCTGGACCACGTCCTCCGCTTCCGCGTCGTCGTGGACCACCCCGCGCGCGGCGCGGAACAACCGCCGGTTGCAGCGCTGCATGATGTGGCGGAAGGCCTCCCGCTGGCCGGCGCGGGCCAGCGCCACGAGGGCGATGTCGTCGAGGGCGGCGTAATCCACCAGCGGGCGTTGCGTCGGAACCATGCGTTTCTCCCTGTCCTGCCCATCCGATGCGCCAGTGTGCGCCGGGTTCCCGCCTATAATCCGCGCCCTCCCCCCACCCCCACCGCGGCCCACGGGCCGCGGCCAGCACGTCGGAGCACCACGCAATGGGCCTGGAACTCGTCCCCACCGGCAAGAATCCGCCGGACGAAATCAACGTCATCATCGAGATCCCGAAGGACGCCGAACCCGTCAAGTACGAGGTCGACAAGGCCTCCGGCGCGATGTTCGTCGACCGCGTGCTGTCCACGCCGATGCGCTACCCCTGCAATTACGGCTACGTCCCCCACACGCTGTGCGGCGACGGCGACCCGGCCGACGTGCTGGTGCTGATGCCCCTGCAGCTCATCCCGGGTTCGGTGATCCGCGTGCGCCCGGTCGGCGTGCTGCGCATGCGCGACGAAGCCGGCGCCGACGAGAAGATCCTCGCCGTGCCGGTGACCAAGGTGTATCCGGGTTACGCCCACATGGTGGGCCTCAACGACGTGCCGCAGCACTGGCGCGACCGCATCGCCTACTTCTTCGAGCACTACAAGGACCTGGAAGAAGGCAAGTGGGTCAAGCTTGATGGGTGGGGCGACACCGAGGAAGCGCGGCAGATCCTGATCGAGTCGATCGCGCGCTACAACGCAACGGAAGACAAGCCGAACTTCTGAGGCACCCCGGTCCCTGCGTGCGCAGGGACCGCGGAATCAGGCGCGGTCCACCACGCCATACTCGCCGGTGTTCGACGTCGTCACCGGCGCATCCGCGTCCCGCACCGCGTTGCTCGCCACCAGCGTGAGCATCGCCGTGTACCAGTCCACGTCGTTGCGCAGCACGACGTCCAGGCCGGGATCGTGCACTTCGTCCATGAAGCGGTGCAGCGCGTCGCGGAACGCCGCGCGTCCTTCCGGCGCCTCGCCATGCTGCGCCCACAGGCCGCGCCACGCGCGCAGCAGCCGCTGCGCAGCACCGCGCAGCAACACGTTGTTCGGATGGTCCGGCGATTCGCCGAACAGCAGCCCGAAGTGCGTGTTGAGTTCCCACGGCGTCATCACCGCGGGCACGTTGTTCGATTCGCACGCGAAGTCCGCGCTGCCGCCGGGCGCGATGCGGTCCTGCGTCCAGCCCGGGATCGCCAGGTGGTGCGGCTTGCCGCGCGCGACCAGGTTCCAGAACTCCGCGCCGCCCACCGTGTCCACCACGAGGTGGATGCGCGATTCGCGCGCGTCATTGAGCACGCGATGCTGGCGCCACGTGTCGAAGATCCAGCACTCGCCTTCGCCCATGTTGATCGCCGCGTCGCCGCATTCGAAGCGCACCGTCGGCTGCGTCACGATCGGCACGTGCACGCGCGTGCGTTCGGCCCAGTAGTAACCGGTATCCACGTGGCGCGTGACCTCGGCCTGCCCCGCGAGCCGCATCAGGCGACTGCGACCGACCACGGCACCGAAGCTCGCGATCGTCTTGCGCAGGTACGGGCAGCGCTCGAGCGCCGGCGTCGGCAGCATCGGGCCCGCGAACGCTTCGTTGTCCGCATCCCCGCCCACCGACACCAGCGGCAACATCGAATTGCCCGGCAGGTGGTTCGGATGCGGTTTCCATGCGCCTTCGCCCAGCGCGGCGATTTCCGCGGCCAGCGCGGGCGCATCGAACGACAACGGCAACTGGATGAAGGGGAACTGCAGTTTCATTACGGCGGGTCGTTCTTGTGCTGGATGATGGTGAGGCCGATCAAACGCGAGACCACGGTGGCGATGTAACCCACGCCGGCCAATTGTTCCAGCATCACCAGCACGCGCGCCGGAGAATTGACCGGCAGCACGTCGCCCAGGCCGGTGGCCGACAGCGTGGTGAAACTGAGGAACAGCAGCTCCATCCAGGTGCGTTCGCGTTCGGGTTCGAAGCCCGTGAAGCTGCCCGGGTAAATCGCCTGGCACAGGAAGAACGCGTACGCGAAGCCCCACGCGAGCAGGGTGAACGTGGCGCCGGCCGCGAACAGTTCGTCGGCGCTGACGCGCGTGTCGCGCATCATGTAGGCGATCAGGCCCGCGGCGGCGTAGAAGTACAGCGCGGCTTCCAGCGCGGCCGCCAGGGGCAGCAACGCCTGGTGGTCCATCACGACGCCGAACACCGTCAGCACCAGTGCGGGCACGGCGAGGAACCAGCCGATCACGCTGAGCATGGGGCTCAGCTTCACCACCCACATCGCCAGCGGCACGACCACCAGCGCGACGGCGCCGAACAACACGCGCCCGGTCTGCGTGTTGTCCATCAACGGATACAGCAGCAGGCTCAGCAACTGCGCCGCCAGCAGGAACGCCGACGGCTGCCGCCGCGCGAGCACGCGCCACATGTCCCATCGCCAGAAGGCCACCATGCGCGCGACCGGCCGGGCTCAGCCCGGGCGGTAGACCTCGGCGCCCGCGGCGCGGAACTCTTCCGACTTCTCCGCCATGCCGGCGGCCAGCGCATCGGTTTCGCCCACGCCATGTTCGGCGGCGTAGTCGCGCACGTCCTGGGTGATCTTCATCGAGCAGAAATGCGGGCCGCACATCGAGCAGAAGTGCGCCAGCTTGTGCGCGTCCTTGGGCAGCGTTTCGTCGTGGAATTCCTTCGCCTTCTCCGGATCCAGGCCCAGGTGGAACTGGTCTTCCCAGCGGAATTCGAAGCGCGCCTTGCTCAGCGCGTTGTCCCGCACCTGCGCGCCGGGATGGCCCTTCGCCAGGTCGGCGGCATGCGCGGCGATCTTGTACGCCATGATGCCGTCGCGCACGTCGTCGCGATCCGGCAGGCCCAGGTGTTCCTTCGGCGTGACGTAGCAGAGCATCGCGGTGCCGAACCAACCGATCATCGCCGCGCCGATCGCGCTGGTGATGTGGTCGTAGCCCGGCGCGATGTCGGTGGTCAGCGGGCCGAGCGTGTAGAACGGCGCTTCGCCGCATTCGGCAAGCTGCTTGTCCATGTTTTCCTTGATCAGCTGCATCGGCACGTGGCCGGGGCCTTCGATCATGGTCTGCACGTCGTGCTTCCACGCGATCTTCGTCAGCTCGCCCAGCGTTTCGAGCTCACCGAACTGCGCAGCGTCGTTGGCGTCCGCGATGCACCCCGGGCGCAAGCCATCGCCCAGCGAGAAGGCGACGTCGTACGCCTTCATGATGTCGCAGATGTCTTCGAAGTGCGTGTAGAGGAAGTTTTCCTTGTGGTGCGCCAGGCACCACTTGGCGAGGATCGAACCGCCGCGCGACACGATGCCCGTCACGCGCTTGGCGGTGAGCGGCACGTAGCGCAGCAGCACGCCGGCGTGGATGGTGAAGTAGTCCACGCCCTGCTCGGCCTGTTCGACCAGCGTGTCGCGGAAGATTTCCCACGTGAGTTCTTCGGCGCGGCCGTCCACTTTTTCCAGCGCCTGGTAGATCGGCACCGTACCGATCGGCACCGGCGAATTGCGCACGATCCATTCGCGCGTTTCGTGGATGTGCTTGCCGGTGGACAGGTCCATCACCGTATCGGCGCCCCAGCGGATCGCCCACACCAGCTTTTCCACTTCCTCCGCGATGCCCGACGACACGGCGCTGTTGCCGATGTTGGCGTTGATCTTGGTGAGGAAGTTGCGGCCGATGATCATCGGCTCGCTCTCGGGATGGTTGATGTTGTTCGGCAGGATCGCGCGGCCGCGGGCGATTTCGTCGCGCACGAATTCCGGCGTGATGCGCGCCTGGATCGCCGCGCCGAAGGATTGGCCGCGATGCTGCGCGAGCAGGCCCGCGTCGCGCACCTGGTCGAGGCGCTGGTTTTCGCGGATGGCGACGTATTCCATTTCCGGCGTGACGATGCCGCGGCGCGCGTAATGCATCTGCGAGACGTTGGCGCCCGCGATGGCGCGGCGCGGCAGGATGCGGCCGGGGAAGCGCACGGACGACAGGCGCGGATCGTGTTCGCGCGCGCGGCCGAACTCGGACGTCAGGCCCGGCAGCGGTTCGGAATCGTTGCGCTCGGCGATCCACTGCGCGCGCAGCGGCGACAGGCCGGCGGCCAGGTCGATGTGCGTGTCGGGATCCGTGTACGGGCCCGAGGTGTCGTAGACGGTGACGGGCGGGTTGTCTTCGCCGCCGAACAGGGTGGGCGTGCGCTGCAGCGCGATCTCGCGCATGGGCACGCGCAGGTCGTCGCGCGACCCGGGCACGAAGACCTTGCGCGAACCGGGGATGGGGCGGACGACGGCTTCCGAGAGGCGTTCGGCGTCGCGGAGCAGTTCGGTGGGCACGGCGTTCATGGGATCGTCCAGGGGGAGCGGTGAGGACGAAGCAGGCGCGCGGCCACGCGCGAGCGCGATCCGCGAAGCTTCCCTACGGCGGTCTCAACCGCGTCAGGTTCGAAGGGACTCTCTCAACCGGCCAAGGCCGGTACCCCCGCTTCGGCGGGCATTTGAACACGGCCGGGCGTCGCCGGCCAATAATGCGCGCCTTGCCGAAGGAGCGACCATGCCGACCAGCGCCACCGCGACCGCACCCGCCGGCGTCGGCAACATCGGCGTGGGCTTCGACCTGCTCGGCCATTCGATCCTGGGCCCGTCGGACCGCGCCACCGTGCGGCGCATTGCTGAACGCGAAGTGCGCGTGGTCGCCGTGCGCGCGGTTGGCGACGTATCACCGGCCTCGATCGGCGTGATTCCGTTCGACACGGCGCGCAACACGGCCGGGCGTGCGTTGCATGCATTGCGTGAAGGGCTGGCGCTCGGGTTCGGCTTCGAGGTCGAACTCGACAAGGGGATTCCGATCGGGGCGGGGCTCGGCGGTTCGGCGGCCTCGTGCGTGGCGGCGCTGGTCGCCGCGAATGCCTTGCTCGACGCGCCGATGTCGCGGGAGGCGTTGTATCCCTTCGCGATGGAAGGCGAGTACGCCTCGAGCCGCAGCCACCAGGGCGACAACGTGGGGCCGATGCTCGTCGGCGGCGTGGTGCTGGCGACGGCGACGCGCTTGTTGTCGCTGCGCGCGCCGGCCGGGTTGCATTGCGTCGTCGTGCATCCGGACCAGGTGCTCGAAACGCGGCGCTCGCGCGAAGTGCTCGCCGAACCGTTCCCGTTGTCGACCGTCGTGGCGCATGGCGCGCGGCTGGCGCAGTTCATCGTGGGCCTGGAGCGCGGCGACCTGGCATTGCTGCGCGATGGCTTGCAGGACGTGCTGGTCGAACCGCGGCGCGCGGCGCTCGTGCCCGGGTTCGATGCAGTGAAGTCCGCGGCGATGGACCACGCCGCGATCGGCGCGAGCCTGTCGGGCGCGGGGCCGAGCGTGTTCGCGTGGTTCGCCAGCGAAGCCGATGCGCGCGTTGCGGCGCCGGCGATGCAGGCGGCCTTTGCCGACGCGGGATTCGCGTCGCGTGCGTACGTCTGCCCGGTCAACGGTCCGCGCGCCGAACTGGATTGACGACGGGTGCCACGGGCGTTCCGCGCCATCCCTCGCGCATGCCGGGCGCCGAGAACAAACGCGACACGCTGATCGTCGTCGACGGGAATCCACGGCGCTCGAGTTGCGATCGCACGTCTTCCGGCGCCAGGCGCCAGGTTTCGTTGCGCCAGTTGGTCAGGTACATCGGGCCGTTCGCGCGCAGGACGGTCGCGGCATCCGTCGCCGAGAAATACGGCATCCCGAACGGATGCGTGTGCGCGACGGCGAGCAGCGCATGCCCGGCATCGTTCGACGCGCGATGTAATGCCTCGGTGTGCACGCGTCGTGCATTGCGGGGACCCTTGCCGGGCGTCAGGTAAGCCCAGCCGTCTTCGGTATGCACGAGGAAGGTGACGAACTCCGCGCGCTTGTCGTCGTGGTAGCGGGCGCCGAAGCACGCTGCGGCGGCGTCGGCGGTCGCGAAGCCGCCTTGTTCGATGCGGATGTCGCGCGGGATGCGCGTGCGATCAGTGCGCGCGGTCTCGGGCGTGGCGTGTTCCGGCGAGAAGCGTGGCTGGTGCAGGTCGCAGGCGTTGGGGTGCGTGGCGGGGAGCGCGGCGATGGCGCACAGGAGCGCGCGCGTTCGTCGCCTGCGACGACGGCGATGGGAGTCGAGGGTCATGGGGAATGCGTGGCTGGAGCGGCCGCGCATTCCACCAACGTTTGCCCGGTCCCGGCAGGCGAAAGGGGCGACGTCCACCGACGTCGCCTCTTGCGAACGCCGGCGAAACCTCAGGCCGCGGGACCCGCCTCTTCGCGATTCACCTTGAACCACGCTGCGTACAACGCCGGCAGGAACAACAAGGTCAGCGCCGTCGCCACGATCAACCCGCCCATGATCGCCACCGCCATCGGCCCGAAGAATGCCGAACGCGACAACGGGATCATCGCCAGCACCGCGGCGAGCGCGGTCAGCACGATCGGCCGGAAGCGACGCACCGTCGCTTCGATGATCGCGTGCCAGCGGTCGTTGCCGTGGCGGATGTCCTGTTCGATCTGGTCCACCAGGATCACCGAGTTGCGCATGATCATGCCCGCCAGCGCGATCGTGCCCAGCATCGCGACGAAGCCGAACGGCACGCGGAACACCAGCAGGAACAAGGTCACGCCGATCAGGCCCAACGGCGCGGTGAGCAGCACCAGCGCCGTGCGCGAGAAGCTGCGCAACTGCAGCATCAGCAACGTCACCACGACGAACAGGAACAGCGGCAGGCCGGCCTTGATCGAGTTCTGCCCGCGCCCGGAGTCCTCCACCGTGCCGCCGGTTTCGAGCAGGTAGCCTTCCGGCAACGCGGCGCGGATGCCGTCGAGCGTCGGCAGGATCTGCGCCACCACCGTCGGCGGCGTGAGCTTGTTGCGGATGTCGGCGCGCACCGTGACGGTGGGCAGGCGGTCGCGATGCCACACGATGCCGTCCTCGAACACGTCGCGCAGCGTGGCGATCTGCGACAGCGGCACCGGCGTGCCGCTCTGCGTCGGCACCGCCAGGCTGCCGAGCAGGTCGAGCCGCGTGCGTTCGTCGCCCGTGCCGCGCAACAGGATCTCGACGAGTTCGTTGCCCTCGCGGTACGTGCTGACGTGCAGGCCCGACAGCGAGCCCGACAGGAACTTCGACAACTGGGACGAAGTGATGCCGAGCACGCGCGCACGGTCCTGGTCGATCTCCAGGCGCACGACCTTGCTGGGTTCGTCCCAGTCCAGGTTCACGTTGGAGACGTTCGGGTTCGCGAGCACCTTCGCCTGCACTTGCTTGGCGATGGCGCGCACGCGGTCGATATGTTCGCCGGAGACGCGGAACTGCAGCGGGTAGCCGACCGGCGGGCCGTTCTCCAGTCGCGTCACGCGCAATTGCAACGACGGGAAGCGCGGCGCGACCTCGTCGATCAGCCACGTGCGCACCGTTTCGCGCGCTTCGGTATCGCTGGCGCGCACGACGAACTGCGCGAAGTTGGCGGCGGGCAGCTGCTGGTCGAGCGGCAGGTAGAAGCGCGGCGAACCGGTGCCGACGTAGGCGACGTAGTTGTCGACGCCCGCGCGCTTCTGCAGCATCGCCTCCAGTTGCTTCGCCTGCGCTTCGGTCGCCTTCAACGACGAGCCTTCGGCGAGTTCCATGTCCACCATCAGCTCCGGCCGCGTCGAATCCGGGAAGAACTGCTGCGGCACGAACCGGAACAGCGCGATCGACGCGATGAACGCCGCGACGGTCAGCGTGATGACGAGCTTGCGATGACCCAGGCACCAGTCGAGCAAGCCGCGGAAGCGCTGGTAGAACTTCGTCGCGTGCGGGTCGTGCGCTTCGGCATGCTTCTTGTTCATGTCCGGCAACATCTTGTCGCCGAGGTACGGGATGAACAGCACCGCCGCGATCCACGACACCACCAGCGCGATGGTGACCACCTGGAACAGCGACCGCGTGTACTCGCCGGTCGACGAGGCCGCGGTCGCGATCGGCAGGAAGCCCGCCGCCGTCACCAGCGTGCCGGTGAGCATCGGGAACGCCGTGGTCTCCCACGCGAAGCTGGCCGCCTTCAACCGCGAGAAGCCCTGCTCCATCTTGATGGCCATCATCTCGACCGCGATGATCGCGTCGTCGACGAGCAAGCCCAGTGCGAGCACGAGCGCACCGAGCGAGATCTTGTGCAGGCCGATGCCGAAGTAATCCATCACCGCGAACGTCATCGCCAGCACCAGCGGGATCGTCACCGCCACCACCAGCCCCGTGCGGAACCCCAGCGAGAAGAAACTCACCAGCAGCACGATCGCCACCGCTTCGGTGAGTACCTTCATGAACTCGCCCACCGATTCGCGCACCGCGTGCGGCTGGTCGGAGACCTTGCGCAATTCCATGCCGGCGGGCAGCGAACGCTGCAGGCGCGCGAATTCGGACTCCAGCTTGTCACCGAGCCGCAGGATGTCGCCGCCGTCCTTCATCGCCACCGCGATGCCGATCGCGTCCTGGCCCATGAAGCGCATCCGCGGCGCGGCGGGATCGGCGAAGCCGCGCTTCACCGTCGCAAGGTCGCCGAGCCGCACCGTGCGATCGCCCGAACGGATCGGGAAATCGCGCAAGGCATCGACCGACTGGAACGCGCCGGTCACGCGGATCTGCACGCGGTCGGTGTTCGTTTCGAAGAAGCCGGACGGCACGACGGCGTTCTGTTCCGACAGCGCGGTCTGCACCGCCGCCAGCGGGATGCCCATCGTGGCGAGCTTGGTGTTCGACAGCTCGATCCAGACTTTCTCGTCCTGCAGGCCGACCAGTTCCACCTTGCCGACGTCCGGCAGGCGCTGCAGTTCGAGCTCGATGCGCTCGGCGTAGTCCTTCAGCACCGCGTAGTCGAAGCCCTGCCCCGTCAGCGCGTAGATGTTGCCGAACGTGTCGCCGAATTCATCGTTGAAGAACGGCCCGACCGTGCCTTCCGGCAACGTGGGCTTGATGTCGCCGATCTTCTTGCGCACCTGGTACCACAGCTCGGGCACGTCCTTCGACGGCAGCGAATCGCGCGCCATGAAGATCACCTGCGATTCGCCGGCGCGCGAATACGAGCGGATGAACTCGTACTTGCCGGTCGTCATCAGGCTCTTCTCGACGCGCTCGGTCACCTGGCGCGCGACCTCCTCCGCGGTGGCGCCCGGCCACAACGTGCGCACCACCATCGCCTTGAAGGTGAAGGGCGGATCTTCCGATTGCCCGAGGTTGCGCCAGCTCATCGCACCGAGCAGCGCGAGCACGACCATCGCGTAGAGGACGAGCGTGCGGTTGCGCAGCGCCCATTCCGAGAGGTTGAAGGACATGTCAGCGGGCCGCGGCAGGCGCGAGCGCGACGGGGCGGTTGTCGCGGTCGACGGGCGCGACCTTCTGCCCTTCGCGCAACAGGTGTCCTCCCGCGGCGACGACCCAATCGGTTGCGCGCACGCCCGACAGCACCGGCACCGTGTCTTCGCCGTACGCACCCGCGCGCACGGGCACCAGCGCCAGCGTGTGCGTGTCGGGCTTCACCACCCAGACCGAAGCCGTGCCGTTCGCGCCGCGCTGCAAGGCCGACAACGGCAGGCGCAACGTCGAGTCCCCGGCCTTCGCTGCACCGGGCACGTAGACGCGCGCGCTCTGCCCGAGGTCGACGGCCTTCGCCGCAGCGGCATCGAGCGCGATGCGCGCGGCATACGTGCGCGCCTGCGGATCGGCGGCGGCGGAAATCTCGCGGATGCGGCCCGGCAAGCGTTCGCCCGGCGCGCTCCACAATTCGACGAGCACGGGTTGGCCGACCGCGAAATCGCGGATGCGCGATTCCGGCAACGCGATCGCGACTTCGCGCCCCGCATCGCCCGCCAGCGTGTAGACAACCTGGCCCGACGTCACCGTCTGCCCCGCTTCCGCGCTGCGCGTCGCGATCACGCCGTCGCGCGGCGCGCGCAGTTGCGTGTAGTCGGCCTGGTTGCGCGCCACGTCGAGTTGCGCGCGCGCTGCACGCGCCTGCCCTTCGGCGGCGGCATAGGCGGCGTTCTGTGCATCCAGCGTGGAGCGGCTGACGAGTTGCTGGTCGGCGAGCGTGGCGTAGCGCTTGCGATCGGAGGCCGTGCGCGCGAGTTCGGCATTGGCCGCGGCCAGTTGCGCCTGCGCCGATTGCACCTGCAAGCGCAGGTCGCCCGGATCGAGTTCGGCGAGGACCTGCCCGCGACGCACGCTGTCGCCCGCATCGACGAAGCGCTTCACCAGTTGCCCGCCCACGCGGAACGACAAGGTGCTTTCTTCGCGTGCCCGCACTTCGCCGGCGAAGGCCGACAGCGACGGCGCGGCGTCATGCCCCGGATGGACCACGAGGACCGGGCGCGGGACCTCGGTGGCCGCCTCGTCCTTCCCGCACGCGGCCAGCAGGACCAGCACCGCGACGACCCCCGCATGGCGCGCGCGGCGCAAAAATAGGCGATCCGTGGGGGGGGCCTGCGGCATCCTGCGCTGCGTCTCCATGGGGGACTCTCTCGACGGCAATTAGTGGACCGGCCGGTAGAGTAAGAAATAGCAAACCCCGCAGTCCAGTATTTCCTTTATAGTCCGCCGCCATGCCAGATCGTTCCGCGCCAACGCCAGCCGTTACCCCTGCCGAAGCCGCGACAAAGCCGCGGCCCACGGGTCCGGGCCGGCCCAAGGACCTCGGCAAGCGCGCGGCGATCCTCGAAACGGCCAAGCGCTTGTTCACCACGCTGGGCTTCACGGGCGTGTCGATGGACCAGATCGCGGCCGAGGCCGGCGTCTCCAAGCTCACCGTCTACAGCCACTTCGGCGACAAGGAAGCGCTGTTCGCCGCGGCCGTGCAGGCGCACTGCGAACAGCAGTTGCCCGATTCCCTGTTCGCCGCCGCCGACGCCGCACCCCTGCGCGAAGGCCTGCTGCAGATCGCGCGCGCCTTCTTCGGGATGATCTGCGGCCCCGAAGCGCTCGCGGGCCACCGCACCCTGTGCACCCCGCAGGTCCTGGATACGCCGATGCCGCGCCTGTTCTGGGAAGCCGGCCCGCAACGCATCCAGGACGCCGTGGCGGTGGTGCTGCAACACCATGTCGCCACCGGCGAGCTGGCCATCGACGACGTGGCGCGCGCCGCCTCGCAGTTCCTGTGCCTGGCCAAGGGCGAACTGCATGCGCAACTGGTCTTCGGTTGCTGCACGGAAGTCCGCGCGCACGAGGTGGAAGCCCAGCTCGAAGCCGCCGTGGATCTGTTCCTCCGCGGCTACGGCACGGGGCGCTGACGATGGTCGCCCTGACTTCCGGCACTCAGTACGGGTGTGCTACCACAGCGATGCTGTCCCTCCGGAACGCGACCCGCCTGGGCGTAGAATTCCCGGTTTTCCGCGCGAGACCCCAATCATGACGATCGATTACGCCAAAGCCCGCGAGACCATGGTCGAACAACAGGTTCGCCCGTGGGACGTCCTCGATGCGCGCGTGCTCGATGCGTTGGTGATGGTGCCGCGCGATGCGTTCGTGCCGTCCGCGCATCGCGCGCTGGCCTATGCCGATGCCGCGCTCCCGCTCGGCCACGGCGAATCGATGATGAAGCCCGTCGTCGAAGGCCGCGTGCTGCAGGCGCTCGACGTGCAGGCCGGGGAAGACGTGCTGGAGATCGGCACGGGCAGCGGATTCCTCACGGCATGCCTCGGCCGCCTCGCGCGCGAAGTGCACAGCATCGAGCTGCACGCCGAATTCGCCGACGCCGCCCGCGCGCGCCTGGACACCATGGGCCTGGGCGGCAACGTCCGGATCGAGGCCGCCGATGCGTTCTCGTGGGACACCGACCGCCGCTACGACGCGATCTGCGTCACCGGCGCCGTCGAGGCGATCCCGCCGCGTTTCCTGCAATGGCTCCGCCCCGGCGGCCGCCTGTTCGTCGTGCGCGGCGTCGCACCCGCGATGGAAGCGGTGCTGGTGCGCAACGATGTCAACGGTCCCGGTATCGAATCGTTGTTCGAGACCGACCTGAATTACCTGGCGGGCGCTGCGCCCGTCGCCAAGTTCGATTTCTAAACTCCCCCTCGTCCCCATTTGAATCCGGAAGGAACCTGCATGAGCCGCCGTCCCCTCGTCCTGGCCCTCGCCTTCGCCATCGCGCCCATGGCGGCGCACGCCGAAGACCTGCTGCAGACCTACGAGCTGGCACGCGCCGGCGACCCGCAGTTCTCCGCCGCCGAATCCAGCCGCCTCGTCACCAAGGAAGGCTCGGTGCAGGCACGCGCCGCGCTGCTCCCGCAGTTGAACGGCAGCGCCTCGATCACCCGCACCAAGAACGACAGTTCCGGTTCGCAGGCGTTCGGCAGCGCGATCGTGCCGAGCGAAGGCACCAACGACAACACCAACAAGCAGTACGGCGTGAACCTGTCGCAGATGGTCTACGACCACAGCAACATCACGCGCCTGCGCAGCGCCAACCTGCTCAGCGAAGCCAGCGACTACCAGGTGGAATCGGCGGGCGACTCGCTCGTCACGCGCACCTCGGCCGCGTACTTCAACGTACTCGTGCAGGTCGAGACCCTGGCCGCGGCGGAAGCCTCGGAAACCGCGCTGAAGAAGCAGTTCGACTTCGCCAGCAAGCGCCTGGAAGTGGGCCTGGCGCCCATCACCGACGTGCACGAAGCGCGCGCGCAGTACGACTCGGCGCGCGCCAACACGATCACCGTGCGCAACCAGGTCGAAGACGCCTACCAGGCGCTCGCCGAAATCACCGGCAAGCCGATCGAACGCGTGAAGGGCCTGCCGGAAGACTTCCAGCCGCAGCTGCCCGCCTCCACCGGCGCCGACCAGTGGGTGCAGATGGCAATGGACAACAATCCCGCACTGAAGGCCAAGGAATACCAGGTCAAGTCGGCCGAGGAAGACATCAGCACGGCGCGCGCGGGCCACTACCCCACGCTGTACCTGTCGGGCAATTACGGCAGCAGCCGCACGGATGGTTCCTCGTCCGACACGCTGACCAACCTCACCACCGATTTCGAGAACCGCAACGACTCGCGCAGCCTCGGCCTGACCTTGCGCGTGCCGATCTTCGCCGGCGGCGCGACGCAGTCCGGCGTGCGCCAGGCGCTGTACACGCGCGACGTGCGCCAGGACGAACTGGAACAGCAGCGCCGCGCGCTCGAGCGCAACACGCGCAATGCCTACCAGGTGGTCGTGGCGGGCGTGAGCGAAGTCGAAGCACGCCGCCTCGCGCTGGTCTCGGCCCGCGCCGCGTACGAAGCCTCGCAGGTCGGCCTGGAAGTGGGCACGCGCACCGTGCTCGACGTGCTGATCAACCAGCGCAACCTGTTCCAGGCGCAGCAGGCCTACGCGCTGTCGCGCTACAACTTCCTGCAGAGCCGCCTCAACCTCGAGCAGGCCGCCGGCACGCTCGACGTCGATGACGTGCAGGACATCAATCGCCTGCTGACGGTCGACATCGCGGCGATCGCACCGACCAACGGCGCGCAGTAACCCGCTTTTGCTTCGAGCCCCTCTCCCGCCAGGGAGAGGGGTTGGGGTAAGGACGCTTCACCCCGCCGGCAACACCGGCGCAATCAACCCCAACGTCCGCGCCAGCGCACCGCGCCCTTCTTCGACCAGCCGATAGCCCGCCGCCACCATCCGCGCGCGCGCCGCTTCGTCGTCCAGCAATTCACCGATCGCGACGGTCGCTGCACCCGCATCCGGCACGATCCGCACGGCGCCCGCCTGTTCGAGCCGATGCGCGATCTCCGTGAAGTTGTGCAGGTGCGGCCCGGTCACCATCGCGGTGCCCACCGCCGCCGGCTCCAGCAGGTTGTGCCCGCCGATCGGCTGCAGGCTTCCGCCGACGAAAGCCACCTGCGCGCACGCATAGAACGCCATCAATTCCCCGAGCGTATCGACGACGAACACATCGTCGTCCGCGCCCGGCCAGCGCGTGAGCCGCCGCGTCGCGACGCGCCAGCCCGCCGCATGCGCGTGGTCCACCGCCGCGCGGAACCGTTCGGGATGCCGCGGCGCCCACACCAGCAACAACTCCGGGTGCGTCGCGCGCAGCGCGCGGTGCATCGCGACGACCGCGGCTTCTTCGCCATCGTGCGTGCTCGCCGCGATCCACGCATTGCGCGTGCCCAGGCGTTCGCGGAACTGCGCGACGAAGGCCGCGAGGTTGTCCGGCACCGGCGTATCGAACTTGAGGTTGCCGAGATCCTGCACCTGCTCTTCGCGCGCGCCGAGTTGCACGAAGCGTTCCGCATCCGCCTTCGACTGCGCGCCCACGCGCCGCACCGTGCGCAACGCGCGTCCCACCAGCGGCGCGAGCAGGCGATAGCCGCGCAGCGAACGTTCCGACAACCGCGCATTGAGGATGTAGGTCGGCACGCCTTGCTCGCGCGCGCCGAACAGCAGGTTGGGCCACAACTCGGTTTCGAGCACCAGGCCCGCGCGCGGGCGGAAATGCGTGAAGAAGCGGCGCACCGCGCCCGGCAGGTCGTACGGCAGATACACGTGCTGCACGTCCTCGCCCCACAGCGCGCGCACGCGCGCCGAGCCGGTGGGCGTGATCGTGGTGACCAGCAACGGCAGGTCCGGGTGCAACCGGCGCAGCGCGTTCACCAGCGGTGCGGCGGCATTCACTTCGCCCACCGAGACCGCGTGCACCCACAGCGTTTCGCGCGGCGCATCGTCGTCGACCGGGCTGCCGTACATCCCGTAGCGCTCCGGCCAGCGGCGGAAGTATTCGGCCTGGCGGAAGCCGCGCCAGATCAAGTGGTACACCGTGATGGGAAGGAGCAGGTACAGCGCGGCCGAATACAGGCCGCGCAGCACGCGCTCGAAGGGGTCCGTCCGCATCACGGGAGGATACCTGTCAGCGGACCCCCGTAGAATCGCGACGATGACGCCCGCGCCTGCCCCGACGGACCACGATCGCCCGCCCCTGGGCTCGCGCCATTGGCCGACGTGGCTGGGCATCGGTGCGATGGCCGCGCTCGCGCGCCTGCCCTGGTCGTTGCAGCGCGCGCTCGGCCGCGGCCTCGGTGCCTTGCTCCGCGTCGCGATGCCCGCGCGCCGCCGCATCGCTGCGCGGAACCTTGAACTATGTTTCCCCGAACTCGACGCCGCCGCGCGCGAAGCGCTGTTGCGCGAACACTTCGCCGCGCTCGGCATCGGCCTGTTCGAATTCGCGCGCGCGTGGTGGGGCTCGGTGGATCCGATGCGCCACGGCCTGGTCGTCGAAGGCCTCGACCTGATCGCGGCCGCGCGTGCGAGCGGCCGCGGCATCATCGTCGTGTCGGGCCACTTCACCACGCTGGAAATCTGCGGCCGCCTGATGTGCGACCACGTGCCGCTCGCCGGCATGTATCGCCCACACGCCGAGCCGGCGATGGAATGGGCCGTCAAGCGCGGCCGCCTGCGCTACGCCGCCGCGATGTTCACCAAGCAGGAATTGCGCCCTGCGGTGAAACACCTCAAGCAGGGCGGCGTGCTGTGGTACGCGCCGGACCAGGACCCGAGCCGCGGCGAAAGCGTATACGTGCCCTTCTTCGGCCGGCCTGCGAACAGCCTGTCGTCGACGCACCAGCTCGCGCGCCTGTCGGGGGCGTTGGTCGTGGCGTTCCAGCACGCGCGACGCGCCGATGGCGGTTACACGTTGCGGCTCGTGCCGGGACTGGAAAGCATTCCGTCGAAGGACGCGGTCGCGGATACCGCCGCGGTGATGGCGGCGATCGAAGCAATGGCGCGCGTCGCGCCCGACCAGTACCTGTGGATCCATCGCCGCTTCAAGCGGCAGCCGGATGGCACTTCGCCCTACGGCGATTGATCGCGTTCGCGTTGCGCTTCCAGCACCTTCGCGTACTTGAGGAAGGTGTAGAACGCATGCGTGCGCGCGGCGAAGAAGCCCGCCCAGCCGTTGAGGAAATACCGCTTGCCGATGTACAGCTTGAGGAAGGCGACGTAGGGCTGCAGCACGATGCGCAACCCGAGTCCGCGGATCGGCTTGCGGCGCTTGTTCACCACCATGCCGCTGGAATAGCGGTTCACCTTCTCGACGCGATCGGCCAGGTGCGGTTCGCCGTAATGGCGGAACGGGGCGTCCAGGTCCTGCGGCGCGCCCGTGTCGAGCGTCGGCGCGGCGTGCACCGGCACGGTATTCATGCGCGCGCGCGACTTGCGGAACAGGCGCAACTGCCAGTTCGCCCGCGCGCCGGCGTGCGACCAGCGCCAGAACAACCATTCCTGGCGCGGCAGGCGATAGCCGTCCGCGCGCGGCGCCTGCAGCGTGCGTTCGATCATCGCGCGGCCTGCGTCGGTCAGCGATTCGTCCGCGTCGAGCAGCAACACCCAATCGTGCGTGGCCAGGTCGATCGCGTGTTGTTTCTGCGGGCCATAGCCTTCGAACGGGCGCACGGAGACGCGCGCGCCGTAGCGTTCGGCGATGTCGCGCGTCGCATCGGTGGAGCCGGAATCGAGCACCACGCGTTCGTCGCAGAACGCCAGGCTCGCCAGGCACGCTTCCAGCGTCGCCGCGTTGTCGAACGTGGTGACGACGCCGCTGATCGGCGCCCGCGTGCTCATGCAGCCGCAGCCGCGGGGGCCGCCGCGGGTTCGGGGTCGCGCGACAGCAGGCTGCCCGCGTACAGCGCGGCCAGCATCAGCGCCAGCCCGCCCCAGAACGTCGAATAGAACGCCAGGTGCGTGTTGAACGGGAACAACGTGACGACGAGCGCGAGCATCGCCGGCCGTGCGCGATCGCGCGCCGTTTCGCTCGCATAGCGCCACGCGCGCCATCCCAGCGCGATGCCGGCCAGCCACAACACCAGGCCGATCGTGCCGGTTTCGCTGGCGACTTCCAGTACCCAGTGGTGCGCGTGCAATGCCGGTCCTTCACCCCAGGCCGCGAGCTTGCCCGCCTCTGCATCGCAGCCGTTGAACGCATCGCGGAAGCCGCGCGCCCCCACGCCGTTGATGGGGTGCGTGCGATACATGCACATCGCCGCGGACCAGATGCGGCCGCGGCCGGACAAGGCGTTGTCCACGCCGCCCGCATCGGCGGCCAGCAGCTGCGTCGTGCGCTGCAAGCGCGTTTCCACCTGCGGCACGAACAAGCCGAGCGCCGCGAGCGCGATCGCGCCGAACGCGAACACCGCGAGCAGTCGCTTCCAACCCAACAGGCGCCAACCCGACCACAGCAGCACCAGCGCATACGAAATCCACGCCGCGCGCGCACCACCGAGCAACACGATCGCGCCGACCACCGCCGAGGCGACGCACCACCCCGGCACGCCCCAGCGACGCGCGGCCGCATACAGCGCGAAGGGCGACATGCTCGCCAGCATCTGTCCGAACTTGAGGTTGCACGGCCCGAGGATGCCGCTCAGGCGATCCACCGCCAGCGCTTCCGCATCGGTGCACATGCCGTGCCCGCTGATCGCGTGCTTGATGGTGTCGATGCCGAAGAACAGCGGACTCGTGCCAGAGACGGCCTGCAGCACGGCGTCGATCGTCCAGATGGCGACGATGATGGCGAGCCCGCCGAACGTGATGCGGCGTCCGCGCGCATCCGCCACCGCCGAGGCGACGAGCCACAGGAACGGCAGGTAGCGCAGGTCGAACGCGGATTCACGCAACGCGAGGGCGCGATCCACCGCATCGATCGACGAGAACGCCTCGGGCAACCAGTAGGCGAAGAACAACACGCTCGTGAGCGCCCACGCCGGACCGGAGAGCAACGCGGCGCCGCCGCGGAAACGCGAGGCCAGCAGGACCACGATCGCCGCGATCGCACCGAGCGACATCACGCCTTCGGCATAGCCGGGCGCGGGCCACAACGCGACGAAGGCGAGCACCCAGGCGGGCGCCCAGCGCCAGCCGGCCGGCGGGCCGGGGGCGTGTGTGTCAGCGGTGGTCGACGAGTTCTGCATAGACCGCAAGCGTCTGATCCTGCATGGCGCGCAAGGTGTGCGGCATCGTAACCGGAGGCGTCGGCGGATGCGCCAATGTTTCGCGCGCGGCCCGCACCAGGGCGTCGCCGTCGAACGGGGGCACCGCGCCCGCGGGTTGCCAGGCGCGCAACAGTTCGCCGACGCCGCCGTGGTCCCAGCCGACGACGGGCCGGCCGACGCTGAGCGCTTCGAGCACCGTGCGGCCGAAGGCTTCGGGCTTGCGCGAGACCTGCAGCACGAGGTCGCTCGCCGCGTAGGCATCGGCGATCGCATCGGTGGGCGGCGCGAACGCGACGGCCGCGTCGATGCCGAGCACGGTGGCGTGCGCTTGCAGTTCGGACAGGTAACGATCGCGTCCATGTTCGCGACTGCCCGGCAACCACAGGCGCGCATCCACGCCGTCGCGGCGCAGCGCATGCAGCAGGTCGAGGGCGTCGACGTGGCCTTTCAACCGCGTGCCGCGCCCGGGCAACAGGAGCAACGGACCTTCACCCCCGAGCGCGGGATGCAGCGCGGCGGCGCGCGCGCGTGCTTCGCGATCGGGCGCAGGCATGCGCGGGAAGGCCTGCGGATCGATGCCGCGCGGGATCACGCGCAGGCGCGCCGGATCGGTCTTCGGATAGTGCGCAAGCAAGTACGCGCGCACCGTCTCCGACACGCAGATCACGCGTTCGCCGCGCGCCATGATCGCGCTGTAAGGCGACGGCGAATTGAGCCCGTGCATCGTCGTGACGAAACGCGGTCGCGCGGCTCGCATGCCTTGCAGCGCGCGCCACGCGATCCACGCCGGCATCCGCGAACGCGCGTGCACGATGTCGGCACCGCGGCGTTCGAACAGGCGACGCAACGGCGGCACGTGCTGCAACGTGAAGAGCGACTTGCGCCCGATGTCGAGCGTGATGTGTTCGGCGCCGAGCGCTTCCAGCCGCGGCACGAGCCGTCCGCCCGCCGACACGACCAGCGCGCGATGGCCCGCGCGCACGAGGGCGTCGGCGATCTCGAGGGTGGAACGTTCGACCCCGCCCGATTCGAGGGCGGGAAGCACTTGGACGATGGTGAGCGGCCGCGTCACGGTCGCGTGCGGCTGGTCAGTCGATCAGCACGAAGTGCGAACCGCAGTAGGGGCACTGGCATTCGCTCCCGTCGGCTTCGATCGGCAGGTACACGCGCGGATGCGAATTCCACAGCGCCATCGACGGCAGCGGGCAGCTGAGCGGCAGATCGGCCCGGCGCACGTCGTAGCGTTGCTGCGCGTTGGCGGGCGCGGTGGCGGTGGGCTGGGGATTGCTGGGCGACTGCGGGGCCATGGGCACGGGGGTTCGGCGATGCGCGGGCCGCGAGTTTAGCAGCCGCCGTCAGGCCGGCAGGTCGAAGAGCAGGACGTCGGCGATTTCCGCACCGCGGCCCGACAACGATCGCGTGCCGCCCTCGTCCACCAGGCCCAGCGCATCGCCGGCCGACAGCGCGCGGCCATCGAGCACCGCGCCGCCCTGCGCCACGTGCAGCCAGTAGCGGCGCGCGGGATCGAGCACGAGGTCCACCGATTCGCCATCGCCCAGCCGCACCCCGCGCAGGAACGCCTGCTGCCGGATCGCCAGGCTGCCGTCCGCGCCATCGGGCGAGGCCAGCGTGGCCCAGCGTCCGCGCCGGGCTTCCGGGTCGAACGCGCGCTGTTCATAGCCCGGCGCGGCGTTGAGCCGGTCCGGCTGGATCCAGATCTGCAGGAAATGCACCGGCTCGGATTCGGACGCATTGAACTCGCTGTGTTCGATGCCGTGCCCCGCGCTCATCCACTGCAGCTCGCCCGGGCGCAGCACGCCCTCGCTGCCGGTGTCGTCGCGGTGCGCGAGCGCACCGGACAACACGTAGCTGAGGATTTCCATGTTCGCGTGGCGATGCGGCGGGAAGCCGCCGCGCGGCGCCACGCGATCCTCGTTGATCACGCGCAGCGGGCCGAAGCCCATCCATTCGGGGTCGTAGTAGTGCCCGAACGAAAACGTGTGCTGGCTCTTCAGCCAACCGGCGGACACGTCACCGCGCGCACTCGAAGCACGTTGGACGATCACTTGGCCTCCGCGCCCTCGGGCTTCGGCACCGACGCTTCGGTGGTGATGCGCAGCTGCACGGCATCGGCGATGTTCGGCAGCATGGCGTCCACGCCGAACGCGCTGCGCTGGATCGTGCCCGTCGCATCGAAGCCGATCTTCGGCTGGCCGCGGCTCTCGCCGGCCTTGTTGAGCGTGACTTCGAGCACGACCGGGTTGGTCTTGTCGCGGATGGTCAGGTCACCGGTGACCTTGAGCTTGTTGCCGCCCAGCGATTCCACCTTGGTGCTCTTGAACGTGGCGGTCGGGTACTTCGCCATGTCGAAGAAATCCGGGCTCTGCAGGTGCGCGGTGAGCTTGGGCACCATCGCGTCCAGGCCCGACAGCGGCAGCGTCACGGTGACGCTGGAGTTGGCCACGTTGTCGGCGTCGTACACCAGCGTGCCGTCCACGTTGAGGAAGTTGGCCACGGGATGCGAGTAGCCGAAGTGATCCCACGAGGCCACGACCATCGTGTGGTTGGGATCGAGCTTGTACGTGGCTTGCTTGGCCTGTGCGAAACCGGCCACCAGCAGCAGCGAGGCAAGGGCAATGCGCGTGCGGATCATCATGCGGTTCAGTCCTGTGGTGGGGATCAATCGATGCGGCAGGCTTCGTCGAAGCCCAGCCGCGGCGAACGCGGGAAGATCGACGCGGGGTCGCCCTTGCCCAGGTTGACGAGGAAGTTGGAACGCCAGGACGTGCCCGGGAAGAACGCGGCATCGACCTTCGCGTTGTCGAAGCCCGACATCGGCCCGCAATCCAGGCCGAGCGCACGCGCGGCAAGCAGCAGGTACGCGCCCTGCAGGCTGCCGTTGCGCAGGCCGATCGTGCGCAGGTCGGGCTCGGGCTTGGTATCGAACCAGCCGCGCGCATCCGTGTGCGGGAACAGCACCGGCACCTTTTCGTAGAACGCCATGTCGTACGCGACGATCGCCGTGCACGGCGCGGCCATCGTTTTCTTGTAGTTGCCTTCGTCCAGCGCAGGGCCGAGCTTGGCCTTCGCTTCGGCCGAGCGCACGAACACGAAACGCGCGGGGCAGCTGTTGGACGTGGTGGGGCCCCACTTCAGCAAGTCGTAGAGGGCGTGCAGCGTGGCGTCGTCGACCTCACCGGTGAACCGGTTGTAGGTGCGAGCCTGGCGGAAGAGCTGGTCCAGCGATGCGTCGGGCAGCGTGGGCTTGAACGAATCTGTCATGGGGCTGCGGTTGCAATCCGGGCGAAGGCGCGCAGTGTAGAGTGTCGCGCGTCAAGCGGCCGAGACCGCAGCCGCAACGGACCTCCGCACGGATGGAACGCCCCGCCACCGAAACGTGCCTGCTGATCACCGACAACCGCGCCGGCAACGTGCGGCAGGCGCGGGCGCTCGCGGCGGCCATGGGCTTCGACGATGCACCGCACCTGGCGCTGGTCCCGCACCGGCCGTGGCGCTGGATCGCCCCGCGCATGGCGCCGGGCAGCGCGATGGCGTACGGCCGCGACTTCGCGCACGCCCTCGCGTCGCCGCCGGCGCTGGCGATCGGCTGCGGCCGGCAAGCGGCGCTGGCCACCCGGCAATTGCGCGCGCGCGGATCGCGCGTCGTGCAGATCCTCGACCCGCGCATGCCCACCACGCACTGGGATGTCGTGGTCGCACCCGAACACGATGCCTTGCAGGGCGACAACATCGTCACGCTCGTCGGCAGCCTCAATCCCGTCGACGATGCGTGGCTCGCCGACGCGCATGCCGCGTTCTCGATCCTCTCGCCGCTCGCGCAACCGCGCGTCGCGTTGCTGGTCGGTGGCGAAAGCGACTATGTGCCGGGCTACGACGGCCCGGTGCTCGCACGCGACCTGCATCGCCTCGCCGACGTGATCCGGCGCGACGGCGGCACGTTGCTCGCCACCACGTCGCGCCGCACGCCGCCCGCGTGGTGCGATGCGTTGCGTGCGCAATCGCGCGACATCCCCGGCCTGCGCTGGTTCGCGCCCGCGCACGCGAGCCTCGACGACAGCGAGAATCCGTACGCCGGCCTGCTCGCCTGGGCCGACCGCATCGTGTGCACGGCCGATTCGGTCAACATGCTGAGCGAAGCGTGCGCCACCCGCGTGCCGGTGTACGTGCTCGGGGGCGAACGCGTGCGCGGACGCCTGCAGCAGTTCCATGCGGCCTTGCAGGCACGCGGGCGCGTGCGCACCCTGGCGGAATACGACCTGCCCGACGACGCCATCGAACCGCTGCGCGAAACCGGTCGCGTCGCGGCCGAAGTCCTCGCCCGCCTCCAGTTGCGCTAGTCGAACGCGAGGCCCGCCGCGTGCGTGGCCGCGCGGATCGCGGCGCGCGCCTGCGCGATCGCATCGGTTTCGGCGGTGATGCGCGGACGACGATCGAGCGTGCAGCGCAAGCCGGCCTCCAGCAACGTGACGTGTGCCGCGCCGAGGGCGTCGCATGCGGCGCGATCGAGCACGTCGTCCGCGCAGGCCAGGCGCAGCAGGCCGGGCGTGTCGCGCGGACCGAGCCATTGCGGCTGCGTCGCCGAACGCGCGAGCACGCACCATTGCAGCAGGAACTCCAGGTCCACCAGCCCGCCTTCGCCCTGCTTGAGGTCGAAGCGCGCCGCGTCGCCGCGATCCAGTTCTGCGCGCATGCGCTGGCGCATCTGCACGACGTCGGTGCGCAGCGTGTCCGGGTCGCGTGCACGGCCCAGCGTTTCGGCACGCACGCGTTCGAAATCCTTGAGCAACGAAGGCTCGCCCGCGACCCCCCGTGCGCGCACCAGCGCCTGGTGCTCCCACGTCCACGCGCGTTCGCGCTGGTAGTCGGAGAAGCTGGCGAGGCTCGAGACCAGCAAGCCCTTCGCCCCATCGGGACGCAGGCGCACATCCACGTCGTACAGACGGCCGGCGCCGGTGACGGTGCCCAGCAGCGCAACGATCTTCTGCGCGAGGCGTGCGAACCAGCGCGTGGCATCCAGCGGACGCGCGCCGTCGGATTGTGCGTCGGGTGCGGCGTCGTACAGGAACACGAGGTCGAGGTCGGACCCGAAGCCAAGCTCCTCGCCGCCGAGGCTGCCGTAACCGAGCACGGCGAAGCGCGCTCCGGGCACGCGGCCATGCGGACGTTCGACTTCCCGCTGCGCGAGCACGAGGACTGCATCGATCACGCCGTCGGCGAGCCAGGCCAGCTGGCGCGCGCTTTCGTACGCGGTCTGGCGCGCATCCAGCGTCGCCAGCGCGATGCGGAAGCTCAGCGCCTGGCGCACTTCGTTGAGCGCCATCAACGCGGCTTCCGCGTCGTCGTCGTGCAGGGTTTCGTCGCACGCTTCGATCAGCGAAGCACGATCGGGCAACGCGCCGGCGCTGCGGCGGTCCAGCAATTCGTCGAGCAGGAGCGGATGCGCGGCGATGCGTTCGGCGAGCAAGGCACTGCCGGCCACGACGTCGACCAGGCGCGCGAGGGCCGCCGGTTGTTCGTCGAGGAGCGCGAGGTAGCTCGCGCGCCGCAGCAACGTATGCAACAGCGGCAGCAAGCGGCGCAGCGCGGCATCCGGTTGCGAGGAACGCGCCGCCGAGGTGAGCAACGCAGGCAGCACGCGATCCAGGCGCGCCCGCGTGGCGTCGGACAACGTGCGCACGCCGGGCGCGCGCGCGAAGTCGCGCAGGCTGCCGTCCAGCGTTTCGATGTCGCCGAAGCCGGCATCGGACAAGGCCTGCGCTTCACCTGCATCGGGCAACGCGCGCCAGTACGTCGCGAGGTCGCTCGGCGCCGCGGAACGGCCGCGTGGCGCGAGCAACGCTTCGAACTCGGTCGAAACCCGCGTCCGCTGCACATCAAGCGCGGCGCGCAAGGCGTCCCAATCGTCGTACCCGAGGCCACGTGCGATGCGGGCGCGATCGACCTGGCTTTCCGGCAGCGCGTGCGTCTGCGCATCGCGCAACATCTGCAGGCGGTTTTCCAATCGACGCAGGAAGCGATACGCCTCCGCGAGCGCCTCGCCAGCGGCGGGTGCGACGTGGCCCGCTTCCACCAACGCCGCAAGCGCTGGCAGCAAGCGTCGTTCGCGCAACGTCGGTTCGCGACCGCCGCGGATCAACTGCAGCGCCTGGACGAGGAATTCGATTTCGCGAATGCCACCGGGACCGCGCTTGATGTCGTCGGCCAGTTCCTTGCGCGCGACTTCCGCGGCGATCGCAGCCTTCATTTCGCGCAAGCCATCCAGCGCGCCGTAATCGAGATATCGCCGATAGACGAACGGCCGCAACGCATCGAGGAAGCGCAGTCCCGCATCTGCATCGCCCGCAACGGGCCGCGCCTTCTGCCACGCATAGCGTTCCCAGTCGCGTCCTTCGCGCTGGAAGTACGACTCCATCGCGGCGAACGGCAAGGCCACGCGGCCCGCGTTGCCGAACGGACGCAGGCGCAGGTCGACGCGATGCGAGAAGCCCTCCGCCGTCGCTTCGTCGAGCAGCTTCGCCAGTTGCTGCCCCAGGCGCGCGAAGTAATCCTCGGCCGCGAGCGAACGCGCGCCGTCGCTGTCGCCTTCCTGCGGATACGCGTAGACGAGGTCGACGTCGGACGAGAAATTCAGTTCGCCACCGCCCAGCTTGCCGAGGCCGAACACCACCAGGCGCTGCACGCTGCCATCTGCCGCGCGCACCTGGCCGTAGCGTTGGGCGAATTCGCCTTCGAGCGCCGACAGGCCGAGGCGCAGGCAGCGGTCGGCGAGTTGCGTGCTGCCGGCGAGCGTGGCGTCCACGTCGTCCAGGCCCGACACGTCGCGCCAGACCAGGCGCGCGGATTCGGCGGTGCGATAGCGGCGCAGGCGGGATTGCCAGTCGGTCCGCGCATCCGGCCCGAGCTCGGGCGGCGTTCCGAACGCGTCATCGCGCGCGAACGAGTCGAGCAGCGCCGGCAGGCGCACGAGCGTGTCGATCGCGAAGTCGCTCGCCAGGGCCAATGCGGCCAGGCGCTCCGCGAGCGCAGGGGTCCAATCGTCGGAGGCGATCGCGCGCAGGCGATCGAGCTGGCGTGCGACGTGGGTGTCGGTGGGGTCCGTCATCGCGCCCATGATGGCATCGGCAAATAAAAAGCCCGCCCCGGACGAACCGGTTGCGGGCCTGCTCCCTCCCCCACGTCGGGATGCGGGGCGATCGTGAAGGAATCGTTATTGGGTTTGCACGCTGCACTGCAAAACGATACCGGGCAGTACAGAAAGGCTCATTCAAGGGTGCCGAATCGTCGTTCGTGAATGCGATAAATCCCCGCGCCAACACGCATTCCGCGTGCCCGTTGCACGGCCTCCGCGGCGAGCTCGCCCGA
Organism: Noviluteimonas caseinilytica; assembly: GCF_018406605.1. Lineage (GTDB taxonomy): Bacteria > Pseudomonadota > Gammaproteobacteria > Xanthomonadales > Xanthomonadaceae > Noviluteimonas > Noviluteimonas caseinilytica. The sequence continues at coordinate 1,719,413 of NZ_AP024545.1, read as the reverse complement.
CTCGCAACCGCCCTCCATGAAGCCTTGCGTCTCCAGTGCGCAGTGCTCACCGGCAAAAAATAGCCGACCAACGGACTCCCCGACCGCGCCGCGCAGGGCCGACCAGTCGCCCGGCCCGAAGCACGCATAGCTGCCGAGGGTCCACGGATGGCTGGGCCAGTGGAAGCGTGCTTCGCGCGGTTGGGTGCGGGCCGCGGCCAGGCCGGGGAACACGCGATCCAGGTCCGCGGTCGCCGCATCGGCCTGCATGCGCGGCGTGCCCTGCCCGAGCGCCACGCCGTGCGCACCGCCGGTGAAGTTGGTCAGCACGCCCTGCGCGCCGGGTTGTTCGCGCGTGGTGTCCCACGTCGTCTGGTAGGACAGGTCGCTCATCGACGCACCGTTGGCCCCCTGCGCGCGCCACACGCGGCGGTCGTACCCGATCATCAGCTTCGCGTTGGTGCCGTACGGCAGGCGGTCGATGGCGTTGCGCTTGTGCGCAGGCATCGGCACGTCGATGGCGACCTTGCGCAGCAGCGTGAACGGCAATGCGAGGATCGCCTGCGCGGCGTGCACGTCCTGCGTCGCGCCGTTGCGGCGGAACGTCAGCACGAGATCGTCGCCGCGCGCGCGGATCGCTTCGAGCACCGCACCGGGTTCGATCGCGTCGTCGAGTCTGTCCGCAACGGCGTGCGGGATTCGGTCGTTGCCGCCGCGCACGTGGAAGCGTTCGTCGCTGGCGCCGAACACGCGGAACACATCGGGATCGTCGGTGCCGATGAAGGTGAGCAGGTTCAACGCGGACTGCCGGTCGATCTCCAGCCCCATTTCGGTGGTGTAGGCCACCGCGATCAGCTTGCGCAGCCAGCCGGACACGTGTTCCCGATCGAGCCACTGTGCGATGTTCATCGCATCGAGCGCCCGGAACGCGGGGTTGGCATCGGTGTAGTCGAGCGCGCCGTCGCCGAGCGACGCGACATCGCGCACGATCGCCGCCGCAACGGGGACGAAGGCCGCAACGATCTCGCGTTCGCTGATGCGGCGGCCGTCGAACCACCAGGTGTCGATGTCGGTGTCGTGCGCCAACAGGTCGTCGAGCTCGAGCCCCATTTTCCTTGGCCAGCGCGCGGATGCGCACGTGCCCGCTGTCGATCAGTTCGCCGCCGAGCTCGATCACCTGTCCCGGCCCGAAATGATCGCGCAGGCTGAACATGCGTCCGCCGACGCGCGACTGCGCTTCGTACACGCGCACCGGCACGCCCGCCTGGCGCAGGCGCCACGCCGCGGTGAGCCCCGCGATGCCCGCGCCCACGATCACGACGGGCGAACCCGAATCGCGCGCGAGCTGCGTCGCGGGGGCGCAGGCCGTCAACGCGAGCCCCGCCGCCGCGCCCTGCAACAAGCGGCGTCGTGCGGGATCCACGCGCATGGCGCGGCCGCGATCGTAGAACGCGTCGAAGGGTGCATCGCTGCGGGCCGTGGCGCGCGCGATGCGGGCGGCGCGCTGCAGCAGCGTGAACAACGGGGTGCGTCCCATGCGGATCCTTCGCGTGCGCGGCGTCGATGCCCAAGGCAACGCAAGACGCGCCCCGCGCGGGACAGTTCACCAGCGGTGCACGCAGCCCAGCACCCAGCCGCCGCGATCGTAGGGATCCCACGGCGGGTAGTACGGATACTCGGTTTCCCCGCGCGTGCCCTGCCAGGACAGCGAGACATCGCACACGCGCGTGGCCAGCGACACACCGGCGCGCACGTCGAAACGCGTGCCTGCGCCACCGGTCTCCACGTCGTGCGCCGCGCCCGCGTGCAGCAGCAACTGCCAGCGTTCGGCGAACGGCACGCCGCCATCGACTTCGACGTACACGCCCGGTGCATCGCCGAAGTAGTCCTGCGCGTAGTGCGCGCGGATCGTCACGCGGCGGAACGCCACGCCCACGTGCACTTCCGGATAGTCGTACGCCGACGCCGAATCGAAATGCGACCAGCGGATGCCGACATCCCAGCTGCGCCCGTGCCCGTCACGCTTCGCGAAGCCTGCATACGGGATCCACAACGCGCCGCTGGACTGGTATGCCGGGCGCACGGTGGACGCGAACAGGCCTGCGTAGAAGCCGCCGTTCGCGTTCCACTCGATGTCGCCCTGCACCGCCGGCCTGTCGTCGCTGAGCGAGTACCCGCGATAGCGATAGTCCGACACCACGCCGACGCTGCCCGACACCTGCGCCCAGGCAGGCGCGACGAACACGAACAGGCACGCGCAGATCCCCAGCGCAGCGCAGCGCGCGCCAACCGGGCGTGGAGTTGCAGTGGTGCCATGTCGCACCGCGCGCTCTCAGTGGCGCGACGACTCCTCCGCGATCGCACGGGACCCGCAACCGCAGGCGCAGGCGCGTTGCGCGCGCGCGACGGCGGCACAGGCGTCGACCGGGTGGGGACGCGCCGGCCCGGAGCCTAGCGCAGCCGGCGGTGCGACCGCGTCACGCAGGAAGGCGCTGCCGGCGCGGGGCGCACGCTGGCGCAGCAGCGCCACCAGGCCGCTGACCTGGGCCGCGGCGAACGATGCGCCGTCGACGAGGCCCCAGCCGCCGTCCGCCGTCGTCGTCGGCAGCGCGGTGGCCGGGGCCACGACGGCGGCGAAGGCGACCTCCTGTCGCGCATCGCCAGCGACCGCCAGCACATCCCGATGGGAAGCAGGAAACCCGCCGTCGGCCGCGCGCGCATCCACCGCCGCGACCACGTTGGCGCCGTTGCGCAGCGCCACGTCGATCAGGCGCGCGAGCAACACGTCGGGCGGCCCCGACAGGCTGAGGTTGAGGACGCGCACGCGCTGCTCGATCGAGAACTGCAACGCCTTGGCGAGCGTGAAGCTGCTGCAGTGCGCCACGCCCCGCGGTCCGTCTTCGCGACAGGCGCGCAACGCATACAGGCGCGCGCCGGGTGCCACGCCTGCGATGCCGAGGCGATTGTCGGCGCGGGCGGCGATGAGGCCGGCGACTTCGGTGCCGTGCGCTTCCGCGATGGTGTTCGTGGGCTTGTCGTTGATGAAATCCCGGGACACGACGACCTGGCCCTTCAGATCGGGATGCGTCGAAGCGACGCCCGTATCGATCACGGCAACCGACACGCCCTTGCCCGTCGTGAACGCATGCAGTTCCTGCAGGCGCCATTGGGCGATCACCGGTTGCGCGGGCGAGAGTGGATCACCGGGCGCCTTCGCACCCAGCACTTCGAAGCGTTGCATCGCCTGCACCGATTCCACCCGCGGGTCCTGCGCGAGTGCCGCGACGGCCGCGGCCACGGACGCGGCATCCGGCGCTTCGAGCACGAAGCAATCCAGACCGAGCGCCGGCATCGGCCAGTCGGTACGCATCGTGAGGCCATGCGCGGTGGCGAGGCGTTGCGCGATGCGGGCGCGCGCGGCGTGGCCCGGCGCGTTCCGGTAATCGCCTGCGTACGCGGTGTCCGGACGATCGTGGACGGCGGGCGCGCGCAGCATCACGAGGAGTTGCCGCGCTTCCACGTCGGGTGGACCCGCACGCGCGACGCTGCACAGCGCGAACGCGAGACCGAGCAGCAAGGCGGCAAGCGCGCGCATCACTCGCGTGTCTCCGCCGGCGCCAGCAGCTCGGCGATTTCCACGCCGGGCGAAGCACGCAACGCATCACGCACGCTCTGCGACTGGCCGGGGTCGGTCGCGATGAGGAAAGCGCCGGCTTCGTTCGGGCCGTCGACGATGCGGCCGTGCACCTGCGCCAGCAATGCGCGCAACTGCGCTTCCGTCAGGCGCGAATCGAAGACGACCAGCACGCGGTCGGCCTTGTTCGCCGCCACCGTGGGCGCGGACAGCGTGCGATAGGCGAACGGCGCGTCCGGCGCGGTTTCCCGCCGGAACGCGAACACGCCCAGCAGGACTAGCATCGCCGCCTGCGCGCCCAACGCGATGCGCGTCCACGGCAAGGTCCCGCGCCAGGCCGTGCGCAGGCGCGGCCAGCGAGCGCGCAAGACCGGCGCGCGTTGCGTGGCATGCAGGCGACCGCGCAGGCGCTGCCAGTCGCGATCGACATCGGGGGCCTCGACGTGCGCCGGACCGTCGTCGATCAGCGTGCGCATCGCCTCCACGTCCTGCCGGCATGCGGCGCATTCGGCGAGGTGCGCTTGCACGCGCAGGTGTTCGTCCTGCGACAACGTGCCGTTGGCGTACCACGGCAGCAGCAAGGCGATGGCGCGATGCCCGCGCCCTTCGAAGGAGAGCACGCGACCGTTCACAGTGCCTCCGCCCCGGCATCGCCGAGCAAGGTCTTCATGCGGCGGCGCGCGTAGAACATGCGCGTCTTCACCGTGGCCACGGGGCACCCGACGATCTCGGCGATCTCCTTGCAGCCATGCCCGTGGAAGTAGGTCAGCTCGATCACCGCGCGATGTTCCGGCGTGAGTTGCGCGATCGTCGCGTCCAGGCGCGCGCGCAACTGGTGGCGTTGCATCGTGCCGTCGGGTTCGGTGTCGCTCGGCGCGCGTGGTTCGTCGCGCGGATCGGGCAGCGGCATGTCGCTGCGCCGCACGGCCTTCATCGCCTGGCGGTACGCGATCGCGAACAGCCACGTCGACACCTGCGAACTCGCGTCGAACGTGTGCGCCTTGCGCCATGCGACCAGCATCGTGTCGTCGAGCACTTCGTCCACCAGCGCGTGCTGGCGCAGCACGCCGCGCAGGAAGCGGCGCAGGCGCGGCGCGTAGGCGCGATAGAGCGCTTCGAACGCGTGCATGTCCTCCATCGCCACGAGGCCGAGCAGGTCGACATCGTCCATCGCGATGCGGTGGGTTTCGCCTTCGGGCACGGGACGCGGCATGGGCAGACCTCCGGGATGCGCAGTGCATGCCTGCGCGCGGGTCGGTCGGTTCAATCGACGGCGGCGATTGCAGGCCCCGGCGCGTTGCGCGGGCGTGAGGGTGTCGTTGGGTTGAACCAAGCGGCGCCGCGACGGGATGCATGCGCGCGGCGAAACACGGGCCACGCCCCGGCGCCGCAGCCATTCCCAATCCCCCACTTCCGCAGGAGTCCTGCCATGTCCCTGCTCTTCCGACATCGCCGGCGCGCCGCATGCGCCGTCGGCCTCGCCCTGGTGCTTGCAGCGGCCGCGCCTTCCGCGCTGGCCGTGGATGGTTACTACAAGGTCCGCAACCTCGTGTCCGACGGCACCATCCCCGCCGCGCACGTCGATCCCAACCTGGTGAACGGGTGGGGGGTTGCGTTCAATCCGTTCGGCTTCGTGTGGGTGTCCGCCGCCGACGGGATGGTGTCCACGCTGTACGACGGCGACGGGGTCGTGCAGTCGCTCGTCGTCGCGATTCCTTCGCCCACGATGACGACCGGCGGCAATCCCACCGGCATCGTGTTCAACGGTTCGAATGCGTTCGTGGTGACGCAGGGGGCATTGAGCGGGCCCGCGCGCTTCCTGTTCGCCACCGAACAGGGCGTGATCGCCGCCTGGTCGCCCGCGGTGGATGTCACGCATGCGATCCGCATGATCAACCACTCGGCCGACGGCACGAACTACAAGGGCCTGGCGTTGAGCGGCGACGGCCTGACGCAGTTGATCTACGCCACCGACTTCTTCCACGCGCGCGTGGATGTGTTCGACAGCAACTTCAAACCGGTGACGCTGGCCACCGGCGCGTTCAAGGATCCGGGCATCCCGAAGGGCTATGCGCCGTTCGGCATCCAGGCGATCAACGGCGACATCTACGTCACCTATGCCAAGCAGGACGCGACGATGTCCGACGAAGTGCGCTGCGCCGGGTGCGGCTTCGTGAGCGTGTTCAAGCCGAACGGGAAGTTCGCGCGACGCATCGCCACGCGCGGTGCGCTCAATGCGCCGTGGGGCCTCGCGCTCGCGCCGGCGGCGTTCGGGACGTTCCACAACGCGCTGCTCGTCGGGAATTTCGGCGACGGGAAGATCAATGCGTACGGGGCGTCGTCGGGCACGTTGCTGGGCAACCTGCGGCATCGCGACGGTTCGTCGATCTACGTCGACGGGTTGTGGGGCATGCAGTTCGGCAACGGGCTGAGCGACCAGCCGGTGGATACGTTGTTCTTTGCGTCGGGGCCGAACGACGAGGAGCACGGGTTGTATGGGCGCATCGACTTTACGCATGCGCCTTGAGTGAGGTTACGGCGATCGGAGCGTCCCCTCCCCTGCCCTCCCCGCGGGGCGGGAAGGGGGACAACGAGAAAGGCCCGCTTGCGCGGGCCTTTCTGCGTTACCTGGACTGCCTGGATCTGGATGCGCTTTGCGCTCTTAGAAATCCATGCCGCCCATGCCGCCCATGCCGCCGCCCGGCATCGCCGGTTCGTCCTTCTTCGGCAGCTCGGCGACCATCGCTTCGGTCGTGATCATCAGGCCGGCGATCGACGCGGCGTTCTGCAGCGCGGTGCGCGTGACCTTGGTCGGGTCCAGGATGCCCATCGCGACCATGTCGCCGTACTCGCCGGTCTGCGCGTTGTAACCGAAGTTACCCGAGCCTTCCTTGACCTTGTTGAGCACGACCGACGGCTCTTCGCCGGCGTTGGTGACGATCTCGCGCAGCGGCGATTCCATCGCGCGCAGGGCGATCTGGATGCCGTGGTTCTGGTCTTCGTTGGCACCGGTGATCTTGCCGACCGAAGCCAGCGCACGGATCAGCGCAACGCCGCCGCCCGGGACCACGCCTTCTTCCACCGCCGCGCGCGTGGCGTGCAGGGCGTCTTCGACGCGGGCCTTCTTTTCCTTCATTTCGATTTCGGTCGAGGCACCGACCTTGATCACCGCAACGCCGCCGGCCAGCTTGGCGACGCGCTCCTGCAGCTTCTCGCGGTCGTAGTCCGAAGAGGTCTCTTCGATCTGCGCCTTGATCTGCTTGATGCGGCTTTCGATGGCGGAGGTCTCGCCGGCGCCGTCGATGATCGTGGTGTTTTCCTTGGTGACCTGGATCTTCTTCGCGCGGCCGAGGTCCTTGATGGTCGCCTTCTCGAGCGAGAGGCCGACTTCTTCGGAGATCACGGTGCCGCCGGTCAGGGTGGCCATGTCTTCCAGCATCGCCTTGCGACGGTCGCCGAAGCCCGGCGCCTTGACGGCGCAGACCTTGACGATGCCGCGGATCGTGTTGACCACCAGGGTGGCCAGCGCTTCGCCTTCGACTTCCTCGGCGACGATCAGCAACGGCTTGCCGGCCTTGGCCACGCCTTCGAGGACGGGCAGCAGGTCGCGGACGTTCGAGATCTTCTTGTCGTGCAGCAGGATGAAGGGATCATCCAGCTCGGCCGACATCGACTGCTGGTTGTTGATGAAGTACGGCGAGAGGTAGCCGCGGTCGAACTGCATGCCTTCGACGACGTCGAGCTCGTTCTCCAGGCCCGAGCCTTCTTCAACCGTGATCACGCCTTCCTTGCCGACCTTCTTCATCGCGTCGGCGATGATGTTGCCGATCGACTCGTCGGAGTTGGCGGAGATCGTGCCGACCTGCGCGATCGCCTTGTCGTCGGCCGTGGGCTTGCTGATGTTCTTCAGCTCGGCGACGGCGGCCACGACGGCCTTGTCGATGCCGCGCTTGAGGTCCATGGGGTTCATGCCGGCGGCGACCGCCTTCATGCCTTCGCGGATCAGCGCCTGCGCGAGCACGGTGGCGGTGGTGGTGCCGTCACCGGCGTTGTCGGAGGTCTTGGACGCGACTTCCTTCACCATCTGCGCGCCCATGTTCTCGAACTTGTCGGCGAGCTCGATCTCCTTGGCGACGGACACGCCGTCCTTGGTGATCGTGGGGGCGCCGTAGCTCTTCTCGAGCACGACGTTGCGGCCCTTCGGGCCCAGGGTGGCCTTGACGGCATTGGCGAGCACGTTGACGCCGCGCACCATCTTGGCGCGCGCGTCCTCACCGAAACGAATTTCCTTGGCAGCCATTGCGGATTACCTCAGTAGAAGAATTCTTGTGATTGCTTGTTGTGCGGAAACGACGCTCAGCCGAGGACGGCGAGGATGTCGTCTTCCTTCACGACCAGGTACTCGGTGCCATCCAGCTTCACTTCCGTGCCGCTGTACTTGCCGAACAGGACCTTGTCGCCGGCCTTGACCTTCGGCGCGCGGACGGAGCCGTTGTCGAGGACCTTGCCGTCGCCGACGGCGACGACTTCGCCCTTGATCGGCTTTTCGGTGGCGGAGTCGGGGATGACGATGCCGCCGGCGGAGATTTTTTCTTCTTCCATGCGCTTGATGACAACGCGGTCGTAGAGCGGCTTGATGTTCATTGACAACCCTCGCAAGTCGTTGAGTCGATTGGGGAAAGGGCGCGAAGCTTAGCAGTCCGGGGACCCGACTGCCAAAACCGCGACACGAAAAGGCCCGGCGCGCCGGGACGGGGAGGGAGTTGGGGAAAGCCCCTGGTGCTTTCAAGAGGCAAAAAGAAAGGGCGCACACGATGCCGTGCGCGCCCCCGGAGTGACGGGTGCCGATCCGTGGCTGGCGTTCCTTCGCCGCTCCCCCGCTCCCAGTCCCTTGCTGCCGAAATTCCGTTCGACGAGGGCGCAGCTTGCGGACGCCGTCGCAGGTTGTGAAGACTGGTGGCAGGCAAAAAGCGCTGTCGGATGGTAGCCAGAGCCGCGCCCCGCCTCGCGCCCGCCCCGGTGGTGACCGTGCCCGCTACCAAAAGTAGACAGGATGCGGCCATTATCATTCACGGGGTGACTATTGTTGGCTTCTTCGCTATCCCCACGACTGTTCCCGGGTTTAACGTGCCGATAACGCCTTCACAGCCGCTGAAACTTCCTTCCACCGTTACATCGCACAGAGTTGTCGACCCACCCAATGACGTCCCAACAACGCATCCGCCTGGCTCGCCGCCATGCCGCCATGTCCCAGACGCAGCTTGCGCAGGCCGTGGGCGTGCAACGCAGCGCGGTGAGCCATTGGGAAGCGCCGCAAGGCAAGAACCCGAGCGTCAAGCACCTGCGCGAAATCGCGATGGTGACCGGCGTGCAGTTCGAATGGCTCGCCACCGGACGCGGGCAGATGGCGCCATCGCGGGACACGGTGCTGGATTCGGTGTCGGCGGTGGACGCGCTGCTGGTCGACGATTCGCTCGAGCAGCGATTACTCATGGCCTTCCGCGAAGCGCCAGTGCGCGCGCGCCTCGCCCTGGTCGAGCTGATGGAAGAACTGGCGAGCCAGCGCACCGGCCGCCCGCGTACGCGTTCGCTGATGACCAGCGACGCGTATTACGAAACGCTGGACTGACGACTGCGCAGACCGCTGCGTCCCGCGGGCCGCCGTGCCCGCGCGGTTACCCTATGCGGCCCCCATCCGTGGCCGCCCCGTGACCGCCCTGCTCTGCCTCAGCACCTGCCCCGATGCCGACACCGCGCAACGCATCGCCGATGCGCTGGTGGGCGAACGCCTGGCCGCCTGCGTCAACGTGTTGCCGGGGTTGCGTTCGACATATCGCTGGCAAGGCCGGGTCGAGCGCGCCGATGAAGTGCTGCTGCTGGTCAAGACCACGCGCGAACGATTGCCGGACCTGCAGGCCCGGCTAGTGGCGCTGCATCCCTACGAACTGCCCGAGCTGATCGCGGTCGAAGCCGCCGGCCTGCCGGCCTACCTCCAGTGGATCGCCGGGGAAGTGCAATGACGCAATACCTTCGAAACGCATTGCTCGCGTTGTGCGCCCTGGCGTTGTCGGGCGTGGCGCGCGATGCGCGGGCGATCGATGAAAAGGACCTGCTGCCCGTCGACCAGGCCTTCGCGCTGTCGGTGGACGCGCCCGCGCGCGACCGCATCGAGCTGACGTGGAAGATTGCGCCCGGCTATTACCTGTATCGCCAGCGCATCGGCGTGCAGGGCATCGATGGCGGAACGCTCGCGATGCCGAAGGGGCATCCGAAGCACGACGAGTTCTTCGGCGACGTGGAGATCTACCGCGATGCGCTGATCGCGACGTATGGCGGCACGATCGCGCCGGAGGCGCAAGGCGTCGAGCTGAAGGTGAAGTACCAGGGCTGCGCGGACGCGGGCATCTGCTATCCACCGCAGGTGCGCACGATCAAGGTCGCATTGCCTTCGGCGTCGGTCGAACCGTTGCTCGGCGCGCGCGCGCCGGCCTCCTCCGCGTTGTTCGGCGATGCGGGCGGCGCGCAGGTCGATGCCGCACCGCTTCCGCCCGAGCAGGCGTTCAAGGTGGAAGCGATCGCCGACGGCGGCAACGCGCTGCTGCTGCGCTTCACGCCGGCGCGCGGGTATTACCTCTATCGCGACAAGACCACGCTGAAGCTCGATGGCCAGGGCCTGTCGCTCGGCGCGCCGCGCTGGCCGCAGGGCACGCAGCATCGCGACGAACATTTCGGCGACGTGGTCGTGTACTTCGACCAGGTGGAAGTGCCGGTGGCCGTGCAGCGCACGCACGTGAATGCCGTGGACGGCACGTTGCGCGTGTCGTTCCAGGGCTGCCAGACCGGAGGCATCTGCTATCCGGTGATGACGCGTTCGATCCAGGTGTCGCTGCCCGCTGGCACCGTGTCGGGTGCGACCGCTGCAACGCCTGCCGACAACCTCGCCGCCGACCAGCGCCTCGCGCGCGACCTGGGCGGCAAGCAGCGCGCGTGGACGTTGCTGCTGTTCTTCGCCTACGGGCTCGGCCTCGCGTTCACGCCCTGCGTGTTGCCGATGGTGCCGATCCTGTCGGGCCTCATCGCCGGCCGCGGCGAACGCATCGGTGCGACGCGCGCGTTCTCGCTGTCGCTGGTGTACGTACTTGCGAGCGCGGTGGTGTTCACGATTGCCGGCGTGCTCGCGGGATTGCTCGGCGCGGCGGCCAACCTGCAGGCGTGGATGCAGAACGCGTGGGTGCTCGGCGCCTTCGCGGCCTTGTTCGTGATCCTGTCGTTGTCGATGTTCGGTTTGTACGAACTGCAATTGCCCGCGGGATTGCGCGCGCGCCTGGGCGCGGTGAGCGATCGCCAGCGCGGTGGCTCGTGGGTGGGGGTGGCGGCGATGGGCGCGTTGTCGGCGCTGATCGTCGGGCCGTGCGTCGCGCCGCCGTTGATGGGCGCAGTGCTCTACATCGCGCAGGCGCGCGATCCGGTGCTCGGTGGCGCGGCATTGTTCCTGCTGGCGCTGGGCATGGGCGCGCCGTTGATCGCGTTCGGCATGGCCGCGGGCCGCGGGATGCCGACGAGCGGGCCGTGGATGATCGCGGTGCAACGCGTGTTCGGTTTCGTGTTCCTCGGGCTTGCGATCTGGATGCTGTCGCGCGTGTTGCCGGGGGCGGCGACGCTCGCGTTGTGGGGATTGCTGGCGCTCGGGGCGGCGGCGTGGGTGTTTTCGCAGGGCACGACATCGCGTGCACGGCTGGCGGCGCGCTTCGCGGCGCTCGTGCTCGGCGTCGTCGGTGCGGCGGAATTGCTTGGTGCATTCGCCGGCGGACACGATCCGCTGCAACCCCTTGCCGGCGTCACGGGCGCGCGGTCGGAAGCGATCGCGTTCAAGCGCATCAAGTCGGTCGAGGACCTGGATCGCGAGATCGCCGCCGCGCGCAGCGCGAACAAGCCGGTGATGCTCGACTTCTATGCGGACTGGTGCGTGAGCTGCAAGGAGATGGAGAAGTACGTCTTCACCCGGCCGGACGTGCATGCCGCGCTGTCCGATTACGTGTTGCTGCAGGCCGACGTCACCGCCAACGACGCGACCGACCAGGCGCTGATGCAGCGCTTCGGGATCATCGGCCCGCCGATGTCGCTGTTCTTCAAGGACGGGCAGGAACGTCGCGGCCTGCGCCTGACGGGCTTCGAAGACGCGGCAAAGTTCGTGCAACGCGCGCATCGCGGAGCGGAGTGATGGGATCGGGCACGAAAGTGGTGCTGGTTGCGTTGGTGGCTGGTGCGCTCGGGGTCGTTGCGGCCCTGCTGACGACGGGCCCCGGCCCGCTGCTGCGGACCGAACTGGGCCAGCGCGTGCTGGGCGAAGCGATGGACGCCAGCGCGCCCCCGGTGCCGGCCGGCGTAGCGGTGGCGCGCCGCGGGGAGAAACTCCCGGCGATCACGTTGCCGGACCTGGCGGGCCAGCGCATCGAACTTCCCGAGAAGTACGCCGGCCGCCCCGTCCTCATCAACCTCTGGGCCAGCTGGTGCGGGCCCTGCGTCACCGAGATGCCCGCGCTGCAGGCCTTCGCCACCGAACAGGGTGCCAACGGCGTGCAAGTCGTCGGCATCGCTCTGGATGACGTCGAGGCCGTGCGCGCCTTCGTGGCGAAAACGGGCGTGGACTATCCAATCCTGATCGAAACCCCCGGCCCGGCCGATGCGGGCGTCCGCCTGGGCAATCCGAAGGGCGTGCTGCCCTATTCGATCCTGGTCTCCGCCGACGGGCGGCTGCTGAAACAACGCATCGGCCCGTTCGAACACGGGGAAATCGCAGGCTGGGCAAGGGATTAGAGGCGCAACTCCAACCTCTGCATAAGTCCCGAGAACTTCCGCGATCGTGATGTGATCGTCTGGACACCCCGGAGCGCTTGGGCCAGACTGCGCGTCCTTAGGTCCCCCGACGCGCGCGATGGCGAAGCTGCTGGTCCTGCATGGCCCGAACCTCAACCTGCTCGGTACGCGCGAGCCGGAGGTCTATGGCCGCACGACCCTCGCCGAGATCGACGCCGAACTCGGGCGCCGCGCCCGCGAGGCCGGCCACGACCTGACCTCCCTGCAATCCAACGCCGAAGCCGCGCTGATCGACCGCGTGCAGGCCGCGCGCACCGATGGCACCGACTTCCTCCTGGTGAACCCCGCGGGCTTCACCCACACCTCGGTCGCGCTGCGCGATGCGCTGGCCGCGGTCGCGTTGCCCTTCATCGAAGTGCACCTGTCCAACCCGCATGCGCGGGAACCGTTCCGCCGCACCAGTTATTTCAGCGACCTCGCCGTCGGCGTGGTCGCGGGCTTCGGCGCCGCGAGCTATTCGCTCGCGCTCGACGCCGCCCTCCAGCGCCTCGGCGCCTGATCCCACCCATTCCGTTCCCACCGCCTCCGTTGCCGGAGGCTCCGACCAGAGGCCCGCCATGGACCTGCGCAAAATCAAGAAGCTGATCGATCTGCTGGAAGAGTCGAACCTCGCCGAGATCGAAATCAAGGAAGGCGAGGAATCCGTTCGCCTGGCCCGCGTGCCGCGCGGCGCGATGCAGGTCCAGCAGATGGCCCCGATGCAGGTCGAACAACGCCCGTCGCCGGTCATGCCCATGGCGGGCCCGACCGACGCCGCCAGCGGCGGCCAGCCCAAGCCGATGTCCGACCTGCCGGAAGGCCACATCGTCCGCGCACCGATGGTCGGGACGTTCTATGCCTCGCCCTCGCCGGACAAGCCGGCGTTCGTCAGCGTCGGCCAGGCGGTGAAGGCCGGCGAGACGCTGGGCATCATCGAGGCGATGAAGATGTTCAATCCGATCGAAGCCGACGTGTCCGGCACCGTGCTCAAGGTGCTGTGCGAGAGCGGCCAGCCGATCGAATTCGACGAACCCTTGTTCGTGATCGGCTGAGGCGGCGCAGATGCTCGATAAAGTCGTCATCGCCAATCGCGGGGAAATCGCGCTGCGCATCCTGCGCGCGTGCCACGCGCTCGGCATCCGCACGGTCGCGGTGCATTCCACCGTCGACCGCAACCTCAAGCACGTCGCCATGGCCGACGAATCGGTGTGCATCGGCCCCGCGCCGTCCACCGACAGTTACTTGAACATGGCCTCGATCATCGCCGCGGCCGAAGTCACCGACGCGCAGGCGATCCACCCGGGCTACGGCTTCCTCAGCGAGAACGCGGACTTCGCCGAACGCGTGGAGCAATCCGGCTTCATCTTCATCGGCCCGAAGGCCGACACGATCCGCCTGATGGGCGACAAGGTCGAAGCGATCCGCGCGATGAAGGCCGCCGGCGTGCCGTGCGTGCCCGGCAGCGGTGGACCGCTCGGCGACGACGCGGCCACCAACGTCAAGATCGCGCGCGAGATCGGCTATCCGGTGATCGTGAAGGCCGCCGGTGGCGGCGGCGGTCGCGGCATGCGCGTGGTGCACACCGAAGCGCACCTGCATAACGCCATCCAGACCACGAAGACCGAGGCGAAGGCCGCGTTCTCCAACGACATGGTCTACATGGAGAAATTCCTGGAGAACCCGCGCCACGTGGAGATCCAGGTGCTGGCCGACGGCCAGGGCAACGCGATCCACCTCGGCGAGCGCGATTGCTCCATGCAGCGCCGCCACCAGAAGGTCGTGGAAGAAGCGCCGGCCCCGGGCATCACGCCGGAGCAGCGCGCGGAGATCGGCAAGGTGTGCGTCGAAGCGTGCATCCGCATCGGCTATCGCGGCGCGGGCACGTTCGAGTTCCTGTACGAAAACGGGCGGTTCTATTTCATCGAAATGAACACCCGCATCCAGGTGGAGCATCCGGTCACCGAGATGGTCACCGGCATCGACCTGGTGCGCGAGCAGTTGATGATCGCCGCCGGCCACAAGCTGTCGCTCAAGCAGAGCGACATCGTGCTGGAAGGCCATGCGATCGAGTGCCGCATCAACGCGGAAGACCCGGACACGTTCATGCCCTGCCCCGGCCTGATCCAGCATTTCCATGCACCGGGCGGCCCGGGCGTGCGCGTGGACAGCCACATCTACGAGAGCTATCGCGTCCCCGCCAACTACGACTCGATGATCGGCAAGTTGATCGTGCACGGCCCCGATCGCGCGACCGCGATCGCGCGCATGCGCGTGGCGCTGAGCGAAATGGTCGTGGACGGCATCAAGACGAACATCCCGTTGCAGCAGCGGATCCTCGCCGACGGCGGGTTCCAGCAGGGTGGGCAGAACATCCACTACCTGGAAAAGCGGCTCGCCGAACGCAAAGAGAAGTCGCTCTCGATCGTGTAATCCGCAGCGGAGGCGTCAATGTCGGAACCCACCGCCACACGCCTCCGCCGCGAAGCGAAAACCGAGCTCGACAAGACCGTCGTCGGCATCGAGCTCACACTGATCTCCATCATCCAGGGCCTCGCCCTGGCGATGCTGGCCACCGCGGCCGTGCAGCCGATGCTCAAGCTGCAATGGGAAACCTGGCCCTACATCTTCACCGGGCTGCTGGTGATCCTGATCTTCTGGTCGCGCTCGCTCATCCATACGTTGAGCTTCATCGGGTGGCCGCTCGAGTTCGGGCACACGTTCGGGTATTTCGGCGCCACGCTGATCGAAGCCGCGGCGCTGACCGAAGTCGCCGATCCGCAGGCGTGGTTCGCGCTCAACGCGTGCTACGCGCTGGCGGTGTGGGGCCTGTACGCGTGGGACCTGCGCGTGGTGCAACGCCAGGCGGGCGACTTCACCACCGACGAAGAGCGCTTGCTGCACGCCGACATCGTGCGCGACCAGCGCGAGAACATCTTCGTGCTGATGCCGCTGGCGGTCGCGTTCCAGGGCGTGTCGTGGTGGCTGGTGCGCCACTATCCCGGCGCGATGCTGGGCCAGCGCTGGCACCTGGTGCTGATCGGGCTCACAGTGCTCTTCAACCTCAACTACCTCCACCAGGGCGTGCGCGTGCTGCGGCGCCGCAGGGACTGGATCCTCGCGCGCCAGGCGCAGGAACGCACCGAAGCCTGAACGAAGTCCGACACCGGCGCCCGCGCGACGTGGCCGGTTGCCCGCGGAGCCCGCGTTCCTTGGACTGCACCCGCCGATCTGCGGGTGTTTTCGTTCCCGCTGATTTCGTCGAGGTCGTCATGTCGCACCGCCCGCTCTTCCGCGCCCAGACCCGCAACGTGGCCCGCTTCCGCAACGCCAAGCGTGCGGTGATCGCGGTGCTCGTCGTCGCAGCCCTGCTCGCGCTCGCGCTGCCCGTGGCCAGCCAGCAGGCGAAGTCGCCGAAGACGCAGCTGTGGATGGATGTGTCGACGCATTCGATGGCGGGCATGCCCGACATGAGCAGCGGCATGGGCGGCATGGCGATGCGCATGTTCGGCGGCGACGCCGCGCAGAACCATTACGGCAACACGCGCTTCGGCGGCATGCCGGGGCAGTACCTGGATGTCGCGCTGCTCAACCAGCTCAATCCCGGCGTCGAAGCCGAAGACCAGATTCCCGCCGGCCTGCAGCTCGGCAAGGTGTTGCCGCTCGTGCCGCCGAAAGCCATCGTGCCGAGCGAACCGAGCGGCAAGTACAAGCCCGGCATGGCCGACGGCAATGCGAAGGCGCGCATCCTCATCTACTGGGGCTGCGGCACCGCGATCCGCCCGGGCCAGCCGCGCGAGATCAAGTTCGAGATGAAGGACGGCAAGGTCACCGGCAACGCGTCGCAATGGGGCAGCGCGATGCAGGGCCGCTACGCGCCGGATCGCACCGTCAACGTCGATCCGAAGTTCGCGCTGTGGCCGAACGACAAGATGCACAAGCTCGTGCCGAAGGGTGCGTCGCTCGTCGGCAACCACAAGATCGCGGGCGCGAAGGTGCCCGAGTCGCTGCAGTTCGACCTGACGCAGAAGCAGGACTTCATGCCGCAGATCGCACTCAGCAGCACCGGTTCGCTGGAAACCGGGCAGACCTGGAACTGGCGTCCCGTCGATCGCGCCACCGGCTACTTCCTGCACGCGATGGGCATGCAGGGCGATGCGATGGTGTTCTGGAGCAGTTCGGAAGTGGCCGACGCGGGCATGGGCATCTTCGATTACCTGCCGCCCACCACCGTCGACAAGTGGATCAAGGAAAAAGTGTTGCTGGCGCCGAGCGTGAGCCAGTGCGCGATGCCGAAGGGCATCTTCGCGGCCACGGGTGGCCAGGCCGGCGGCGGCGTGATGCAGATGATCGCGTTCGGCCCCGAATCCAACATCACGTATCCGCCGAAGCCCGCCGACCCGAAGGCGGCGTGGAATCCGGAATGGAACGTCCGCGTGCGCAACAAGTCCACGACCACGGCGATGCTCGGGATGTCGGTGGATGCGGCGCAAGCCGATCAGCAGGCCGACCAGCCTGCCAAGCCGGAAGAAAGCAAGACCAAGCGCCTGCTGCGCGGCTTGCTCGGCCATTGAGGCGTGACGTGATCCGAAGCGCGCCGGTTTAAACTCCGGCGCATGCCTTACCTCGAACTCACGCTGCGCTGCCGCGAAGCGGACCAGCCGCGCTACGAAAATGCGCTCGAAGACGTCGGCGCGCTCGCCGTCACGTTGCTCGATGCGGACGTGGACACGCCCAACGAACACGCGATCCTCGAACCCGGCGTCGGCGAAACGCCGTTGTGGGGCGAGATCGCGTTGTCGGCGTTGTTCGCGCACGAAACCGACGCGCTGGTGCTGCTGGCCGCGCTCGAATCCTTCGACCCCGGCCTGGACTGGACGCAGGCGCACTTCCGCAACGTCGAAGACCAGGATTGGGAACGCGCGTGGATGGACCAGTACGTGCCGCTCTCGTTCGGCGCGCGCACGTGGATCGTGCCTTGGAATCGCGACCTGCCCGACGGCGCGGACGTGCACGATGCCGCGATCGTGCGGCTCGATCCCGGCCTGGCCTTCGGTTCCGGCACGCATCCGACCACGTCGTTGTGCCTGCAATGGCTCGATGCGCTCGCCGAAGCCGGTGAACTGCAGGGGCGCGCGGTGCTCGATTTCGGGTGCGGCTCCGGGATCCTCGCGCTCGCCGCGCTGAAGCTCGGTGCGCAGCGCGCGGTGGGCGTGGACAACGATCCGCAGGCGCTGCTGGCCACGCACGACAACGCGGAGCGCAACGGCGTAGGGGAGCGGCTGTCCGTGTTCCTGCCGGCGGACGAACCCGTCTCGCAATACCCGATCGTCGTCGCCAACATCCTCGCGTCCGCGCTCGATGCGCTGGCCGACACGCTGGCCGCGCGCGTCGCGCCCGGCGGCCGGATCGCGCTGTCGGGCATCCTCGCGGGGCAGGAAGACGCGCTGCTGGATCGCTACGGCACATGGTTCGACGCCCTGGCCGTGCAGCAGGAAGGTGACTGGATTCGCATCGACGGCGTGCGCAGCGCCTGATTGCCGGACCGCGGCGGCGTGGTTGAATAGCCGCCATGTTCGTCCTGTGTCCCCATTGCCAGTTCCTGGTCGCCCTGGACCCGCGCACCGGCGCGCCGCCCGCGGCGTGCCCGAAATGTGGCGGCGCGATGGGCGATGTCGCGGAGGAAGCGGCCGCGCCCCCGGGACCGGATGCAAGCCCGGCGCCCGCACCTGATCCGGCGCCGGTCGAGGCAACGCCGCAGGACATCGCGGCGCCGCAGGAAGCCGCGCAGGAGGCACTGGCTGCGACGGACAGCGAATCCTTCAGCGCCGACGCGATGATCGCGGCGATGTCCGCGAAACCCGATCGTCGCCCGCGCGCGAAACCGCGCAGCGACGCCGAGCCCGCGAAGCCGCGTCGCACGACGCGCAAGTCGACGACGGACACCCCGGCACCGGAAGCGCCCGCACCGGCGCCGCCCGTGCGCAAGCCGCAAAGGCCGGGATTGGTCGAATGGATGCGTGGTGCGGTGGGCGGACTGCGGTCGAAGCCGGCCGTGCCCAAACCCGTCGAAGCCACGCCGCCGTCCCCCGCAGCGGAAACGCCGCCGGCGCCCACGCGCACGAAGGCATCGGTGAAACCCATCCCGTCATTGCGGGCACGCGCGAAGGCGAAGGCCGACGCGGAGGTCGCCGCCGCAGCGGTCGAGAGCGAAGCGCCGGCGCCCGCGTCGCCGCCGGTGGAGGCGCCGGCGGTCGAAACGCCCGTCGCCCTGGCGCCGAGCGAAGTCGCCCCGCTCGAAACACCGCACCTCGAACTCGTGCCGATGGACCTGGCGCCGGCGGAAGTCGACATCGTGGAAGACGCACCGATCGAGGACGTCGTCGCCGACGTTGCCACGATCGAACGGGAGATCGACGAAGCACCGCCGGTCGAGGCGATCGAAACTGCACCAGTCGAGGTTGCGCGGATCGAAGCTGCGCCAATCGAAGCTGCAGCGATCGAATCTGCACCGAACGAAGCTGCGCCGATCAAGGCTGCGCCAATCGAACCTGCTCCGATCCAATTCGCAGGAATCGAACCTGCACCCATCTCCCCCGAACGCCCCGACGTTTCCCACCGCGTCGACGCACCCGTTGCACCGAAACCCGCAAAAGCCCCCACGACCGCCGTGCCGCGCCGCCGTTCCGCTGCGCAGGCTCCCAGTTTCCTGCGCGATGAAGCCCGCGCCGCGCACACCGCGCTTCCGGCCAGCTGGCCGCGCATCGCGATCCTCGCCGCGCTCGCGCTGCTGCTCGCATTGCAACTGCTGCTGGCACAACGCGACGTGCTCGCGCGCGATGCGCGCTGGCGTCCCACCGTCGACCTTGCGTGTCGCGCTTTGCGTTGCACGTTGCCGCCGTGGCGCGATCCTGCTGCGTTCACGATGCTCGCGCGCGACGTGCGCCCGCATCCCATCGCGCCGGGCACGCTGCAGATCGCTGCGAGTTTCCGCAACGATGCGCGCTGGGCGCAGGCATGGCCGCGCCTGGTGCTGACGTTGTCCGACGTGGACGGGCGCGTGGTGGGCGCGCGGGCATTCACCGCGCGCGAATACCTGGGCGCGCCGCCTACGCAAAACACCCTCGCCCCCGGCCAGACCGCGGCCATTTCCCTGTCGGTGGTCGAGCCCGCGCCCGGCGTGGTGTCATTCGGTTTCGAATTCCGCTGAGCGGCGCATTGCAAGCCGTGCACGGCGGGGATCGGCGCGCTAGACTCGCCGTCCCGTCCGCCAGGGCGGTGCGCCACACGTGCCAGGGGATGCTGTTCTGAACGCCGCCGCCGATCGACAAGACAGCCCCCGTACCGGCCAGCGTCCGCCGTTGCGCGACCACGTCGCGAATTCGGTGCGTCGCTACCTGCGCGACCTCGACGGTTGCGAAACGCAGGAGCTGTACAACATCGCGCTGCGCGAACTCGAGATCCCGCTGTTCGCCGAAGTGCTGAAGTATTGCGACGGCAACCAGAGCCGCGCCGCCACGATGCTCGGTATCCATCGCGCCACGCTGCGCAAGAAGCTGCGGGACTACGGGCTCGGTTGATCCCTGCCCGGCGGCACCGCGCCACCGGCCGGTTCCGTCCGCCCCGCTATAATTCGCGGCCTCCCCCCGCTGCGATGCCCGCATGACCGCCGACCGACTGCCCGTGCGCCGGGCCTTGCTGTCCGTTTCCGACAAGACCGGCCTCGTGGATTTCGCGCGCGCGCTGTCGGCGCTGGGCGTCGAGCTGGTGTCCACCGGCGGCACCGCCAAAGCCTTGCGCGACGCGGGTTTGCCGGCGAAGGACGTCAGCGACCTCACGGGTTTCCCCGAAATGATGGACGGCCGCGTCAAGACGCTGCATCCGATGGTGCACGGCGGCCTGCTGGGCCGCAGCGGCACGGATGACGCAGTGATGGCGCAGCACGGCATCGGCGCGATCGACCTGCTGGTGCTCAACCTGTATCCGTTCGAGAAGGTGTCCGCCGATCCTGCGAGCACGATGGACGAGATCGTCGAGAACATCGACATCGGCGGTCCGGCCATGCTGCGGTCGGCGGCGAAGAATTTCGCGCGCGTCGCGGTGGCCACCGATCCGGCGCAGTACGCCGCGCTGCTCGACGAATTGCAGGGCAACGCCGGCACGCTGTCGGCGCGCACGCGCTTCGCGTTGTCGGTGGCGGCGTTCAATCGCGTCGCGCAGTACGACGCGTGCATCAGCGATTACCTGTCGTCCATCGGCGACGACGGCGCGCGTGGCTTGTTCCCCGCGCAGCAGAACAGCAACTTCGTGAAGGTGATGGACCTGCGCTACGGCGAGAACCCGCACCAGCACGGCGCGTTCTACCGCGATCTGTACCCGGTGCCCGGCACGCTCGCCACGTTCACGCAGCTGCAGGGCAAGGAACTGTCGTTCAACAACCTCGCCGACGCCGATGCGGCGTGGGAATGCGTGCGCCAGTTCGAAGGCACCGCGTGCGTGATCGTCAAGCACGCCAATCCCTGCGGCGTAGCCGAGGCCGCGGACAACGCGGCGGCCTACGAAGCGGCGTATTCGACGGATCCGACGTCGGCCTTCGGCGGCATCATCGCGTTCAACCGCACGCTGGATGCGGCCACGGCGAAGACGATCCTGGACCGGCAGTTCGTCGAAGTGCTGATCGCGCCGGACTACGAGTCCGGTGCGCTCGATTACGCGAAGAAGAAGGCCAACGTGCGCGTGCTGCGCATCCCGCACGGCGAAGGCCGCAACAATTTCGACGTCAAGCGCGTGGGCTCGGGCCTGCTGATGCAGACGAGCGACATCCGCGAAGTGACGCGCGACGAACTCAAGGTGGTCACGCAGCGCGCGCCGACGCCGGCCGAACTCGCCGACATGCTGTTCGCCTGGCGCGTGGCGAAGTACGTGAAGTCCAACGCCATCGTCTATGCGCGCGACGGCCGCACCGTGGGCATCGGCGCGGGCCAGATGAGCCGCGTGGTGTCGGCGAAGATCGCGGCGCTGAAGGCCGAGGAAGCGGGCATCGCGGTGCCGGGCTCGGCGATGGCGAGCGATGCGTTCTTCCCGTTCCGCGACGGCATCGATGCCGCGGCGGCCGCGGGGATCCGCGCGGTGATCCAGCCGGGCGGTTCGATGCGCGACAACGAGACGATCGCGGCGGCCGACGAACACGGCATCGCGATGGTGTTCACCGGCATCCGCCATTTCCGCCACTGACGTTCGTTCCATTCGCAAGGAGTCGCGCATGAAGGTCCTGGTCCTCGGTTCCGGCGGTCGCGAACATGCGCTGGCCTGGAAGCTCGCGCAGTCCAAGCGCGTCGAGGCCGTCATCGTCGCCCCGGGCAACGCGGGCACGGCCAGCGAAACCAAGTGCCGCAACGCGGGCGTGAGCGCGACGGACATCGACGGCCTGCTCGCGCTGGTGGAGCGCGAAGGCATCGCGTTGACGGTGGTGGGGCCGGAGCAGCCGCTGGTCGCGGGCGTCGTGGATCGTTTTCGCGCCGCGGGGTTGCGCGTGTTCGGCCCCACGGCCGCGGCGGCGCAACTGGAAGGCAGCAAGGCGTTCGCGAAGGAATTCCTCGCGCGCCACGGGATCCCGACGGCGCACTACGCCGTGCACACGGACGTGGACGAAGCGCTCGCGTACGTGCGCGCGCAGGGCGCACCGATCGTCGTCAAGGCCGATGGCCTCGCCGCGGGCAAGGGCGTGATCGTGGCGATGACGCTGCCCGAGGCCGAAGCCGCGATCACCGACATGCTCGCCGGCAACGCGTTCGGCGCGGCGGGCGCGCGCGTGGTGATCGAGGAGTTCCTCGACGGCGAAGAGGCGAGCTTCATCTCGATGGTCGACGGCACGCATGCGCTGCCGATGGCGACGTCGCAGGACCACAAGCGCGCGCACGACGGCGACACCGGGCCCAACACCGGCGGCATGGGTGCGTATTCGCCCGCGCCCGTCGTGACGCCAGAAGTGCATGCGCGCGTGATGCGCGAGGTGGTCGAGCCCACCGTGCGCGGCATGATCGCCGACGGCGTGCCGTTCACCGGCTTCCTCTACGCGGGGCTGATGATCGACAAGGCGGGCGCGCCGAAGGTGATCGAATTCAACGTGCGCTTCGGCGATCCGGAAACGCAGCCGGTGATGATGCGGTTGCGTTCCGACCTGGTGGTCCTGGTGGAAGCCGCGATCGACGGCACGCTGGACCGCGCGCACGTGGAGTGGGACCAGCGCCCGTCCCTCGGCGTGGTGATGGCGGCGGAGCACTACCCGGGCACGCCGACGCTGGGCGACATCATCGGCGGGTGGGATGTGCCCGATGTGCGCGGCACGAAGGTGTTCCATGCCGGCACGCGCGTGGAGGGCGACCACGTGGTCACCAGCGGCGGCCGCGTGTTGTGCGTGTGCGCGCTGGGCGAGACGGTGGAGGCGGCGCAGAAGCGCGCGTACGCAGAGATCGCGGGGATTTCGTGGCGCGGGGAGTTCCACCGCCACGACATCGGCTGGCGCGCGATCGAGCGCGAGCGCGAACACGCCGGCCCGGCGCGCTGACGGCGCCTACCAGGCGAACTCCAGCCGCGCGGGCTTGCCCAGCTTCGCGGCGAACAGCACCAGCGTGTCGAGGCTGAACTTCTCGACCTTCCCGCGCGACAGGTCCGACACGCGCCCCTGGCTGACGCCGAGGATCTTCGACGCCGCGACCTGCGTCATGCGGTTGGCCTTGATGTGTTTTTCGAGCGCGGCCATGAGCTCGACGCGCAGGGCGAGCACCTGCGCTTCGGCTTCGACGAAGCCGAGGTCGATGAAGACGTTGCCGCTGGAGGGGCGGATGGTGGCGTCATCGATCGCGTGGTCGGTGGCGGGTTTGCGCATGGGAGTCTCCTGCGTCATTGGATCGAACGGTAACGGGCGCGACCGCGGGTGATGTCGGCCTGCGAGGTCTTCTGCGTTGTCTTCCGGAAGGCGTGCAGCACGTAGACCGCGGTCTCGTTTTCGACGACGTAGAACACGCGCCACGTGCCGCCGGCGGTGCGGACGCGGATCTCGCGGACACCGCGCCCCACGACCGGCATCGGCTTCCAGTCGCGCGGCTCGACGCCGTGCTGCACCAGCCCGAGGTCGATCCCGGCTTCCGCCCGCGCCAGGGGCGTAAATGCACGGAGGTCCTCGAGCGCGGAACCCATCCAGAACAAGCGCTTCAGGGTGGCGGGAGTATGCATGTGGTTGTATTTTTTATGCAAGTGGTTGGGTAGGACGGCGCACGGGGGCGCGGCCGCCGTCGGCAGCTTCCGGATGGCGCACGGGGGTGGATGCGACGTCGGTCGGGAAGCGCGGCGCGCGCGAAACGACGGCGGGCGCCGCGCGAAGCCGGCACGCGCGCGGCTGCGAATTTGTCCCGGTTCGCGGGCCGCATCGCATGCGGCACCATGGGGCCCTCGCCCTGTCACCGGACGCGCCATGCATCGACGAAACGCGTGTGGCGCGCTGGCGAGTGTCTTCCTGCTCCCCGGGATCGCCTGCCTGGGCGCGGTGTTCGTGCCGTCCCTCCACGGCACCGGCTTCTGGAACTTCGCCGTGCAGCATTGGTGGCAACTGTTTCTTGTCGGCGGCGTGCTGTTCTACGCGGCCAGGATCGCGTGCGCGTTCTTCTTCCGACGCTAGCGCGATTGCTTACGCGGCGTCGCCGCGCAATTCCCGCACCTTCGCTTCCATCAGTTCCGCCGTCACCACGTGTCCGTCCACCGGCGCGGCCGCCACCACTTCGACGTGCGCGCGGAAGCGCCGCGGCACGCGCATGCGCTTGAGCTTGCCGTCGCGACGGCTCCACATGCTCGACCACATGCCACGCAGCGCCATCGGCACCACCGGCACGCTGCGGCGCACCAGCACGCGCTCGATGCCCGACTTGAACGGGGCGATGTCGCCGTCCTTCGTCAGCGCGCCTTCGGGGAAGATGCCGACGAGCTCGCCTTCGGCCAGGGCTGCATCGATCTCGTCGAACGCGCGTTGCATCAGCTCCGGATTCTCGCGCGCGCCCGCGATCGGGATCGCCTTCGCGGTGCGGAAGATCCAGCGCATCACCGGGATGTCGAAGATCTTGTAGTACATGACGAAGCGCACCGGGCGCGGGATGCTGGCGGCCAGGATCAGCGCGTCCATGTAGCTGACGTGGTTGCACACGATCAGCGCGGGGCCTTCGTCCGGCACGAATTCCTCCACGCCTTGCACGCGCAACCGGTACAGCGTGCGCACGAACACCCAGCTCAGGAAGCGCATCAGGAATTCGGGGACGATCGTGAAGATCCACAGCGCGACCAGCGTGTGGACGATCGCCAGCGCGAGGAACACCTGCGGGATCGTCCAGCCGAGCCAGCGCTGCGTGGCGATGCCCGCGATCGCGGCGCCCACGATGAAGGCCGCGTTCTGGATGTTCATGCCGGCGATCACGCGCGACAGTTCGGCCTTCGGCGTGCGGCTCTGGATCAGCGCGAACAGCGGCACCACGAAGAAGCCCGCGAACACGCCGATGCCCGACAGCGCCACCAGCACGTGCGTGCGCGAGCCGACCGGCGCGAAGGACAGCACGAACAGGAACACGCTCATCCCGAACGCACCCAGCGGCACGAGGCCGATTTCCACCGTGCGCGCAGACAGTTTTTCGCACAGCAGCGAGCCCACGCCCGTCGCCACCGAGAACACCGCAAGCAACTGCAGGTACGCGGTTTCATCGCCGCCCAGCTGCACCTGCGCATAGGTGGGGAATTGCGCGGTCAGCACCGTGCCGACGAACCAGAACCACGACACGCCCAGCACCGAATTCCGCACCGCGGGTTGCTTGCGCAGCATGCGCAGGATGTGGATCGACTCGGGGATGGGGTTCCAGCGGATCTTCAGGTCCGGCGCCGCGGCGGGCACCGGCGGGATCGCGCGGCTCACCAGGTTGCCGAGGATCGCGAGTGCGATGATCGTGCCGCCCGCGATGAGCGGCCCGTGCGCGCCCCCCAGCTTGAACAGCAACCCGCCCAGCAACATGCCGGCGAGGATGAACACCGACGTGCCCATTTCGACCAGGCCGTTGCCGCCCGTGAGTTCCTCCGGCTTGAGCACCGAGGGCAGGATCGAATACTTCACGGGCCCGAACAGCGTGGACTGCACGCCGGTGCAGAACAGCGCGACCAGCAACACGACCATGTCCTGCAACATGAAGCCGATGGCGGCGATCGACATGATCACGATCTCCATCATCGTGGTGATGCGGATCAGCTTCGACTTCTCCAGCTTCTCCGCGATCTGCCCGGCGGGCGCGGAGAACAGGAAGTACGGCAGGATGAAGATCGCGGGCGCGAGGTTGGTGTAGAGCGTGCGCTGCGCATCGGCGACGGCCAGCCACCCGAGCAGGCCGATGATGGCCTGGCGGTACACGTTGTCGTTGAACGCGCCGAGCGATTGCGTGAGGAAGAACGGCAGGAAGCGCCGTTGCCGCAACAGTTCGAACTGGTTGTGCGCCATGCCGCTCCCCTTCGGATGCGGCGGCAGACTAGCAGAGCGCTTCGTGTCGCGGCGGCTCCGGGCGGCGGGCCCGAGGGGCATGCACGTGGACGTCCGGGGCGTGGCGCACGACGTGCACGATGTCCGCGATGCGACCCGAAGCGTCCGTGATTCGCAGGCACACGCGGCGCGCGCCGTTCCGCCAGGGCACGCGCAGGCGCACGCTGCGCACCGGGAGGGCCGCGCCCTCGCGTGCGGCGTGCCAGGCACCGCGGAAGATGTCGTCGGTGAAGTCGGGATCGATCGACCAATCCAGCGGCGCCTCGTCGCCGCGCGCCCATTCGACGTCGAGCCACTCGTGGTCCTTCGCACCGGCGGGATGCCGGGTCACGGTGGCCTCCGGCATGGCCGCCACGTGCTTGAATCCCGCGGGGTCGATGCGCACCAGTCCGCCGTTCACGCGCGGGAGTACGCGGATGGTGTGCAGGGAGATCGCCGGTGCATGGCGCGATGCGATCGCTTGCGGCAGCGTCGGGGCGACGTGCCACGCCAGCAGCACGATGCGGTCGCAGCCTTCCGTGCGGGCGTGCCGGGACAACACGCGGCACAGGCTCGCTTCGGTGGTGCAGCGATCCGGGCTGTCGACCCACACCAGCGTGCGGCCACGCGCGTGGTCCATGAAACCGATGGCGTGATCGGGGGCGCGCGCGCGTCCGCGCGTCGATCTGTCTTCGGGCGCGGCGACGTCCGGCGTGGCACCGAACGCCCACAGTGCGGCATGCATGGCGACGAGATGCCCCGCGCCGACGTGGCGGCGCGCCCATTCGATCGGCGCGGCGCCCACCGCTTCGTGCGAGAACGCGGGCGCGTTGCGCGCGATCAACAGGCGGCGGAAACGCGCGGCCTGCGCAGCGGACGCGATGCATGCAATCCAGCGGCCTTCGCACGCGCCCACGGCATTGGCGAGCCAATCGGCGTCGTCGGAACAGAAGACGACCGCGCTGCGCGGGGACGTGGCGGAGAGTTTCGGTGCGACCGCGTCGGCCGCCAGCGGGATCGCGCTCCAGAACGCTTCGAACACGAGGCGCATCGTCGGGGATTCGCCATCGATGAAGCGCGCGAACAACGGTTGCGTGTCGCCCATCAGTTTGCGGATGAGTTCGAACACGGGGATGCTCGCGGACAGGCGCCGGGCGGCATCGTCCTGGCCGGTGTCGCCGACGTCGACGGGCGGGACGTCGATCACCGCGGCAACGATGTCCACCGGCGCGTCGCTCGCCTGTTCCGCGAGGAGCGCCGCGAGGGCGCTGGCGGGATCTCCGCACAACATTCGAGAACATTCGCCCTCGGGCGTTGAAACGGAAGATTCAACGGGCCGGATCAACTCTTTCAGCACGGCGCGTTCGCGATTCCTGCCCTTGCGGGCATCGAACAACCGCTGCGCAACGCGGCGGCCGGGTTGGATGAGCTTGGGGAGCTGTTCGAGGAACTCGGCTGGCATGTCGTCCCGCCTCCGCTGAAAGTGGTTCAGGCGACGAGCATAAAAGAATATTTGCATGGCGTTCGCAGGCCCCCGCCTACCTTCCGGCCATGAAAAGTGAACAGACGTTGTTCGGTGAGCGACTGCGTGCATGCCTCAAGCAAGCAGGCTATGCAGAGAGCCCTTCGGAGCTTGCCAGGCTGCTTCCGCGCTTCGGTGGGGACTCGCCGACACCGCAGGCCATCTCCAGCTGGTTGCATGGAAAAAGCATGCCGAGGCACCGGAATCTGTTGGCTTTGGCGAGTTTGCTGCGCATTGATCCCAACGTTCTGCAGTACGGCGCAGACAAATCAACGCGCGTGCGAGAACCGCAAGGCGTCTTTCGCATCGCCGCGCAGGACCAGCACGCGATGGATGCGTTCTTCGCGTTGCATGTGCGCAAGCGCAAGCTGGTGCGCGAATTGATCGAGTTGCTCTCGGATTACGAGAAGAAGCGCTGACGCAAGCCGCGGGTGCGCAGACTCACGCCACCCAACCCGCGATCACGAACAACGCCAGCACCGCCAGCCACAACAGCAGGATGCGCCACACCAGGCTCATCGCATCGCGCAGTTCCGGCAGGCCGGGGATCACGCGCGCGACGGTGCTGCCGCCATCGGCGGTGTATTCGGCATCCACGTCGTCGAGGGCTTCGTCCGCCAGTTCGCTGCGCACGCTCGCGCGCGCGGCGGCGGCGAGGAACCGCGTGTCGCCCGTCCAGCCTGCGCCGCCGGATTCCTTCCACGCGGAAAACACGCTGTCGAAGTTGCCGACCAGCGCGAGCGAGAGCGTCATCAGTTGCGCCACGGGCCAGTCGAGGATCGCAAGCGTCGCGCGCGCGGTCTGCGATGCCCCTTCGGGCATGCGCTTGCGGGCTTCGCCCTGCGCGCACAGCGAGACGAGGCGATACAGCAACGCGCCGAACGGGCCGAGCAGCAGGAACCAGAACAACACGCCGAACCAGCGCCATAGCGCGCAGCGGAACACGGCCTCGACGAGGGAGCCGCCATCCATCGACGGCGCGTCGCGTTCCGGGAACAGGCGGCCGGCGGCGGCGCGGCGCGCGTCGGGATCGGCGGCTTCGACGACGGCTTCGACGTCATGGTCGAGATCGCGCGGACCCCACGCGTAGAACAGGATCGCCAGCGAGAACAGGAACGACAGCAAGCCCAGCGGTTCGTGGTGCAGCGCCGCCTGCAGGAGCGCGACCAGCACCAGCGGCGGCGCGATCGCGAACACCAGGCCAAGGCCACCGCGCCAGCCGGTGTTCTCGCCGAGCTGCGCGCCCAGCCATTCGAGCCAGCGGATGAACCAGTCGTAGCGCCGCAACGCGACGAGCGCGGGCATCGTGTGGCCCACGACGAGGGCGATGACTACGGCAATCAAGGTGACGGACATCGGGCACTCCGCGGCGCCTTCCCGGGCGTCGCCTGCATTCTACGGAATCATCCGCCCGGCAATCAGGATGTGACGGTGGCCAACCAGGTCTCGATCAACCAGCGCGCAATGGAAATGGGTGGGGACAGGCCGATGCCTTCTTCGTCTTCACCGGGCGGCACCATCCAGTCGCGCGCAAGGCCGGCCCGGATGGTCGCGGCGTCGAACCAGCGCACGTCCTCGAGTTCGTCGCCCGCCTGCGGGACGTCGGGCTCGCCATCGGCGAGGAAGCCCAGCATCAGCGATCCGGGAAAGGCCCACGGTTGCGAGGCCACGTAACGGCTCGCGCGCACGCGCACGCCGGTTTCTTCCATCACTTCGCGCGCGACCGTCTGCTCGAGCGATTCGCCCGGTTCGACGAAGCCGGCGATCACCGACCACCGTCGCGCGGGCCAGGCGCGCTGGCGACCGAGCAACAACCGTTGCCCGTCGCTCACCGCGACGATGATGGCCTGGTCGGTGCGCGGGTAATGTTCGCTGCCGCAGCGCGCGCAGCGGCCAAGCCAGCCGGCGCGCACGAACGCGATCTCGCCACCGCATGCGCCGCAGAACTTGTGGCGGTCGTGCCAGTGCTGCATCGCGCGTGCCTGCGCGAACACGGTGCTGTCGAAGGCGGGCCATTGCGCCGCGGCGCTGCGCAGGTCGAGGCGTCCGGGGGCGTCGAACGCGGTCGTGGCGAGGCGTTGCGAAAACCACGCGGTGCCGTCGTTGCGCAATCCAAGGAAGGTTGCGGTGCCGGGGCCGCCACCGAGCGTGGCGCCTTCGGGCGCGAGCAGCGCGCCGCGATCGTCGGCGACGGCGCGTGCGTCGTCATCGAGCAGCAACACGCGTGCGCCGGGCCACCGTTGCGCGAGCGCGTCGGGATCGTCGCGGAGGGCGTCGGCGCGATCGAGCGCGTCGTCGACGAAGGCGAAGGGCGAATTCGGAGACATGGACCGCCGTCGACGGGGAAGCCGGCGGCGATTATCGGTCAGTCGATGAAACTTCGGTCAGACGGTGAAGCTGCTGCCGCACCCGCAGGTGGTCTTCGCGTTGGGGTTGCGGATGACGAACTGCGCGCCCTGCAGGGATTCGCTGTAGTCGACCTCGGCGCCCATCAGGTACTGGAGGCTCAGCGGATCGACGAGCAACGTGACGCCGTCGGTTTCCACGGCCACGTCGTCTTCGCCCCGCGTCTCGTCGAATTCGAAGCCGTACTGGAAGCCCGAGCACCCGCCGCCCTGGATGTAGACGCGCAGCTTGAGGTCGGCATTGCCCTCCCCCGCGATCAGTTCACGCACCTTGGCCGCGGCCGAGGGCGAGAACTGCACGGGGGTATCGAGGGTCTGGTAGGTCGGGAGGAGCGTGGTCATGCGCGACAAGATGCGGGCGGGGCCCGCCCCGATCAAGCGGCGTTTGCTGCGGCGAGGGCAGGCATTGCGTCGAGGACGTTGTCGCCGGCCGGGGATTCCATGTGAACGAGGCGACCCGTCACCTGGGCACCGGCGTGCATTTCCACCACGCGGTAATGGACATTGCCCTGCACGCGGGCCTTGGCGGCCAGTTCGACGCGATCGGTGGCGTGGACGTCGCCTTCCAGGCGCCCGTCGATCATCACGACCGGGGCGTGGACTTCGCCTTCGATGACGCCCGATTCGGCCAGCATCAGCACGGCGCGCCCACCCGGCGTGGCCGTGACGCTGCCGATGATGCGGCCCTCGACGTACAGGCCGCCGCTGAATTCGATATCGCCGCGGAAGGTGACCTGCGCGCCGATGAGGGTGTCGACGGCCTGGCCGTCGCGCGAAGAAGGCTTGCTCTGTTGCTTGAACATCAGGATTCCCCGGGGGTCGACATCAATGTCCACGCGAACGCCTGGTCGACGTTGGCGCCATTGCCGCGCAGCGCGACCTTGACGCGCTGCGGGGTGAAGCCGGGCGGGAGCACGATGCTGCCGCCCAAACGCTGGAAATAACGGAAGTCGTAGTGTTGCGCCGGCGCGCCCGGCTTTGTTTGCAACGCGTCCCACTTCACCGTCGCAAGCTTCCCGTCCCGCATGCCTTCCACGTCGAAGCGCATGTCGCCCTGGCTCACCGCGCCGCGGTTGAGGCTCTGGGTGAGGACGACCTGGTAGCGCCAGCTGCCGCCGGCTTCCTTCGCGAATTCGGCCGAATGCACCGACAGGCCGCGGCGTTCGCCGCCCCCGCCCACGAAGCGTTCGTAGAAGGCCACGTCGGCGCGCAGGCTGGCGATCTGTTCGTCCTTCTCGGCCAGCGTGTCCTGGACGTCGCGGTTGGCATCGCGGCTGATCTGGTCGGACCGGCCCAGCGTGGCGACCCGCTGCTGGAGTTCGCCGATGACCTGCTGCTGGGCGGCGAGGCGACGCTCGGCGTCGGCCATCTTCGCTTCGGGCGAACCCGCCGCCGGGGCGTGCAGCCACCAGGCCAGCCCGGCGCCGAGCGCCAGCCCCAGCACGAGGCCACCCACGGCCATCGCCCAACCGGGAACACGGCTGGCGGCGCGGGGGACGATCTCGAATCTGGGCGGGGGCGTGGCCATGGTCGGCGGCGAACTCCACGGGACGGTCGCGGGGCGGCGCGTATAGTCGGGCGGCGAGTGTAAAGCCATCACAGCGCGCGGAACGGAGGAATTGCCCCATGTCGCAGGCCCACCTTTTCGCTATCGGAATCCTGCTGGCGTGGATGGCGGGGATCCGGGTGTACCTGACGGTCTTCGGCCTCGGCCTGGCCGGCGTGATGGGCTGGCTGGACCTGCCCCCGGCGCTGGACGTGGCCACCTCGCCGTGGGTGCTCGGCGTGTCCGGGCTGCTCGCGACCGTCGAATTCTTCGCGGACAAGATCCCGGGCGTGGACTCGGGCTGGGATTTCCTGCACACGCTGCTGCGCGTCCCCGTCGGGGCGTTCCTCGCCGCGGCGACGCTGTCCCCCAACGGCGACCTGGGCGCCGGCATGCTGGCTACCGGCGCCGGCGTGGCGTTGTCCAGCCACCTGCTGAAGGCCGGCACCCGCGCCCTGCTGAACACCTCGCCCGAACCGGTCAGCAACTGGACCGCCTCGGTGACCGAAGACGTCGCGGTCGTGGGCGGACTTGCGCTCGCGTTCGCGCATCCTTTCCTCGCGCTCGCAATCGTCGTGGCCGTGAGCGCCCTGCTGGCGATGGCGGTGTGGTGGGTGTGGCGGCGCGTGCGACGCGCGCTGTTCGCGCCGCGCCCGCCGGCGCCGGCGACCGAACTTCGCCATTGAGGCCCGCGTCACGTTAATCCGCATCTGGCCGCCCAAGCGGCCGTATTACGTGCGAAACGTTGATGGGGAGAACGCAATAATGGCGGCCTTACGCCGGGGGAACGAATGCCCGCCACCAGATCCAAACGCACCAGCGCGCCCAACGATCCGGGCACGACGTTCCGCAATGGCATCGACGGACTCGCACTGAACCTGCGCAATCGTCGTGGCCAGGGCTGGGACGCGACCAGCTTCGAACAGATCGCGCACGAGATCGACCGCCTGCAGGGCCTCGCCACGCAGGTGGATCCGCAGTGGGCGAGCACGCTGTCACAACTGCGCGGGCCGATGACGGCCGCGCGCAACGCGCAACACTTCCCGGATGCCAGCGCCACCGCGTCGCTGATCGCCACCGTCGAAGGCCTGTTGCTGAAGATGACCGCGCACGGCGCCAAGCACGACGATGCGCATCCCGCGCGCAGCGAAACGCCGCCGGCCAATTACTGGCGCCGCTGGAGCGGGGATGCACCGCCCGCCGATGCCCCCGACGTGCCCGCTGCCGCGCCGTCGACCATGGAATCCTCGTCGCCTGCCGTGGCGTTGCCTCCGCTCGGCACCGGCGACGAACCGCCCTACCGCGTGCTGATCGTGGAAGACGACCGCGCCCAGGCGCTGTTCGCCGAAGGCGTGCTCAACGGCGCCGGCATCGAAGCGCTGGTGGCCTCCGAACCGCGCGACGTCATCGAAACGATGATGCGCACGCGCCCGGACCTCGTGCTGATGGACCTGCACATGCCGGGCCTGAGCGGCACCGAACTCACCGCGCTCATCCGCGAACACGAAATCTTCCTGCACACGCCGATCGTGTTCCTCACCGGCGACACCGATCCGGAAAAGCAGTACGAAGTGCTGGAATGCGGCGCGGACGACTTCCTGCAGAAGCCCATCCGCCCGCGCCACCTGGTGGCCGCGATCGAAAGCCGCGTCAAGCGCGCGCGCGCGCTCGGCAAGTCGCGCATGACCGAAGCCAGCCGCCACCCGGCGACCGGCCTGATGGCGCGTTCCCACCTGCTGCAGCGCCTCGGCGCCAGCCTGCCTTCGCCGCTGGGCGGTGGCGTGTACTTCATCGAGATCGAAGGTTCCGCCACGCTGCGCGACCGCTACGGTTACGCCAACCTCGAACGCCTGATGACGGACGCAGGCCGCCGCATCGGCGACCTCGCCGGCGCCAGCCTCGCGACGCGCCTCAACGACAACGCATTCCTCGTGTTCACGCCGGACGTGGACGACACGCGCCTGGAATCGCAGGCCCGCGTGTGGCGCGACGGCATCGCGCAACACACCTTCGACGTCGACGGCCACCCGCTGCGCCTGCGTGCGACGGTGGGTTACGCCGCCATGCGCCACGGCTTCACCGATGCGGGCACCGCGCTGGAAGCGGCGGAACTCGCCGCGCGCCAGGCGCGTTCGACGCCGATCGGCATCGCCGCGTTCGATCCGCCGGACATCGCGGCCACCAGCGATCTGTCGGATTTCCTGCGCGATGCGCTCGCCGACGATCGTTTCGAACTCATCTACCAGCCGATCGTCGCGGTCGCCGGCGGCGACGAAGCGCAATACCAGACGTTGCTGCGCATGCATGCCCCGGACGGCACGCTGCACAACGCCGCGGAAATCGTGCCGGCCGCCGAAGCCTCCGGCACCATCCACGACATCGACCGCTGGGTGCTCGAGCGCGCGCTCGACGTGCTGCAGCAACGCCGCGCCCAAGGACGCCCGGTGCGCCTGTTCGTGCCGCAATCGCCGCGCACGCTGGCGCGGGATGCCTACGCGGACTGGCTGGCCTCGGCGATCGCCGTGCGCGGGCTCGAAGGCCCCTCGCTCGTCATCGACGTGCGCCTGGGCGATGCCTTGATCCATTCGGTCACGCTGCGCCAGTTCTGCGAAGCGATGGTGCCGGCCGGCGTGCAGTTCTGCCTGAGCCAGTACGAACACAGCCCCGACGCCGATTCGCTGCTCTCGCAGTTGCCGCTCGGCTACCTGCGCCTGTCCTCGCGCTACGCGCTGGGCCAGGAAGCGGGCGCGATGCGCGATGCGATGCGCACCTCCATCGACCGCGCGCATCGCCAGGGCCTGCAGGTGATCGGGCACAGCGTCGAGGATCCGCAGGCGGCGGCGACGCTGTGGATGAGCGGCATCGACTTCATCCAGGGGAACCTCGTGCAGCAAGCGGCGAGCGAACTCGATTTCGACTTCAAGAACGCGGTGCTCTGATGCCAGATCGTGAAACGCCCAGTCGCTGGCTGACCGTCCGCTGGCTCGCCCTCGGTGCGGCCGCCGGCGCCGCGTTCTCGCTCGGCATGGACGCCTCCGGCATCCAGGGGCCCTGGCAGAACGCCGCGTTGCTGTTCGTGATCACCGCGCTCGTGGCGCTGGTCGTCGTGGTGTGGGTGATGCACCGCCGCGAAGCGCAGATGGAATTGATCGCGCAGCGCGCGCAGCGCGGGCAGGTCGAGGTCAACGCGCTGCAGCGCGAGATCCAGCGCCACCACGAACTCGAGCTCCAGCTCACCAAGGCCAAGCAGGCCGCGGAGTCGGCGGTCCTGGCGAAGGGCGAATTCCTCGCCACGATGAGCCACGAAATCCGCACGCCGCTCAACGGCATCGTGCCGATGCTCGACCTGCTGCTGCACGCGCGCCTGCTGCCCGACCAGCACGAACTGGTGCGCACCGCGTATACCTCGTCGCAGCAGTTGCTGCGCATCGTCGACGACATCCTCGACTACTCCAAGCTCGAAGCGAACAAGCTCGAACTGGAAACCACCAACTTCAACCTGCGCGACCTGCTCGAAGCGGTCATGCAGCTGATGGAACGCCCCGCCGAAGCGAAGGGCCTGCGCTTGCACCTGCACCTGGATCCCGGCGTGCGCCTGCCGGTGCGCGGCGATCCGGTCCGCCTGCGCCAGGTGCTGACCAACCTGATCAGCAATGCGGTGAAGTTCACCGAGCGCGGTTCGATTTCCATCACCGTGCGCCGCGTGGGCGAATCCACTGCGCAGCACCAGTTGCGCTTCGAAGTGCGCGACACCGGGATCGGCATCCCGGCCGATGCACAGGGGCGGTTGTTCCATGCATTCACGCAGGCCGACGCGTCCACCACGCGCCTGTACGGCGGCACGGGCCTGGGCCTTGCGATCTGCCAGCGCATCGTCGACCTGATGGGCGGCCGCATCGGCGTGCAATCCGAATCCGGCCACGGCGCCACGTTCCATTTCGAAGTGCCGCTGCTGAAAGTCCTGGGCGACATGCCCACGCGCGAAGCGGACCTCAGCGGGCAGCGCCTGTTGTTGCTGTCCACCGATGCGCGCCTGCGCAGCCGCCTGAGCATGCTGTTGCCGAACTGGGGCCTGCGCGTGACCACGGTGGAGACGACGCAGGAAGCGCTGGACCGCCTGCGCGCCGCCGCGACGCAAGGCCCGCCGTGGACCTACGGCGTGGTGCTGGCGGACCTGTCGAGCATGCGCACCACCGCGATCGCATTGCATCGCAACGTGGCGCGCACCGCGAGCTTCGGCGACGTGCGCATGGTGTACCTGGCCGGCGACGAAGAAGTGCCGCAGGAACTGCGCACCGGCGCAACGCTGCTGCCGCGCCAGGCGCCCGACGCCGAATTGCGCGCCGCGCTGTCGCGTCCCGCCTCGCGCGGCGCGGAGATCACGCAGGAAACCGCTGCGCGCTCGGATGCCCCGTCGTCGCAGAAGCATTTCCAGGCGCGCGTGCTGCTGGTCGAGGACAACCCGGTCAACCTGCTCGTCGCGCAACGCCTGCTCAGCGTGCTCGGCCTGGATTGCGATACCGCGACCAACGGCGAAGCCGCGCTCATGCGCATGCGCGATGGCCACTACGACCTGGTGCTGATGGATTGCCAGATGCCGGTGCTGGATGGTTACAGCGCCGCGCGCCGCTGGCGCGAGATCGAAAGCGCGGATCCGATGGGCCCGCACTTGCCGATCGTCGCGATGACGGCCAACGCGATGGCCGGCGATCGCCAGCGCTGCCTCGACGCAGGCATGGACGACTACCTCGCCAAGCCGGTCACGCGCGGACAACTCGAACATTGCCTGCGCCGCTGGCTGCAGGACGCCGGGAAGACGCGCGCGCCGTCGGCGGCCGCGTTCGAACGTGCGAACGCGATGGGCGATGCATTGCGCGGTGCGCCGACGCACGACACGCCCGCGATGCGTCCCTCGCAGATCAGCGCGCCGGTGGATCCGATCGACAGCATGCTCGTGAACAGCATGCCGACGCGCGCGACGAGTGCGCCCGCCGCGTCGATGCCGGATGCGATGCCGCCTTCGATGCCCTCGCCCGCCGCCGGAGCGCCCGCCATGTCGATGCCGTCCGCCAGCAAAGCCGATCCGGTCCTCGACGACAGCGCGCTCGACGAGCTCTACGCGGTCATCGGCGCCGACGCCACGCGCATCGTCAACGTGTTCCTGGAGGACGCGCCGCAGTTGCTGGCGCAGCTCGAACGCGCGGCGCTGGCGCCGGACTTCAGCGCGTTGCGCGAAGCCTCGCATTCGCTGAAGTCCTCGAGTGCCAACCTCGGCGCGATGGCATTGTCCGCCGCGGCAAAGCGCGTCGAACTCGGCGCGCGCATGGAAACGCTGGACCGCCCCGCGGTGGCGGTGGCGATCGTGACGGATGAATTCGAGAAAGCGCGCGCCGCATTGCAGGCGCGGCTGCGCGGGACGCGCCGGACGGCCGAAGCCTGAGCCGGCGCGCGTCGGGGATCATTCCTCGATCTTGGTGAGCAGGTAGTTCTGCTCGCCCAGGCGCGCGATGAGGTCGAGCTGCGTCTCGATCCAGTCGATGTGCTCTTCTTCCGAATCCAGGATGTCGGTGAACAGACGGCGGCTCACCGAGTCGCGGATGCTCTCGCAGTAGGCGATGGCTTCGCGCAGGGTAGGCAGCGCTTCCAGTTCCAGCGCGAGGTCGGCTTCCAGCAATTCCTTCGGGTTCTCGCCGATGCGCAGCTTGCCGAGCGCCTGGAAGTTCGGCAGGCCTTCGAGGAAGAGGATGCGATCGGCGAGGCGATCGGCATGCTTCATCTCGTCGATCGACTCCTTGTACTCGTGCTCGGCCAGTTCCTTCAGGCCCCAGTTCTTCAGCATCTTGCTGTGCAGGAAATACTGGTTGATCGCGGTGAGCTCGTTGAAGAGCGCCCGGTTGAGATGTTCGATGACCTTGGGGTCGCCCTTCATGCCAGTGCTCCGTGCGGGAATGCGCGGATGCTAGCGCCGACGATGCGGGCGCGACGAAACGCGATGCGTTCGCATCGGTGTCGGCAACGAGGGATGCGGCCGAGGCCGCGGAAGATCAGGCCGCTTGCAGGATCGGCAGTTCGCGGGCGTCGTCGTGCGGACGCGCGGAAGCCAGCAGTTCGGACGCGAAGTCCAGGCACGTGCCGCAGGTGGCGCCGCAGCCGGTGCGCATCGTGAGTTCGGTGATCGTCCGCACGCCCGCTTCCGCCGCTTGGCGGATGTCGCGGTCGGTGACGCCGTTGCAGATGCACACGTACATGCGGGTTCGAACCTGGAGCCGGAAGACGTGGCCTATTGTCCCCAGATGCGAATGATTGTCAATTGGCGCCGGGTTCGGAGCCCCCGCTCCGTTCAACCGTCGGGGTCCGCCGGCGCGGCCGCAGGCGGCTGCGGGGGGCGACGGGTTCCAGGCGCGGATCCTTGGCAGGCTGGGGCACCGCGGCGGCGCCCGCGATCTGGCGCGCGAACGGCGCCAGGTGCCCTAGGGCGCTGGCGTAGACGCTGCGCTTGAAGTTCACCACGTGGTCCACCGGGTACCAGAAGTCCACCCAGCGCCAGAGGTCGAATTCCGGCTTCTCGGTGAGGTCCAGCTTGAGGTCGGCTTCCTCGCCCGTGAACTGCAGCAGGTACCAGACCTGCTTCTGCCCGATGCAGACCAGCCGGTCGTTGCGGCGCACCGCGCGCTGCGGCAACCGATAACGAAGCCAGCCGGGGGTCACGCCGAGGACGGCCACGTGCTCGGGGAGCAGGCCGGTCTCTTCGCGCAGCTCGCGATACATCGCCTCCAGCGGCGTCTCGTCGGTGTTCATCCCGCCCTGCGGGAACTGCCAACCGTCGCGATGGATGCGTCGCGCCCAGAACACCCTGCCGTCGGGGTGCATGAGCACGATCCCGACATTGGGCCGATAACCGTCCGGATCGATCACGATGCGGACTCCAGAAATGCACTGCGACCGACTCTGCCACGGGGCAAGCGGAGCCACAAGCGTGGCGATCGTGCAGAGGGGGATGTCGACGGACACGGACGGCGGCATTGACGCCGCGGGTGCCGGACGGGAATAATTCGCGGCTCTCCGCGTGGCTATGTAGCTCAGCCGGTTAGAGCACAGCACTCATAATGCTGGGGTCGGTGGTTCGAGTCCACCCATAGCCACCACTACCGATACATCGAAAGGCCCGCCCCCAACCTGGGCGCGGGCGCCAGCGATCAAGTCGGCGCGAAGCCCTTGTTGGCCTTCTTTTCGTTCTTCTCCGCGCGCTTTTCCTTGATCGTCTTCGTCGGTTTCTTCTTCGTCTCTTTCTTCTTGTCCAGGCCCTTGCTCATTGCCGTGTCCTCGCTGGTTGATCGACGCGCGGGAGCATCGCACGGGGCCCCAGCCATCGCCAGCCCACGCCCCTGACGCCCATGGATATCTTCAAGACCTTCACCCTGGAAGCCGCGCACCGGTTGCCCAACGTGCCGCCCGGCCACAAGTGCGCGCGCCTGCACGGGCATTCCTTCCGCGTGGAGCTCCACGTGTCGGGCGAACCCGGCGAGCACACCGGCTGGGTGATGGATTTCGCGGACATCAAGGCCGCGTTCCGCCCGCTGTACGACCAGCTGGACCACCACTACCTCAACGACATCGACGGCCTCGACAACCCCACCAGCGAACGCCTGGCGCAGTGGATCTGGCAGCGCCTGAAGCCGTCGTTGCCGCAATTGTCGGAAGTGGTCGTGCACGAAACCTGCACCTCGGGCTGCCGCTACCGCGGCTGACGCGTCACAGCCGCAGGCGCGGGTCGATCTTCATCGGGCACAACTGGTCGATCCGCAGCTTCGCGAAGTCCGCGTGGTCCGGGTTGAGCAGCACGTTGCACTCGCCCTCGCACACCGCGCTCGGCACGCGCAGCGCCATCGACTTCTTCGAACGCGACCACGCATCGCCGATCTGCCGCACCGTGTCGCGATACGGACGATCCCGCCACTCGCTCGGCAACTCCAGTTGCGCCAGCACCGTATCGATCGGCACCGACGCGCTCGCCAGCAACAGCTGGCCCGGCGTTTCACCCTCCAGGTGCACGAGGTATTCGAGCAGCGCGGCGGCCGGCGACAGCGACACGTAGACGCCCATCGTGCGCGGCGACGTCCAGCGCCCGCCGCGATCGCTGCCGGCGCCGGAAAACGGCGTCGACGCCTGCCGCGGTTCGATCACCCGGTACACGCGCAATTCGTCCCCCGCATGCCCGGCGTGGCTGGCCGGCACCTGGGGCTGGGTGGATGTCGCCGTGATCGGGCTGGTCTGCGAAGGCGGATCGCTCGCGGGGAAGCTCTCGGCGATGGCCTCGTCGAGGCGGGCTTCTTCTTTGTCGTCGACCATGGGGTGCGCTCCTGCTGAGGGCAGAGCGTCGATCCGCGCCCGTTGCGCACGCGTGAACACCGTCGTGCACGGAAAAACGCGACCGACCCGGAAACTTTTTCCGCCACCCGCCGGCCTTGATGGGACCTACACGCCCCACTGCTACAAGCGGCCTATGAAGCACGAAAAGCTCCCCGCCGACGTCCCCGAATCTCCGCAGACGCGGATCCTGCTGTTCGACGCCGAAGGCGAAGACCGCGAGATCAAGCCCGGCGAGCTCGACCTGGCGCGCGTCTCGCAGAACGAACTGGCCTGGATCGACATCCGCGTGCACGACGCCTCGCAGATCGCCGAAGCGCTGTGCCAGTTCGGCATCGAAGGCCTGCCGCTCGCGTCGCTGATGGACCATCAAAACGGCGCGTGGTTCACGCAGCGCGACTGGTTCGGCGCGCGCGCCATCGCGCCGACGTGGGATGCCACGCACGAAACCTTTTCCGGCGCCGCGTGGCTGCTGGCCGTCGGGCCGAACGTCGTCGTCACCGTGCATCGCAGGCGCATCGCGTTCCTCGAGGATGTGTTCGCGAACGAAGACCCCGACTCGCGCGTCGGCAAGATCAGCGCCGACAGCTTCGCCGCCGCCTTGCTCGACCGGTTGCTGACGACATATTTCGACGCGGTCGATGCGTTCGAAGAACGCGTGGATCGCCTGGAAGTCGAGATCCTCGAACCGACGCTGCGCTACACCCACCTGCCTTCGCTGCGGCGCCTGCGCCGCGCGGTGTCGATCCTGCGCCGCCAGCTCAGCGCGCATCGCGAAGTCTTCGACACGTTCTCGCGCCCGGACTTCCAGCCCGACCAGGACGACAAGGTCGAGAAGCAATTCCGCTCGGTGAGCCTGCGCTACGAGCGCGCGGTGGATGCGGTGGAGAACGCGCGCGACCTGGTGGTCGGCAGTTACGAACTCCTCTCCACGCGCCTGTCGCAGCGCACGAACGAAACGATGCGCCTGCTCACGTTCGTCACCGTGCTGCTCGGCAGCCTGGCGGTGATCGCCGGCATGCTGGGCATGAACTTCCGCGCAGGCATCTTCGACACCGGCAGCGAAGGCTTCTGGACCGCGGCGGGACTGATGGCGTTGCTGGTGCTGGTGGCGCTGCTGATCGCGCGCTGGCGCGGCTGGTGGAAGTGATCCCCGCGCCCTGATGCAGCGCGGGCGGCGCACGAAGCACCGCCCGCGTTCGACTCAGGAATTGTTCGGCCCGCTGCGATCCGGCGACATCGGACCCGACGGCGTGCGCATCCCGCCCATGCCATCGCCATGCGCGATGTCGGCGCCCTGCACGTCGCGATCGCTGGCCTGCATGTTGGCCGCACTGCGCTGGCTGCGCGCCTGGCCACCCTTGCGGCCCGCTTCGCGCGCTTCCTCGGAATCGAATTCGTGCGCCACGCCCTGCGCGTGCGCCGCACGCCCGCCTTCGGCCGCGATCGCCCGCTGCCTGGCCGGATCCATCGAAGCGAAGCCGCGATTGCTGGTGCCACCACCCTGGTTGCGCTGTGCCATGTGTGTCTCTCCTTGGGGGATTGGAACGGGGTCGTCCACTGCGGTTGTTACGTGCGTTGCGCGTCCTTCACGGCCTGCAGGTGCTGCTGCAGTTTCGGTAGCGTGTTCGTGGCGAGCGAACGCACCGGTTCGCTGAGCGCGGTGTTCTTGCTCGCCGCCGTGAACGCGGCGATCGCCTTCTGGTGCTGGTCGATGTACGTGGCGAACAAGCGTCCGTCGAACGCACCGGCCTTCATGCCGGCCAACGACGCGGGTGCCTTGCCCGGCGGCGCAGGGATCGCAGGCGCGAGCGTGGCGATTTCGGTACGCAAGCCCATGTGGTCCGCATTCAACATCTGCGATACCGCCTTCGCCTTCGTGCCGCCCTGCGCCATCGCCAGCTCCGTGGTTGCGATCTCTTCTTCGTTCGAACGCACGACGTCGGCCAGGAAGGCCTTGTCCGCATCGGTGAGCATCGCGCCCGCGGCGGGCGGCATGCCGGTGGTGGTGGCCGGCGGCATGATCGCGGTCGTGGCCGGCGGCATCGTGGTCGTCACGGCCGGTGGCATCGCGGTGGTGGTTTCCATCGGGGGCGGTGTCGCCACGGCGGGCGGCAGCGCGGTGCTGGTGGCGGCGACGCCCGTGTCTTCGGGCGTGGTGCGGTTGCAGCCGCCTAGTGCGAGCCCGAGGGCGACGGCGAGCGCGGCTTGCGTGATGTGAAGACCGGTGTGGTTCCTGTCCATGCGAAATCCTCCTTTGATGGATGCATCCGACCTATCGATGCAATTGCCGTGCCGCGACCGTCCATCGCCGGAATGGGTTTCCCAGGCGGGAAACATGAACCGCCTTCACTACCGCTTTGCTTACTGCGGAGTACATCCCGCGTGGCCGCACCGCAGAGCCATCCCCCAATGCCTTCCGAGTTCACCCCCGCGCCGCCGCTTCGCTCGCCGTCGCTGCTGATCGTCGACGACGACGTCGGCTTCGTGCACGCCGCGGCGGAGATCGCGCGCCTGCAGGGCTACGAGATCACGGTGGCCGGCGAACTCGCGCAAGCGGTGAACCGCGTGAAGCAGCGCGACTTCGACATGGCGCTGGTCGACCTCGACCTCCCCGACGGCTGCGGCCTGTCGTTGCTGCGCGACGTCGACATGCTGCGCACCGATGCGGTGGTGGTGACCGGCAGCCCGAGTGTCGCGACCGCGGTGGATTCGTTCCGCAATTCGGTCGTCGATTACCTGGTCAAGCCGATTGCGCCGGACCGCCTGCGCGAACTCTTCGAAGACTGCGCCACGCGCCGTCGCGCGGAACCGCCCGCCCCGGCGCGCGCCTGGCACGACATGGTCGGCGCGTCCGATGCCTTCGTCGCCACGCGCCGCATGATCGAGAAAGTCGCGCCGAGCGATGTCTCCGTGCTCGTGCACGGCGAAAGCGGGTGCGGCAAGGAACTCATCGCGCGCGCCATCCATGCGGCGAGCGGACGCACGGGCCCCTTCGTCGCGGTGAATTGCGGCGCGGTGTCCGGCGACCTTCTGGCGAGCCAGTTGTTCGGCCACGAGAAAGGCAGCTTCACCGGCGCGGTGTCGCGCCACGGCGGTTTCCTCGAACAGGCCGCGCACGGCACGTTGTTCCTCGACGAAATCTCGGAGATGGCACCGGCGTTGCAGACGCACTTGCTGCGCGTGCTCGACTTCGGCTGTTATCGCCGGCTCGGCGGGCACGTCGATCTCCCGGTCGAAGTGCGCATCGTCTCCGCCACCAATCGCGATCCGCTCCAGGCCGTCGCCAGTGGCCGCCTGCGCGAAGACCTCTATTACCGCCTGTGCGGCTTCGCGATCCCGGTGGCGCCGTTGCGCGAACGCGGCGACGACGCACGCCTGCTCGCCGATGCCTTCCTCGCCGACCTCAACGCGCGCGGCAACACGCAATTCGCGTTCACGCCCGAATCGCGCACGCTGATCCGCGACGCGCCCTGGCCCGGCAACGTGCGCGAGTTGCGCAACGCCGTGCAGCGCGCCTACATCCTCGCCGAGGACGGACAAGTGCGCATGCCGGCACCCCAACCGATGCCGCAGCGCGCGGTGGGCGAATCCTCCGACACGATCACTTTCGCGGTCGGCACCACGTTCGAGGAAATGGAGCGCCGCATCCTGCGCAAGACGCTGCAGCACTTCGGCAACAACCGCCGTCGCGCCGCGGCGGCGCTGGGCATCACCGCGCGCACCATCCGCAATCGCCTGGCACGCGAGCGCGACTGCGCCGCCAACGAAGACGACGACAGCTGACCTCGCGGGCGCGGCGATCGCCACGCCCGCGGTACGCCTTCAGTGCGGGTCGTCCGGCCTGGACGCCAGCCCGTTCTGCACCTGCAGCTGGTTGTCGATGTTGGCCACGCCCGTCACGCCTTCGACGAGGTCTTCCGCGAGATACCGCATGCGGCGCTCGATCACCGTGCCGGTCAGCGTGACGTTGCCTGCGTTCACGTCGACCTGGATCTTGCGTGCATCGATGTCGTGGCTCTGGGTGAGCCGCTCGTGGATGTCTTCGCGGATGCGTTCGTCCGGACGCGTGTAGTCCTGCGGCCCCATGCCGCGGAACGAACGCCCGATGTCGCGCTGGTGCGTGCCGAGGTCCCAGCCGCCGCGGCTTCCGTACCCGTAACCCGGCGAGCCCGTGCCCAGGCCCATGCCGGTGCCGACGTGGAAGGGCTGGTAGCGCTGGCCGCCACCGAGGTCGAGATCGTCGTCCCAGCCGCTGGCCTCGTAGCCACGACTGTGTTCTTCCCACGTGCCGGCGCGTCGCCGCAGTTCGCGTTCGTCGCGCTCATCGCGTGCGCCGGCGTACGGCGCGCGGCCGCGTTCATCGGTGCGGTAGGCGTCGTCGTAACGCGCCGGTCCACCGCGCTGGGCCTGGCGGTCCGCATCCGGGCCCGCGCGTTGTTCGCGTTCGTTGCGCAGCCACTGCGGTTCGGAATTCCACGTATCCGGATTCTGCGCGCCGCGCAGTCCTTCCCCGCGCTGGCCTTCGCCGCGCTCCCGTTCACCCCTGCCCCATGGTTCTCGATGCTTCATGCGTTGCGCTCCTGGTCCTGGTTGCAAGCACTGCCAATGCGGAAATCCCGCACCTGCAACCACGCAATCGGCATGCCAGAACACGCGTGCGCATGCGTCCCGGAAACGCATTCCGCCTCACGCGTGGCAAACGCGGCATCCCCGAAAGTACGTCTTCCTCGGCGGCCGCCTCGCCCGACGAACCGTGCGCGTGCGCCGTCCTCACATGAATTCAACTTTCCTGAAGCTAGCGTTCCCAGCAATTTGCCCATGGGGATGGGCAACGGAGACCCACCCGTGAACAACGAAAGCCAGCCCGCCCGGCGCACACGCCGCGGCGTTTCTTCGACGCCTGTCACAGAAAGCCAGGTCGCGGTGCTCGAACCGACCGGCCTGGATCCATTGCAGCAGTTGCT
Source organism: Noviluteimonas caseinilytica (assembly GCF_018406605.1). Classification (GTDB taxonomy): domain Bacteria; phylum Pseudomonadota; class Gammaproteobacteria; order Xanthomonadales; family Xanthomonadaceae; genus Noviluteimonas; species Noviluteimonas caseinilytica. The sequence continues at coordinate 1,674,597 of NZ_AP024545.1, read as the reverse complement.
TGCCGCGATGACGCAGGTGCGCGACGGCGATTTCTCCGTGCAGCTTCCCGTCCACTGGGAAGGCATCGAGGGCAAGCTCGCCGATGCGTTCAACGACATCGTGGCGCAGAACCGGCGGCTGGCGAACGACATGGCCGGCGTGGCGCGCAAGGTCGGCGGCGAAGGCCGCACGCGCCAGCGCATGCCCGCCGCCAACCGGCAGGGGCAATGGGCCGAGATGGAAGCCTCGGTCAACGGGCTGATCCGCGACATGGCGCGCCCGATCGAAACGATGACCGAAGCGATGGCGGCCGTGGCGAAGGGCGACCTCACCAAGACCGTGCCGCTCGACAGCGACGGCCGGCCGCTGCAGGGCGAGTTCCTGCGCGCCGCGCAGATCGTGAACCGCATGCTCGAGCAGATGAGCGAGTTCAGCTCGGAAGTGACGCGCGTGGCGATCGAAGTGGGTACGGCCGGCCGCCTCGGTGGCCAGGCGAAGGTGAAAGGCGTGTCGGGCGTGTGGAAGGACCTCACCGACTCGGTGAACCAGATGGCCTCCAACCTCACCGCGCAGGTGCGCAACATTTCCGAAGTGACCATCGCCGTGGCGAACGGCGACTTGTCGCGCAAGATCACCGTGGACGTGCGCGGCGAAATCCTGCAGCTGAAGGAAGCCATCAACACGATGGTGGACCAGCTGCGCGGCTTCGCCTCGGAAGTGACGCGCGTGGCGCGCGAAGTGGGTACCGAAGGCAAGCTCGGTGGCCAGGCGATCGTGCCGGGCGTGGCGGGCACGTGGAAGGACTTGACCGACTCGGTCAACGCGATGGCGTCCAACCTGACATCGCAGGTGCGCAACATCGCCGAAGTGACCACCGCGGTGGCGAAGGGCGACCTCTCGCGCAAGATCACGGTGGACGTGCGCGGCGAAATCCTGGAACTGAAGAACACCATCAACACGATGGTCGACCAGCTCAACGGCTTCGCGGCCGAAGTGGTGCGCGTGGCGCGCGAAGTGGGTACCGAAGGCAAGCTGGGTGGCCAGGCCGCGGTGCCGGACGTCGCGGGCACGTGGAAGGACCTCACCGATTCGGTGAATTCCATGGCGTCCAACCTCACCTCGCAGGTGCGCAACATCGCCGAGGTGACCACCGCGGTGGCGAAGGGCGACTTGTCGCGCAAGATCACGGTGGACGTGCGCGGCGAAATCCTGGAACTGAAGGACACCATCAACACGATGGTCGACCAGCTCAACGGCTTCGCGGCGGAAGTGACGCGCGTGGCCCGCGAAGTGGGTTCGGAAGGCCGCCTCGGTGGCCAGGCCGTCGTGCCGGGCGTCGCGGGTACGTGGGCGGACTTGACCGACTCGGTGAACGCGATGGCGTCCAACCTGACGTCGCAGGTGCGCAACATCGCCGAAGTGACGACCGCGGTGGCGAAGGGCGACTTGTCGCGCAAGATCACGGTGGACGTGCGCGGCGAAATCCTCGAGCTGAAGAACACCATCAACACGATGGTCGACCAGCTCAACGGCTTCGCGGCGGAAGTGACGCGCGTGGCGCGCGAAGTCGGTACCGAGGGCCGCCTCGGCGGCCAGGCCGTCGTGCCCGGCATCGCCGGTACGTGGAAGGACTTGACCGACAACGTCAACTCGATGGCGTCCAACCTCACCGCGCAGGTGCGCAACATCGCCGAAGTCACCACCGCGGTGGCCAAGGGCGACTTGTCGCGCAAGATCGCGGTGGACGTGCGCGGCGAGATCCTGCAGCTGAAGGAGACCTTCAACACGATGGTCGACCAGCTCAACGGCTTCGCGGCGGAAGTGACGCGCGTGGCCCGCGAGGTGGGCACCGAAGGCAAGCTCGGTGGCCAGGCGCAGGTGCCGGGCGTCGCCGGTACGTGGAAGGACTTGACCGACAACGTCAACTCGATGGCGTCCAACCTCACCACGCAGGTGCGCAACATCGCCGAAGTCGCGACCGCGGTGGCGAAGGGCGACTTGTCGCGCAAGATCGCGGTGGATGCGCAGGGCGAAATCCTGCAGCTGAAGTCCACGATCAACGTGATGGTGGACCAGCTCAACGGCTTCGCCGCGGAAGTGACGCGCGTGGCCCGCGAAGTGGGCACCGAAGGCAAGCTCGGTGGCCAGGCGCAGGTGCCGGGCGTCGCCGGTACGTGGAAGGACTTGACCGACAACGTCAACTCCATGGCGACCAACCTCACCACGCAGGTGCGCGGCATCGCGAAGGTCGTGACCGCGGTGGCCAACGGCGACCTGCACCAGAAGCTGACGGTGGAAGCGAAGGGCGAAATCGCCGAACTCGCCGACACCATCAACTCGATGACCGAGACGCTGGAAATCTTCGCCGACCAGGTGACCACCGTGGCGCGCGAAGTGGGCGTCGAAGGCCGCCTCGGCGGCCAGGCCAACGTGCCGGGCACCGCGGGCATCTGGAAGGACCTCACGGCCAACGTGAACCAGCTGGCGGCCAACCTCACCACGCAGGTGCGCGCGATCGCGGAAGTGGCCACGTCGGTGACGCAGGGCAACCTGACGCGATCGATCCAGGTGGACGTGCGCGGCGAACTCGCCGACCTGAAGGACAACATCAACGCGATGATCGGCACGTTGCGCGCAACGACCGAATCCAACCGCGAGCAGGACTGGCTGAAGACCAACCTCGCCAAGTTCTCGGGAATGATGCAGGGCCAGCGCGACCTGATCACGCTGGGCCACATGCTGCTCGGCGAACTCGCCCCGCTCGTGTACGCGCAACAGGGCGTGATGTACGTGGTGGAGACCGACGAGCGCCGCGGCCGCAACCGCCTGCGCCAGCTCGCCGGCTACGCCGATTCCGGCGAATCCGATGACGAAGCCCGCACGGTCGAATTCGGCCAGGGTCTGATCGGCCAGTGCGCCGCGCAGGCCGAGATGATCGTGCTCGACGACGTGCCCGCCGGCACCGTGCAGATCGAATCGGGATTGATCAGCGCCGTGCCGCGCAGCGTCGTGGTGCTGCCGGTGCTGTTCGAAGACCAGATCAAGGCCGTGATCGAACTGGCCTCGCTCACCGAGTTCACCCCGTCGCAGCGCGCCTTCCTCGAACAGCTGTCCGGGTCGATCGGCATCGTGCTCAACACGATCGAAGCGACGATGCGCACCGAGCGCCTGCTCTCGCAGTCGCAGCAGCTCGCCGGCGAACTCCAGTCGCAGCAGAAGGAACTGCAGCAGACCAACGAGGAAATCGCGCTCAAGGCGCAATTGCTCGCCGAGCAGAAGACCGAGGTGGAACGCAAGAACCAGGAAATCGAACAGGCCCGCCGCGCGCTGGAAGAAAAGGCGGCGGAGCTGGCGCTCACCTCGCGCTACAAGTCCGAGTTCCTCGCCAACATGTCGCACGAGCTGCGCACGCCGCTCAACTCGATCCTGATCCTCGGCCAGCAGCTGGCGGAAAACCCGGACGAGAACCTCAGCGACCGCCAGGTCGAATTCGCCAAGACCATCCACGCCGCGGGCTCCGACCTGCTGCACCTGATCAGCGACATCCTCGACCTGTCGAAGATCGAGTCGGGCACGGTCACGGTGGACAGCGAGGAGATGACCTTCTCGCACCTGCGCGAAAACATGGAACGCGGCTTCCGCCACGAAGCCGAACGCCGGCGCCTGGATTTCTCCGTCGACTTCCCGTCGGACATCGGCCGTGCGATGCACACCGATCCCAAGCGCCTGCAGCAGATCCTCAAGAACCTGCTGTCCAACGCGCTGAAGTTCACCGAGCGCGGCAGCGTGCGCCTCTCCGCGCACGTGGCCACGCATGGCTGGACCGAAGGCCACAAGGTGCTCGACAACTCGCCCACGGTCGTCGCGTTCGAAGTGACGGATACCGGCATCGGCATCTCCACCGAGAAGCAGCGCATCGTGTTCGAAGCGTTCCAGCAGGCCGACGCCGGCACGTCGCGCAAGTACGGCGGCACGGGCCTCGGCCTTGCCATCTCGCGCGAAATCGCGGGCCTGCTCGGCGGCGAACTGCGCCTGCAGAGCGCGCCCGGCAAGGGCTCGACGTTCACGCTGTACCTGCCGCTGGATTACGTCGGCTCGGGCGAGCCGATCAGCACGGTGCTGGGCAACAAGCAGTTGCAATCGGCCGCCGCGCACGCCGAGCGCGCCTTCGCCGACGTGCAGGACATCGCCGACGACCGCGACCGCCTGGATCCGCTGAAGCCCACGCTGATGGTGATCGAGGACGATCCCACCTACGCGGAGATCCTCCGCGACCTCGCGCGCTCGCGCGGCTTCCAGGTGATCGCGGCCAACCGCGGCGCCGAGGCGCTGCGGCTGGTGCGCGAGTTCCAGGTCAACGCGATCACGCTCGACATCTTCCTGCCCGACATGCTCGGCTGGACGGTGCTGGCGCGCCTGAAACAGGATTCGGCCACGCGCCACATCCCGGTGCAGATCGTCACGATCGAAGAGGAGCGCCACCACAGCATCGAACGCGGTGCGTTCTCCTACCTCGCCAAGCCGGGCTCGGCCGAGTCGATCGAACACGCGCTCGAACGCATCCGCCAGTACACGCTGCCGCGCACCAAGAAGCTGCTGATCGTGGAAGACGACGATCGCGAACGCATGAGCATCGAAGAGCTGCTGCGCCACGACGACATCGAGATCGACACCGCGCAGACCGGCGAACAGGCCATGCAGCGCCTGCTCGAAGCCGACTTCGACTGCGTGGTGCTCGACCTGCGCCTGCCCGACATGACCGGCCTGGACCTGCTGGACCGCATCCAGGACCAGCCGCGCCTGCACGAAGTGCCGATCGTGGTGTTCACCGGCAAGGAGCTCACCGCGCAGGAAGACGCACAGCTGCGCAAGGCTGCGCGCAGCGTGGTGATCAAGGGCGTCGAATCGCCGGAGCGCCTGCTCGACGAGACGTCGCTGTTCCTGCACCGCGTGATCGCCGACCTGCCGCCGCTGAAGCAGAAGATGGTGCAGCGCCTGCACGAGACCGACGATGCGCTGAAGAACAAGCGCGTGCTGGTGGTCGACGACGACGTGCGCAACATCTTCGCGCTGTCCAGCGTGCTCGAGCGCCACGGCATGAGCGTCATCACGGCCGGCACGGGCCACGAAGCCATCGAGAAAGTGGCAGAGGATCCCGATATCGACCTGGTCCTCATGGATATCATGATGCCCGGCATGGATGGATACGACACGATGCGCGCGATCCGCGGGATGCCCGATGCACGTGCGCTGCCCATCGTGGCCCTCACCGCCAAGGCGATGAAGGGCGACCGCGAGAAGTGCCTCGAGGCCGGTGCGTCCGATTACCTCGCCAAGCCCGTCGTCACGGATCAATTGCTCGGAGTGCTGCGTCAATGGCTGCACCGCTGACGCCCGTGCCCGGATCCGGCATGCAACCCGCCGGATCCGCGCCCGCCCCGGTCAACATCCTCCTCGTCGACGACCAGCCGGGGCGGCTGCTCACGTACCGCGCCATCCTCGAACCGCTCGGGGAGCGGCTCGTGGACGCCAGTTCCGGCCAGGAAGCGCTGCAGAAACTGATGCAGGAAGAGTTCGCGCTCATCCTGCTCGACGTGAACATGCCGGGCATGGACGGCTTCGAAACCGCCAGCCTGATCCACCAGCATCCCCGCTTCGAACGCACGCCGATCATCTTCGTCACCGCCGTCAACGTGTCCGACCTCGACCGCATGCGCGGTTACAAGCTCGGCGCCGTCGATTACGTGATGGTGCCGGTGATCCCGGAGATCCTGCGTTCCAAGGTGGTCGTGCTGGCGGAACTGTTCCGCAAGCGTCGCGAACTGCAGCTGGCCAACGAACGCCTGGCCGCGGCCAACGAAGCATTGCGCACCGAGAAGGCGCGCGAACTCGAACAACTCAACGAATCCCTGCGCCTGGCGAACGTCGAACTCGCCCAGCGCAACGTCGACCTGCAATCGCAGATCGGCGAACGCGCGCGCGCCGAAGCGCAGCTGCGCGAGCTGGACCGGCGCAAGGATGAATTCCTCGCCACGCTCGCGCACGAACTGCGCAATCCGCTGGCCCCGCTGCGCAATGCCGTGAGCATCCGCAAGCTCACCGGCGGCGACGATCCGCTGCAGGAAATGATGGAGCGCCAGCTTGGCCTGCTCGTGCGCCTGATCGACGACCTGCTGGACGTCGCGCGCATCAGCCGCGGCAAGCTCACGCTGAAGCCGGAGCCCACGACGTTGCAGCAGATCCTGCATGCGGCGATCGAGACGGCCTCCCCGGTGCTCGAAGCGGGCGCGCATCCCTTGCAGGTCGCGCTGCCGGAAATCGACCTGCCGATGCTCGCCGACGGCGAACGCCTGTCGCAGGTGTTCTCCAACCTGCTCAGCAACGCGGCCAAGTATTCCGACACCGGCCGGCCGATCGAGATCGAAGCGCATCGCGATGGCCGCATGGTGAGCGTGTGCGTGCACGACCGCGGCATCGGCCTGACGGCGCAGCAGACGGGTGACATCTTCGAACTGTTCGCGCAGGTGGATACGTCGATCGAACGCGCGCGCGGCGGCCTCGGCATCGGGCTGACGCTGGTGAAGCAGCTCGTCGAGATGCACGGCGGCGTCATCTCCGTGGAAAGCCCCGGCCTCGAGCAGGGGAGTACATTCCGCGTCAACCTGCCGCTCCGCGACGCCCCCGTGCTTCCTTCCCCCGCGCCCGTCGTTCCTTCCCGCCACGCGCCCGCCGGCACGCGCCGCATCCTGGTGCTCGACGACAACCGCGACGCGGCCGACACGCTGGCGATGATGCTGGAGCTGCTGGGCCACGACGTGCGCCGCCTCTACGATCCGCAGGAAGCCGTGGCGGAAGTCGAGCGCTTCAACCCCGACCTCGTGTTCCTCGACATCGGCATGCCCAACCTCAGCGGTTACGAACTTGCGCGGCGCCTGCGCGCGCAACCCGGCGGCGAAGAGCGCGTGCTCGTGGCCGTCACCGGCTGGGGCCAGCCCGACGACCGGCGTCGCACGGCAGAAGCCGGCTTCGACCACCACCTGGTCAAGCCGCCGGACCTCGATATCGTGCGCACCATCTGCGACGACGCCGTGCGGCTCAGCTGATGGGAGACGCCATGCAATCGCCGACGCAGCGGCCGTGGTTCGACCGGCTCGCGCACGACCTGCGCAGTCCGCTGACGTCCTTGCAGACCGCCGCTTACCTGATGCGCAGCGATCCGGGCGGCAGCAACACGAAGGAACTCGCCGACATCGTCGTGCGCCAGGCGCAGCGCCTGGGCAAGATGATCGAGGAACTCGACGACTGGTCGCGCGCCGAACAGGGTCGCCTGGTCGACGCGACCGAAAAGCTCGACCTCGACGGCGCGCTCGACATGGCGCTGGCCGGCGTGCAGGGCTGCATGGTGGAACCAATGCACGTCGGTGACGACGCGAAGGGCCTCACCGTACGCGCCGACGGCACGCGCTTGCCGCAGTTGTTCCGCACGATGCTGGAGCAGGTGATGGCGCGCGATGCGGATAGCGCGCGCATCACCATTGCGCGGGAAGGCGATCGCGCACTCGTGACCGTGATGGACAACGGGCCGGCGATCGCCGGCGAGGTGCGCGCCACGTTGCTGGACGGGCCGCAGATCCCGCCGCCGGACAACGGGCTGGGCCTGCGCCTGCTCATCGCGCGCGCGATCACCGAAGGCCATGGCGGCGAACTGCGCGTCATCGACGATAGCCAGTCGTCGTTCTGCCTGCGTTGCAGTTTGCCGCTCGCCTGAATGCGCGCGCGGTGACGCCGCGTCGACCACACCTTTTCTAGCCTCGGGCCTCCCCCACCACGCGCACGAGCGCAGCGAGGTCGCCATGCCGCAGGGCAGCAAAGAGGCCTACACCGACAAGCAGAAGCGCCAGGCCCAGCACATCGAAGAGGGCTACGAGAAGAAGGGCGTGCCGGACAAGGAAGCCGAGGCCCGCGCCTGGGCCACCGTCAACAAGCAGGACGGCGGCGGCAAGAAGAGCGGCTCGGGCCGCAAGACGCACCACTGACGATCATTCAAGCTTCGGCAGGCGCTGCGTCTTCGCCGAAGCGTCGTCCCAGATGCGCGCGTCGATCCGCTTCAGCGCATCGCGCAGCTTGAAGCGGTCCGGCGCGCGCAACGTCGTGAATTCATCCCACGTCACCGGCATCGCCACCGGCGCCCCGGGGCGCGCGCGCAGCGACCAGCTCGCCACCGCGGTCGCCCCGCGGCCGTTGCGCAACCAGTCGATGAAGATGCGCCCTTCGCGCTTCGCCTTGCTGGCGGTGGCGACGTAGCGCGTGGGGAAGCGCGCTTCGAAGTCGTGCGCGAAGCGATCGCAGAACGTGCGCGCCTGGTCCCACGAATAGCGCTTCGCGATCGGCACCACGAGGTGCACGCCCTTGCCGCCGGTCATGCGCGCGAAGGATTGCAGGCCGCGTTCGGCGAGCGCGTCGCGCATTTCCTTCGCGGCGGTCTTCACCTTCGGCCATGTGACGCCGGGGTCCGGGTCGAGGTCGAAGATCACGCGGTCGGGTTTTTCCAGCGACGCCACGCGCGAACCCCACGGATGGAATTCGATCACGTTCATCTGCGCGAGCGAGAGCACGCCGGCGAGGTCGTCGATCCAGGCGTACTCCGCGCGCTTGCCATCGTTCTCCGCGATTTCGACCCGATGCACGGCGGCGCCGAAGCTCGCCCCCAGGTGTTTCTGGAAGAAGCGCTCGCCTTCGATGCCGTCCGGGCAACGCACGACCGACACCAGGCGTTCGCCGGTGTCTTCGAGCAGGCGATCGGCCACGGCTTCGTAGTACGCGAAGACATCGCGCTTGGTGATCCCCACGTCGGGAAACACCACGCGATCGGGCGAGCTGAGCGTGGGCAGCGATGCGCCCTTGCGCGCCACGCGTCAGGCGCTCTTCTTGCTCTTCGACGACGGCGTCTTGGTGGCGGCCTTCTTCGTCGCGGGTTTCTTGGCCGCCTTGCGCGCGGTGGCCTTGGCCGGCGCGTCGCCCTTCTTCTCCAGGCTCTTTTTCAGCAGCGCCATGAAGTCGACCACGTTCGTCGTCGCGTCGTGCGCCGGGCCTTCCTCCTCTTCCACCGTCGTCGTCGCACCCTTCTGCTTCAAGCGCTTCTTGATCACGGCGGACAGGCGTTCCTTGAATTCGTCCTTGTACTGCTCCGGATCGAAATCGGCCGCCATCGACTCGAGCAGCGTCGTGGCCATCTCCAGTTCCTTGGGGCTGATCTTCCACTTCGCCACGCCGCCCTCGGGGATGTTGTATTCGGCGATGTCGACGATCTCCTGCGGAAAGCGCAGCAGGATCATCATCAGCGCGTCGTCCTGCGGCGTCACCATCGTCAGGTATTCCTTCGTGCGGATCACCACGCGGCCGATGCCGACCTTGCCGGTCTTCTTCAGCACTTCGCGCAGCAGCACGTAGCCCTTCTCGGCTTTCTTGCCGGGCACGAGGATGTAGGGCTTCTCCAGGTACGACGGCGCGATCTGCTCGCGATCGACGAACGCTTCCATCTCGATCACTTCCCGGTTCTCGCTCGCCGCGGCGGCAAGGTCCTCGGGTTCGAGCACCACGTAGTTGCCCTTCGAGTATTCGAAGGCCTTGACGATTTCCTTCCAGGGCACTTCTTCGCCGGTCTCGGCGTTGACGCGCTCGTACTTCACCGGCGCCTTGTTGCGCGCATCCATCATCCGGAAGTGCAGTTCGTTCCTGCGCTCGCCCGTCATCAGCTGGATCGGGATGTTCAGCAGGCCGAACGACAAAGTGCCGTTCCAGATGGGGCGGGCAGCCATGGCCGGGGCTCCGGGAGTGGGCCTTGCAGCGTCCCTCCGGCCGAGTTGTGGCCGCGTGAATGGCCGGTTTCAGGGCCAAGCCCTTGAATTCAGGCGCCTTGCTGCTTCCCCAACGACGCGACGAACGGTTGTTGCACTGCAACATCCCGAGGTCTATGCTGCACCGCACCATCAGGCATCCCGCCCGGTGGACCCCCGTGGAGTCTCCCTGCCATGTACCAGCAGTTCAACGAACAGTTCGCCGCCGCCTCGCGCCAGTTCGCCGACACCGCGGCGCAGATCAACCGCCTCGCGCTCGACAACGCCACCAAGGTCTTCGGCCTGCAGCTGGCCGCGATCGAAGCCGGCGCCACCGCCACGTTCGCGTTCCTCGGTGAAGTCGCCGAAGTCCGCACCCCCGACCAGTTCAAGACCGTCATGCCGAAGGGCCTGCAGGTCGTCCGCGAGACCGCCGAGCGCAACCTCGCCACCGGCCAGGAAGTCCTCGGCACCACGCTGAAGACCAACGAAGCCATCGGCCAGATCGCCAAGTCGCAGTTCGAAGCCGCCACCGCGCAGGCCAAGAGCAACGTCGAGACGGTCGTGCAGCAGGCGTCGAAGGCGAAGTAAGCCTTCCGCGGCAAGCACCGCAAAACAAAAACCCCGGCAGCGATGCCGGGGTTTTTTTGTGCGCGATGACGGAGGCGATCAGTCGTCTTCGTGGACGATCTTCGGCGCGACGTCCAGCTTGTCGCCCAGCATCCTGCGCACGATCGCGTAGAACACCGGGATGAACAGCAGGCCGAGGAACGTGGCGGCCAGCATGCCGCCGATGACGCCCGTGCCGATCGCATGCCGCGCGTTCGCGCCGGCGCCGGTGGAGATCGCCAGCGGCAGCACGCCCATGATGAAGGCGAGCGACGTCATGAGGATCGGGCGCAGTCGCAGCTTGGCGGCTTCGACCACCGCCTGGCCCAGCGGCTTGCCTTCCTTGCGTTCCTGGATCGCGAACTCGACGATCAGGATCGCGTTCTTCGCCGCCAGGCCGATCACCGTGATCAGGCCGATCTTGAAGTAGATGTCGTTGGGCAATCCGCGCGCCATCGACAACAACACCGCGCCCAGCACGCCCACCGGCACCACCAGCAGCACCGCGACGGGCACCGACCAGCTTTCGTACAACGCGGCCAGGCACAGGAACACGACGATGATCGACAGGATCATCAGCATCGTGGTCTGGCTGCCGGACAGGATTTCCTGGTGCGACTGCCCCGCCCAGTCGTATCCGAAGCCCGCGGGCAGGTCCTTCTCGACGATCGCCTGCATCGCGTTCATCGCCTCACCCGAGCTGTGCCCCGGCGCCTGCGAACCCACGATCTCCACCGCCGCGAACCCGTTGTAGCGCGTGAGCGAGGGCGAGGCGACTTCCCACTTCGCCTTCACCACGTTCGACAACGGGATCATCGTCGGCAGGCCGTCCGCATCCTTGGTGTTGGAGGGCGTGTAGTAATGCGCGAGCGATTCGGGCCCCGTTCGGAACGGACCATCGGCCTGCATGTTCACGCGCTTGACGCGCCCGCCCTGCACGAAGTCGTTGACGTAGATCGGCGCCAGCATCAACTGGATGGCGCTGTAGATGTCACCGACTTCCAGGCCCATCGCCTGCGCCTGCAAGCGATCGACATCGAGCTTCAACTGCGGCGAAGGCTCCAGCGTGTTCGGTCGCACGCCCACCAGCGCCTTGTTTTCGCCCGCCTTGCCGAGCAGCGTGCCCATCGCACCCATCAGCGCGTCGCGTCCCTGGCCGGTGCGGTCCTGCAGGTACATGTCGAAGCCGCCGAACTGGCCCAGGCCATTCACCGTCGGCAGGTTGGCCACGAAGATCTGCGCATCGCGGATCGGGAACAACGCACCGTTGGCGTTCTGGATGAACTCGGTCGCGGTGATCTTGCGCTGGTCCCACGGCTTGAGCTTGATGAAGGCCATGCCGACGTTCTCGCCCTGGCCGATGAAGCTGAAGCCGGACACCTGCATCATCCCGTCGAAGCCTTCCATCTTGTCGACCTTCGCGCGGATCTGTTCGAACACGGCGTTGGTACGACGCAGGGTGGCGCCCGGCGGCAGCTGCACGATGGCGAATGCGTAGCCCTGGTCTTCTTCCGGCAGGAAGCTGCCCGGCATCTTCCAGAACAGGAAGCCGCACCCGATCGCCAACGCCGCGAACACCGCCATCCAGCGCGGCGCATGCCGCACGGCGCTGCCGATGTGCCCGACGTAGATCGTGCTCATCTTCCCGTAGAACTTGTTGAAGGCGCGGAAGATCGGGTTGCGCGCTTCGTGGTGCGCCGAGGGCTTGAGCAGGCTGGCGCACAGGGCCGGCGTGAAGCCCAGCGCGAGGAACGCGGAGAACAACATCGCCATGGCGATGGTGAGCGCGAACTGCTTGTACACCGCGCCCGCGCTGCCCGCTTGCAGGGCGCTGGGGATGAACACCGCCGCCAGCACCAGCGTGATCGCGATGACCGCACCGGTGATCTGGTGCATCGCCTTGCGCGTGGCCTCCTTCGGCGACAAACCTTCCTCGGTCATGATGCGTTCGACGTTCTCGATCACCACGATCGCGTCATCGACCACGATGCCGATCGCCAGCACCATGCCGAACAGGCTGAGCTGGTTGATGGTGAAGCCGAGCACGTACATGCCCAGGAACGTGCCGAGCAGCGCGACGGGGATGACGAGCGTCGGGATGAGCGTGGCGCGCAGGTTCTGCAGGAACAGCAGCATCACCAGGAACACCAGCACCATCGCTTCGCCGAGCGTCTTGATCACCTCGTCGACCGAGATGCGCACGAAGTCCGATGTGTCGTAGGGCGCGAACCACTCCACGCCCTTCGGGAAGCTCGGCTGCAACTGCGCCATGCGCGCCTTGACCGCCGCCGCCACTTCCAGCGCGTTCTCGCCCGGGCCGAGCGACACCGCGAAACCCGCGGCCGGCTGACCGTTCCACTGCAGGTCGAAGCCGTGCGCGGAACCGGAGATCTCCACGCGCGCAACGTCGCGCAGGCGCACCGCGGCACCGCTGGCGTTGGCGCGCAGCAGGATGTTCTCGAACTCCTCGGGCTTGGTGAAACGCCCTTCGGCCGCGACCGACGCGGTGAACATCTGCGTTTCCGGCGACGGTTCGCCGCCCACCTGGCCCGCGGAGAACTGCACGTTCTGCGCGCGCACCGCGGACAGCACGTCGCTGGCCGACAGCCCGTACGCGTGCAGCTTGTCCGGGTTGAGCCAGATGTTCATCGAGTACTGGCCGCCGAACAGCTGCGTGCTGCCCACGCCCGGCACGCGCGCGACCTGGTCGAGCACGTTGGAGGCGAGCAAGTCGGACAGCTCGTCCTTCCCGATCGCCGGATCGCTGGACTTCAGCGCGATGACGAGCAGGAAGCCGCTGTTGGACTTCGACACCGTGACGCCCTGCTGCACCACGTCGCCGGGCAGGCGCGGCGTGGCCTGCGACACCTTGTTCTGCACCTGCATCTGCGCGATGTCGGGATCGGTGCCGGGCTTGAAGGTGAGGTTGAGCGAGGCGCTGCCATCGGAGCCCGACGACGCGCTGAAGTAATCCAGGTTGTCGATGCCGGTGAGCTGCTGCTCGATGATCTGCGTGACCGCGCGTTCGACGGTTTCCGCATTCGCGCCGGGATAGGCGGCGAACACGCCGACCTGCGGCGGGGCGATGTTCGGATACGACTCCACGCCGAGCCCGCGGATCGCGAGCACGCCGGAGATCACGATCATGATCGCGATGACCCAGGCGAAGACCGGGTGGTTGATGAAGTAACGGGACATGGCGGCTCAGCCCTGCTTGGCGGCGGGGGCGGCACCAGTGCCCGCGGGCTTCTCCGGCACGTACGGCACGGCCTTCGCCGGCGCACCCGGTTGCACGCGCTGCAATCCCGACACCACCACCTTGTCGCCCGGCGCCACGCCGGCGCTGACCACCCAGTCCGCGCCGTCCTGGCGTTCCGTCGTGACGTTCTTGCGCGCCACCTTGCCGTCGGCGCCCACGACCATCACGTACGGGCCGGTCACGTCGCGCTGCACGGCGAGTGCGGGCACGCGATACGCGCCGCGCTGTTCGCCCATCGTGGCGCGCACGGTGACGAACGTGCCCGGCAGCAGCATGTGGTCGGGATTCTTCACGCGTGCGCGGATCGCGATCGCGCCGGTGGACGGATCGACCACGTCACCGGAGAAATCGACCGCGCCCGCCTGCTTGTAGACGCTGCCGTCCGACAACAGGATCTGCACGCTGCGCTGGCCGCCGTCGCTGGCCTTGCGCACCTGGTCGAGTTCATCGACGCCGATGGAGAGGTTGACGTACATCTCGTCGATCTGGTCGACGGTGGTGAGCAGCGTGGCGTCGCCCTGCCCGACCAGCGCGCCTTCGGTGACCTGCTGCTTGCCGGCGCGGCCGCTGATCGGCGCGCGCACGGAGGCATATCCGAGGTTGATGCGCGCGGCATCCACCGCGGCCTTGCCCGACAGGCGCGCCGCGGACGCGGAACGTTCCGCGGCGAGCGCGTTGTCGAGGTCCGCCTGCGAGATGAACTTCTGCGGCGCCAGCGTGCGTGCGCGTTCCGCCGCGGCGTGCGCGTTGGCGTAGTTGGCGTTCGCGGTGGCGAGCGCGGCTTCGGCCTGGCCGAGCGCGGCCTGCAACGGCGCGGGATCGATCACGAACAACAACTGGCCCTTCGCCACGTCGCTGCCTTCTTCGTACGCGCGACGCTGGAGCACGCCCGGCACGCGCGCGCGCACATCGGCGCTGCGATACGCGGACAAGCGCCCGACGAGTTCCTTCACCAGTGGCACCGAGGCCGGTTGCACGGTGACGACGCCGACTTCCGGCGGCGGCATGGCACCACCGGGTCCGCCGGGACCTGCGTTGTTGCCTTCCTTGGAGCAGCCTGCGCCGAACGCGGCGATGCAGGCGAGCGTGAGCAGTGCGACATGGGGGGTGCGCATGCGGGTCCTCGAGGGATCGGTTGGAATTTTTGTACCGCGCAGTTTAGCCTCGCCCGCGTTCAGCGGACACCCTGCTGGAAGTCAGGTTGCTTCCGCGTCGTCGCAACGGTTGCGATTGAAACGGCTGCGATGTCGCATCGCGGCATTGGCGCCCTCGACGCAAGGATGCGAAGGAACCAAACGGCTCAGGTCGACGTCTCCGGCCAGCGCAGCAGCCTGGCCATGCGCGCGGGATCGGGCCCTGCCTCGAAGGGCAGCCGCCCCAGGCAAGGCGCACGCAGCCGCTCCGTCAGCAATGCGACGTTGTCGTCGGCGCGCGCCATGTCGGGATCGATGCCGGTCGCGATCCAGCCGGCGAAACGGCCGCCGTCCTCGGCGATCGCCCGCTGCGTGAGATACGCGTGGTTGAGGCAGCCGAGTCGCAGCCCGACCACCAGCACCACCGGCAGGTGCAGCGCGCGCACGAGATCGGCCTGGTGCAGTTGCGTGGACAGCGGCGCGGCCCAGCCGCCGACGCCTTCCACCACCACCACGTCCGCCTGCGCCTGCAGGCGCGCGTGCGCGGCGAGGATCGGCGCCAGCGTGACCGCCACGCCTGCATCGCGCGCGGCGAGTTCGGGCGCGAGTGGATGCGCCAGCGCGAACGGATTGACGTCGGCGTAGTCGGGGCGCGGATCGCTCGCGGCCTGCAACGCCAGCGCATCTTCGTTGTGCCATGCACCGTCGACGAGGTCGCATCCGCTCGCGACGGGCTTCATGCCGACCGCGCGCAATCCTTGCGCGCGCGCCACGTGCAGCAACGCGCACGACACCAGCGTCTTGCCGACGCCCGTGTCGGTGCCGGTGACGAAAAGGCCGCGCCGTGTCATGCGCGCGCCATGCGGTCGCGCCGCGCGCGATACGCCCAGAGCCCGAAGCCCATGATCGAGTACAGCCACATCGGCCCGCCGACGGTGAGGTTGTTGAGGAACCACGGCGGCGCCACGAGCAGGAACATGCTGAGTACCACGCTCGCCGCCGCGCTCGCGGTCATCAACGCATACGCGCCGATCTCGCTCTGCGTGCGGAAGCGCTCGCCTGCATCCAGCTCGAGGAAATCCGCGCGCCGCAGCGCGTGCGCATTGAGCCGCCACAGGATCCACGACAACGCCGCGAACCCCGCGCCGTACACCATGAAGGCCGTCTGCAGGTCGAGCATCCAGTGCGCGTGGTCGATGCCCAGCTCGCTCGGCACGAAGCCGTGCGTGAGCAGCGACAGGCCGCTCGACGTCACCATGCGCAACGGATACACGTACACCAGCACGACGAGGACGAACGACAGGCTCAGCACCGTCGACTTCGCATCCTCGAGCCCGAACCGCCGGCTCCACCGGTTGTGCGCCGTCCAGAACAACGCCAGCAACGCGAAGCACGCGGCGAACGTCGGCACGCGCCGCAGCGCCTCGCGCAATTCGGCGACCGTGTCGGGCAGTTCGTTGTAGAAGATCACCAGCAGCGTCAGCGAGAACGCGAAGGCCGCATCGACGAAGGTTTCGAGCCGCGTGACGCTCTGTCCGCGCAGGCGGAAGCCGTCTTCGACCGGCAGTGGCGACAAGTCCATGGACGCTCCCCTTGCATGCTGCGCGCGGGGGCATGGTAACGAGGTCCGAAGGACCCCGCTGCTACACTCCCGCGCATGTTCACGACCTCCACGCTGTCCGGCGACAAGCCGGCGCAATACGCCCAGCTGGCCGAACAGGCCGCCGCCCTGGTGTACGGCGAGCGCGACCGCATCGCCAACGCCGCCAACCTGTCCGCGCTGGTCTTCAACGCGCTGCCCGACCTCAACTGGGTGGGCTTCTATTTCTTCGACGGCACCGAGCTCGTGGTCGGCCCGTTCCAGGGCCTGCCCGCCTGCATCCGCATCCCGCTCGACAAGGGCGTGTGCGGCAAGGCGGCCACCACGCGCACCACGCAGCGCATCGACGACGTGCACGCCTTCCCGGGCCACATCGCCTGCGACTCGGCCTCGATGTCGGAACTGGTGGTGCCGCTCGTGAAGGACGGCGCGCTGGTCGGCGTGTTCGACATCGACAGTCCGGTTCCCGCGCGTTTCAGCGTTGAAGACCAGGCAGGGTTGGAAACAATCGCCCGTCTTTTCCTGGAGTCGATGGCGTGAGCACGGTCAAATTGCGGAACATCGGTCCCAAGAGCGCGGCGTGGCTGCGCCAGGTCGGCCTGCGTTCGCGCGAAGACCTCGAAGCCGTCGGCGCGGTGGATGCCTTCATGCGCGTCAAGCGCGCGGGCTTCAAGCCGAGCCTCAACCTGCTCTACGCGCTCGAAGGCGCGTTGCTCGACTGCCACTGGCAGGAAGTCCCCGAGGCGCGCCGCAGCGAGCTCGTGCAGGCCGCCGAAGCCGCCATCGCCCTGCTCCCGCCGCCGCGCAACCGCCCGGCCGCCTCGCCCGTCACGACCACGCAGGTCGCCGACAATCACATGGATTCGGCGCCCGCGTTCGAGCTGCTGGACGAACCGGTCGGCGACGCCGACTGACCCGCGGCGCCCGCGCGCCCCACGCTGCAGTACACTGCGCCCGCTTCGTGGTGACCCGACGGCTGTCGTCGAAGGGTTGAAACGGGAAGCCGGTGACGGATCGCACAGCGATCCCATTCCGGCGCTGCCCCCGCAACGGTAGGCACGCAAAGGCCCAGGCATCCGCCACTGTGCATCGCACGGGAAGGCGCCCGGGCCGGGACCGCCCCGCATCGATCGATGCACGGCGGTCCGGCGCGCAAGCCCGGAGACCGGCCACGGAGTCGACTGGTTGCGATGCGGAGGGCATCGCGGCGGCCACGCCGTCGCTGGTTTCGCTGTCCCCCGGCCCCGCGTATCCGCTTCGCTCCCTCCGTCCGCGACTTTCCTTGCTGACCCAAGGCGCGCGGGCGTGCGCGCCGGAGAGCTGAATCCATGTTCCGTACTTCCCTGGCCACTGCGATCGCGTTGGCCGTGTTCCTTCCCTCTTCCCCCGTGCATGCGCAGGACGCGAGCGACGCCGATGCGCTCGACCGCGTCGTCGTCACCGGCACGCGCACCGCGGTCACCGTCGATGATTCGCTCGCGCCGGTCGAAGTGATCGATCGCGCGGAGATCGAGCGCGCGCAGGCGCGTTCGCTCGCCGACCTGCTGCGCGGCCGCGCCGGCGTCAACCTCGTCAACCAGGGCGGCCTGGGCAAGCTCACGACGGTGTTCATGCGCGGCACCGAATCCGACCACACGCTGTTCCTCGTCGATGGCGTGCGCGTGGGCTCGTCGACGTCGGGCCTCACGTCGATCCAGGATTTGCCGGTCGAAATGATCGACCGCATCGAAATCGTGCGCGGCCCGCGTTCGAGCCTGTACGGCTCCGAGGCGATCGGCGGCGTCATCCAGGTGTTCACGCGCCATCCGCAGTCGGGCGTGCGCACGCGCTTCAAGCTCGGCGGCGGCAGCCACAACCTGCGCGAAGCGAGCGCGGGCCTGGACGTGGGCTTCGATCGCGCGTGGTTCGGCGCGGATTACGCGCACCAGTCCAGCGATGGCTTCCAGTCGTGCACGGGGGCGGTTTCGCCCGTGTTCGCGGGTTGCTTCATGGAAAACCCGGATCCGGACAACGACGGCTACGAAAACAATTCCGTCTCGCTGCGCGCCGGCATCAAGCCGGTCGATGCACTCACGCTGGACGCGAACGTGCTGCGCGCCGAAGGCCGCAACGAATACGACGCGGAACCTGCGTTCGGCTTGCCCGACCTGTCCAGGACGCTGCAGCAGGTCGTCGGCGGCAAGGCGAAGTACGAACTGGCGCGCAGCACGTGGACCTTGTCCGCCGGCCGCAACGTCGATCGCTCGGTGCAGTCGCGCGACAACGATCCGCTGGGCAGCTTCGAGAGCAAGCGCGACGGCGCGTCGCTGCAGGGTGACATCCGCGTGGCCGAGGGACACCTGGTCACCGCAGGCTTCGACTGGGCGCGCGATGCGGCGGTGATCCTGGATGCGTTCGATCCCTTCAGCAACGTGGTGCGGTCGCGCAACAACCGTGCGGTGTTCCTGCAATACCAAGGCGACCTGGGCCGAAACGACGTGCAGGCAAGCGTGCGCCACGACGACAACGAACAGTTCGGCGGGCATTCGACCGGCAGCCTCGCGTGGGGCATCGACCTGTCGCACGGCTTGCGCGTCTCCGCCAGCGCCGGCAACGCATTCAAGGCCCCGACCTTCAACGAGTTGTACTTCCCGTTCTACGGCAACCCGGACCTGTCGCCGGAAACCTCGGACAGCTTCGACATCGGCCTGGGGCAGCGCCACGACGCATGGCATTGGCAGCTCGATGCCTACCAGACGCGCATCGACGACCTGATCGTCTACGACAGCACCTTGTTCATGGCGAACAACCTCGAACAGGCGCGCATTCGCGGCGCCGAACTCACGGCCGGCACGACGCTGGGCGGCTGGGACATCACCGGCGCGGCGAGCTGGCTCGACCCGCGCAACCGCAGCCGGACCAACGACAGCGAGAACTACGACAAGCTCCTGCCGCGTCGTGCGCAGAAGACCGCGCGCCTGGACGTCGATCGCGCATTCGGTGATTGGCGCATCGGGGCCACGGTGATCGGCGAAGGCCGTCGCTTCGACGACGTCGCCAACACGCTCGAAGTCGCCGGCTTCTCCACGCTCGACCTGCGCGCCGAGTGGCGCGTGGCCGATGCCTGGACGCTGCAGGCGCGCGCGAGCAACGTGTTCGACCACGACTACGAGACGTCTGCGTATTACGCGCAGGCTGGTCGCGAATACGGGTTGACCTTGCGGTATTCGCCTGATTGAACAAGACCGTGGGCGCGGCAATAAGGCCGCGCCCACGGCCGTTCACGACGTGAGTCAGATTCACGTCAATCCGCCACTTGCGGTCTCCCCGACGGGCCGAACCCTCTTTGCGGCGCCGTCCAGTCGCATCGAGGGTAGCGTTCCGATACCGACGTTCACTGCCACCCGCTGA
Organism: Noviluteimonas caseinilytica; assembly: GCF_018406605.1. Lineage (GTDB taxonomy): Bacteria > Pseudomonadota > Gammaproteobacteria > Xanthomonadales > Xanthomonadaceae > Noviluteimonas > Noviluteimonas caseinilytica. The sequence goes on along the minus strand of NZ_AP024545.1, from coordinate 1,654,790 downwards.
CCGGCCCGCGCGCCGCGAGCCGTGCTCCTTTGCATGCGAGATCACTCGCACGCGAGGGCGCCATGTTCAAGGTCAACAATCTCATCGTCAGCCTGATCCCCGGCGCGAAGCTCGACATCAACGAGTGCGGCAATTGTTCGCCCGACACGCACTGCAACGGGTGTACGAACCAGTACAGCGATTGTCCCGGAGGCTGCAGCAACCAACGCTCCGACTTCAGCGAACACTGCCCGCCGCAGTTCGAGGATCCCGCCGAACTCGTGAAACTCGAAGCTCTCCTCGAGCAGGCGCTCGTTCGGGTTCGCGCGCGCCACCGTGAACGCGCCACCCTGCGGCCGCGTTCGCTCCAGGAATCCGATGCCCTCATCGAGCGGCTGCAGGCAACACTGAAGGAAGTCGACGCCCTCAAGCCCGTGCAGGCCGACAAGCCTGAGGTAACGGTGATTCCGCCCGCCGGCATGTTCCGCGTCCGCGATCTGTTGATCAGCGTCCTGAAACCTTTCGACACAGCCGCCGACTCGGGTTGCCCGGGCTGTACGTGCGTCGCGGGCTGCTCGGGGGCGACCGGTTGCACAAACGCGTCGACCAGGGAAGATTTCGATCCAATGGAAGAGCGCGAGCGCTTCGAGCTCCAGGCGTTGCTCGGCCACGTCACCATCGCCACCGGTGTGAATGGCGCGGCGCGCGCGCCGACCACGAGCGCGGAGATCACCGCGTTGCGAGCGGCGCTGCAGGATGCGATCGCCCGGCTTGAGCGCGTCCGTGCACTGTCAGGCGAACAGAAGCGTTGAATCTGCTGGACGCCACGTTCCGCACGAGCGCCGCCTTCGAACTCGTGCAGTTCGAGCGCATGGCGACGACCGAGCAGCGCACCCTCGCAGGGTTGCGCAATGATCCTGAGTGTTTCGGTGTCCTGAAGCCAGCGCGCGACGGCGAAGACATGAAGGCCGTCTGCCTGCGCACCGCACTGCTGTGGCTGTCGCTACGCACGCCCGGCGCGCTGCCGCGATGCCTGCTCGATCCGGACGAAGGTGTCGCCAACGCCGCAGTCGCACGCCTCGTGCTGGACCACATCATCGAGATCGAGACCGAGCGCGGGTTCGTTGGTGGTGCCGCGTGGTGTCCCATCGAACGCCCGGACGCAAATCTCGTCGGCGAAGGCGTCATCGGGCGCCTGTCGCTGGATGCGCTTCGATACGCGGCCGCGTTGCGCCTGCACGATCCGCTGGTGTTGTCCTCCCGCCTGTACGACTACTTCCGGCTGCCGCAGACGCCGGAGATCGTTTCGTCGCTCGGCGAGGCAGCCGAACGCGCGGGAATCTGGCGACTCGCGCCGCCGCTGGAGTGGTCCACGTCGACGACCGAATACTGGCGCTATTTCTCACGCCGAGGGGCCCCGCCCGCGCGCTGCAAAGCATATGTCAGCCCGATGCCGTCTGCTTTCGTCGAGGTCTTCGAACGATTGATGAAGGTGTTCGATGCGCTGCCGGTGTGTGGCTTCAAGATCGGGTCGGACACCGAGCAGCTACTTAGGCCCGACAAATGCGTGGTCTATCTCCCGGATCGAAAGGCGCTCGAGGAGTTGTGCGCCGCGTTGTCGCCGATCGTTGCAACGCTGCCTGCGCATGGCGTTCCCTTCACGGCGGCGCTGGAATCGCGTGGCGTTCTGTCCTGGGGAGCAGACCCACCCCGGGATGACGCGCGCCTTCCTTGGCAAGGTCCCAGCTGGCGTCGATGGATCACCGATCGTCTTGCCGTGACCTTGTGCGGTGGCGCCCGCCTGGCCGAATCGCCGCTGCAATTCGCGCTGGAGCGCCTGCGGCTCGAGGGCGTCGACACGACCACGTGGGCGCCCCTCGACCCGGGGGTCCATCCCGCTCATGCGTGAGTCGTTGGCCGAAGCGCTGGTCCTTCACCCCGACGTCCGGGTCACGCCGGTGTCCGCGCTCGACCCCAGCGTGCGCGACCAACTGGCCGAGGACGCACACAGCGTGCAGAGCCGAGTCCGGAGCCGCGCGACATCCCGAACGCTCGATGCGGCGGGCGCCGAACTGCTCAATGCGTTCGGCACCCCAACCACGGTGGCGGATGCCATTGTCGACTTCGCGCTGCGCCACGCGCTCGATCCGAGGCAAGTCCTGATGGAGGCCTATCCCCTGCTTCGGCAGTGCAGGCGAGAGGGGGTGCTGGTTGCCCCCGGAGAGTCCGGTGCCAACGCACTCGCTCCGACCCTGTCGCGCGGCGGTGCATTCGACGTGTTGCATTGCGTGCAGTCGCTGGAAGACGTTGAGGTTTATTGCACGGGATCGGACGGGGGCGGCACGGCAGCATTGAAGATCGCCCGTCCAGGCGTAGATCGGAATGCGGCATTCGACCGCGAGCGCGCAATGCTGGCGCATGCCGACGGCTGCTGCGTGCCGAGACTGATCGAAGCGGGCACTTGGGAGGGTCGCGACTTCCTGCGACTGGAATGGATCGAGGGCCGAGATCCGCTGCACTGGGCAAAGGAGGCCTCGCTGCCTGCGCGCGTCACCTTAGGCGTTGCGATCCTCCGCGCCTGCGCCGCGTTGCACGATCGAGACATCGTCCATGGCGACATTCATGCGGGCAACGTCCTGGTCGATGCTGATGGCATGGCGACCATTCTCGATTTCGGACTGGCGCGCGTGGTGTCGGCGCACGCCGGAACAGTCCCTCGCGGAGGAAATGCGCTCTATTTCGAACCGGAGTACGCGCAGGCCAAGCTAGCCGGTGCGCCGCCACCGGCCGCCACATTTCGTAGCGAACAATATGCCTTGGCCGTGCTCGTGTACCGTTTGCTCTTCGACAAATTCCCGATCGCGTTGTCGATCGACCAGCAGCGCGCCTGGGAGGAAATCGCGACGACGCCGCCGATCGGGGTGGGCTTGGGCGGGGTCGATTTTCGACGAGACGCCGATGCGATATTCGCGCGAGCACTGAACAAGGATCCGGCTGAGCGCTTCGACGACCTGCATGCATTCGCATGCGCGCTGGAAGGCTTGGCGACATGCGCGGGCGAATCGGCCCTGACCGATGCCGCCGTCACGGGGGACGACGAATCGCGTGCGTTCATCGACAGCATCCTGAAACGATACGACTGGGACAGTCCGCTGCTGGAAGGACCGTGGCCTCGCGACGCCACGGCCTCGGTAGCGTTTGGCGCCGCCGGGATTGCGCTGATGCACTTGCGCGTTGCGTTGCGTCGCGAAGATCCGCGCTTGTTGGCGCTCGCCGATGCGTGGGCGTGCCGGGCCGTGCGGGAATCGCATACGCCCACCGCCTTCGAAAGCGCGGACCTCGATCTCACGCAGCGCACGGTGGGCCTTGCATCGCCGCTACATGCGCATGGCGGTCCGCACACCGTCGCTGCGTACGTGGCGATCGCGCGACGGGATCGCAATGCACTCCGCGTGGCGATCGAAGCGTTCATCGCGTCCACCCACCAGCCGGCTCAGGGACTTGACGCTACCGTGGGGATTGCAAGTGTCCTTCTAGGCTGCGCGAATTTGCGCGAACAGCTCGTGCGCAACGCATTGCCCGTACCCACCACGCTAGATGGCCGAGGTGGCGAATTGCGTAGATCGCTCTGGCGCGCCCTGCGCGACGCGCTTCCCGGTGACTCCAAGGGACCTTCCTACTTCGGCATCGCACACGGTTGGGCGGGAATCCTTTACGCCACGCTCCGCTGGGATACGGCACAGGATCAATGTTCGCTCGCTGGCGTGCGCGAGGCGTGCGATGCATTGGCGGGCTACGCGCAGCCCTGGGGGCTAAACGCTTTGCGCTGGCCGCGGGGCGCCGGATCTGCGGAACGCTCGGCCTTCTGGACGGGCTGGTGTCATGGATCGGCTGGCTACGTGCACCTCTGGCTCGCCGCATGGCGCGCATTCGGCGATGAGGACTACAAGGCGCTGGCGCGCGGCGCGGCGCGCCATGCCGCTTCCGATCCGCATGCCGTCGGGCAGTTGTGCTGCGGGACGACCGGCCAAGCCTACGCGTTGCTGGACATGCACCGCAGCGAGCCGTCCGCGGAATGGCGCGATGCGGCGCGCGATCTTGCAAACCGTGCCATCGCAGCGTCCGGATCGGCAAAGTTGACGGCTCACAGCCTGTACAAGGGCGAGATCGGGACTGCGATCCTCGCCGCCGAACTGGACGACCCTTCCGGCGCCCATTTCCCCTTTTTCACCGCGTGAGCAAACGCGCTCGCGTCATTCCACCGTCACCGACTTGGCGAGGTTGCGCGGCTTGTCCACGTCCGTGCCGCGCGCGAGCGCCGCGTGGTACGCCAGCAACTGCACCGGGATCGCATGCACGATCGGCGAGAGCACGCCGACGTGGCGCGGGGTGCGGATCACGTGCACCGCTTCGGATTCGCCGAACTGGCTGTCGGCGTCGGCGAACACGAACATCTCGCCGCCGCGCGCGCGCACCTCCTGGATGTTCGACTTCACCTTTTCCAGCAGCTTGTCGTTCGGCGCGATCACCACCACCGGCATGTCGCTGTCCACCAGCGCGAGCGGGCCGTGCTTGAGTTCGCCCGCCGGATACGCCTCGGCGTGGATGTACGAGATTTCCTTGAGCTTGAGCGCACCCTCGAGCGCGATCGGATAGTGCATGCCGCGGCCGAGGAACAGCGCGTGCTGCTTGCCCGCGAATTTCTCGGCCCACGCCACGATCTGCGGTTCCAGGTTCAGCGCGTGCTGCACGCTGCCCGGCAACTGGCGCAGACATTCGAGATGCCCCTGCTCCAGTTCGGCATCCATCGCGCCGCGCAGCTTGGCGAGCGTGCAGGTCAGCGTGAACAACGCGACGAGCTGCGTGGTGAAGGCCTTGGTCGAGGCCACGCCGATTTCCGCACCGGCGCGCGTGTAGTACACCAGCTTGCTGGCGCGCGGGATGGCGCTCTCGGGCACGTTGCAGATCGACAGCGTGCGTTCGTGGCCCAGCGACTTGGCGTACTTCAGCGCTTCCATCGTGTCGAGCGTTTCGCCCGACTGCGAGATGGTGACGACCAGCTGCTTCGGGTTGGCGACGACCTGGCGATAGCGATACTCGCTGGCGATGTCGACCGCGCACGGGATGCCGACGATCGATTCGATCCAGTAACGCGCCACCAGCCCGGCGTAGTAGCTCGTGCCGCACGCGAGGATCTGCACGGCTTCCACGTCGCGCATCAACGCATCGGCGCCGTCGCCGAACAGCGAGGCCGAGAAACCGTTGTTGTCGATCACCGCTTCGATGGTGTCGGCCACGGCGCGGGGCTGCTCGTGGATTTCCTTCTGCATGAAGTGGCGGTACGGGCCGAGTTCCAGCGAGGCCAGCGACACGTCGGAGACGTGCACTTCGCGCTCGATCGGCTGGCCGTCGGCGTCGAACACGCGCACGCTGTCGCGCGTGAGTTCGGCGGTGTCGCCTTCTTCCAGGAAGATTACCCGGCGCGTGGACGTCACGATGGCCGAGACGTCGGACGCGACGAAGTTCTCGCCGTCGCCCAGGCCCACCAGCAGCGGGCAGCCCATGCGCGCGGCGACCATGCGGTCGGGATCGCGCTTGTCGATCACCGCGATCGCGTACGCGCCGTGCAGTTCGCGCACGGCCTTCTGCAGCGCGCCCAGCAGGTTTTCGCCCTGCGCGCGGTAGTAGTGGATCAGGTGCGCGATGACTTCGGTATCGGTCTGCGATTCGAACTCGTACCCGAGCGCGCGCAGGCGATCGCGCTGCTGCTCGTGGTTCTCGATGATGCCGTTGTGCACCAGCGCCAGTTCGTTGTGGCTCACGTGCGGGTGCGCGTTGCCTTCGGTGACGCCGCCGTGCGTGGCCCAGCGCGTGTGGCCGATGCCCAGGCGCGAGGCGAAGTGTTCGGCCTGCGCGGCCGCTTCCATTTCCGACACGCGCCCGGTGCGGCGCACGCGACGCACGTCGTGCGAGTTGGCGTCGACCACGGCGATGCCGGCCGAGTCATAGCCGCGGTATTCCAGCCGCTTGAGCCCTTCGATCAGGACCGGGACCACATCGCGATTCGCGATCGCACCAACGATGCCGCACATGTAGGGGGACACTCCTGGAAGTCGTTCGTAGTTTACGGGGCCCGCGACGCGCCAAGCTCTGCAGGCACTGTCCGCCGTCCGCCGTCGTGTCCGCGTGGACACCCGGACAGATGCGGACGTGCCCTTGCAAATCAAGGCCTTGCAGCTGGCACGAACCGTGCTTCCTTGTGGGTAGTGCCCTTTGCGAGCCCGACCCGCCCCATGAGCATCCGCGACACCTCCGGACAGGATCGTCCCCTCTCCCCGCCCCCCGCGTCGTCGTCCACCGGCCGCCGCCTGCCGCCGCTGAAGAAGTCGTGGCTCATCGGCGGCGCCGCCGGCGTCGGCCTGCTGCTGATGATCGGCTGGGTCGCCACCGGCTGGAGCGCCGGCAACCGCTCGGTCGATTCGTCACGCGTGCGCATCGCGGAAGTCACGCGCGGCGACCTCGTGCGCGACATCTCCGCCGACGGTCGCGTCATCGCCGCCAACAGCCCGGTGCTGTACGCGATCGCGGGCGGCACGGTCACGCTGAAAGTCGTTGCCGGCGACAAGGTCACCAAGGACCAGCCGCTCGCCGAGATCGACAGCCCCGAATTGCGGAGCCAGCTCGCGCAGGAAGAAGCCACGCTCGCCAGCCTGGAAGCCGAAGCCAGCCGCGCCGGCCTGGATGCGGAACTCGCGCGCGCCAACGCCCGCAAGCTGCTCGACCAGGCCAACATCGATCGCCAGGCCGCGGTGCGCGACCTCGAGCGCAACCAGAAGGCCTACGAAGGCGGCGCCGTCGCGCAGGTCGACGTGGCGCGCGCGCAGGACTCGCTGAAGAAGGCCGACATCGGCCTGTCGCATGCGAAGAGCGATCTCTCGCTGACGGGCCAGGGCGCGGGCCTGGATACGCGCAACAAGAAGCTGCTCGCCGATCGCCAGCGCGCGGTCGTGGTGGAACTGCAGCGCCAGGTCGCGCGCCTCACGCTGCGTGCGCCGTTCGATGGCCAGGTGGGCCAGGTGCAGGTGGCGCAGCGCGCCAACGTCGCGCAGAACGCGCCGGTGCTGAGCGTCGTCGACCTGTCCGAGTTCGAAGTCGAGATCAAGGTGCCGGAAAGCTTCGCGCGCGACCTCGGCATCGGCATGCCCGCGCAGATCCGCAACGCGGGCGGCGATCCGTTCGCCGCGCAGGTAGCCGCCGTGTCGCCGGAAGTCGTGAATGGCGAAGTCACTGCGCGCCTGCGCTTCGCCGGCAAGCAGCCGCCGGGCCTGCGCCAGAACCAGCGCCTGTCCGCGCGCATCGTGATGGACACGCGCAAGAACGTGCTGCAGGTCGAACGCGGTCCGTTCGTCGACGAAGGCGGCGGCCGCAGCGCATGGGTCATGGACGGCGACACCGCCATCAAGCGTCCGGTGCGCGTCGGCACCAGCAGCCTGAGCGCGGTGGAACTGCTCGACGGCGTCAAGGAAGGCGACCGCATCGTGGTCTCCGGCAGCGACCAGTTCGGCGACGCGGAACGCATCTCCATCCACTAACGACGCAACGTTTTTCCTCCCCCAAGCATCCCGATCCCCGCTTCCACCAAATCCGAATCCGTCAGAAGGAACACCGTCATGCTCGACATGCGCCAGGTCACCAAGGTCTACCGCACCGAACTCGTCGAAACCCACGCGCTGCGTTCGCTCGACCTGCATGTGCGCGAAGGCGAGTTCGTCGCCGTCACCGGCCCCTCGGGCTCGGGCAAGACGACGTTCCTCAACATCGCCGGCCTGCTGGAATCCTTCACCGGCGGCGAATACCACCTGGATGGCGAAGACGTGAGCGGCCTGTCGGACGACGCGCGCTCCAAGCTGCGCAACCAGAAGATCGGCTTCATCTTCCAGAGCTTCAACCTCATCCCCGACCTCAACCTGTTCGACAACGTCGACGTCCCGCTGCGCTACCGCGGCATGAACGCCGCCGAGCGCAAGAAGCGCATCGAAGATGCGCTGGGCCGCGTGGGCCTGGGGTCGCGCATGAAGCACTTCCCCGCCGAACTCTCGGGCGGCCAGCAGCAGCGCGCGGCCATCGCGCGTGCGCTCGCCGGCACGCCGCGCCTGCTGCTCGCCGACGAACCCACGGGCAACCTGGATTCGCAGATGGCGCGCGGCGTGCTCGAGCTGCTCGAGGAAATCAACGCCGCCGGCACCACGATCGTGATGGTCACGCACGATCCGGAACTGGCCGCGCGCGCGCAGCGCAACGTGCACATCGTCGACGGCATGGCCACCGACCTGTCGGTCGAACCGAGCCTGATCCGCGTGGCCGCGGCCTCGCTCGCCGAATCCTGAGGAGGCAACGCCATGTTCGCCTACTACTTCGACCTCGCGTTGCGCAGTTTCCGGCGCAATCGCGTGCTCACCGCGCTGATGGTGCTGGCGATCGCGCTGGGCATCGGCGCCAGCATGACCACGCTCACCGTCTTCCACGTGCTGTCGGGCGATCCGATCCCGCAGAAGAGCGCGAAGCTCTTCATCCCGCAGCTGGATCCGCAAAGCATGGACGGCTACACCCCGGGCGAGGAACCCGACGACCAGGTGACGCGCTACGACGCCGAACAGCTGCTGCGCGAAGCCAAGGGCGATCGCCAGGCGCTGATGACCGGCGGCGGCGTGGCCGTGCAACCCGAGCGCGCGGGCCTGGAACCCTTCGCGCTCGATGCGCGCTACACCTCGGCGGACTTCTTCCCGATGTTCGAGCCGCCCTTCCTCGCCGGCAGCGGCTGGAACAAGGCGCAGGACGACGCGCACGACCGCGTGGCGGTGATCACGCGCAAGCTCGCCGAAAAGCTGTACGGCACCGTGCAGGCGGTTGGCAAGACCCTGCGCATGGACGGCACCGACTTCCGCGTCGTCGGCGTGATGGAGGACTTCCGCCCGAAGCCGAAGTTCTACGACCTCAACTCCGATCGCTACGGCGAAGCCGAACAGATCTACCTGCCCTTCACCACGTCGCGCGACCTCAAGATGGGCCGCAACGGTTCGATGGACTGCTGGGACGACCACAAGGATGGCGAGGACGATCCGGAAGGCGAAACCGGCGTCAACGCACCGTGCACCTGGATGCAGTACTGGGTGCAGCTGGACACGCCGGAAAAGGCCGAGGCGTACAAGCGCTACCTCACCAACTATTCCGACAACCAGCACGCCGCGGGCCGCTACGCGCGTCCGACCAACGTGCGCCTGCGCAACGTGATGGAGTGGCTGGACTTCAGGAATGTCGTCCCGAGCGACGTGCGCCTGCAGGTGTGGCTCGCCTTCGGCTTCCTTGCGGTGTGCCTGCTCAACACGGTCGGCCTGCTGCTCGCCAAGTTCCTGCGTCGCTCCGGTGAAATCGGCGTGCGTCGCGCGCTCGGTGCCTCGCGCCGCGCGATCTTCGCGCAGTGCCTGGTGGAAGCCGGCACGGTCGGTCTTGCCGGCGGCGTGCTGGGCCTGGGCCTTGCGATGCTCGGCCTGTGGGCCGTGCGCCAGCAGCCGGTCGGTTACGCGGACCTCGCGCACCTGGATCCGACCATGTTCCTCGCTACGTTCGCGCTGGCCGTCATCGCCAGCGTGCTCGCCGGGCTCGTGCCCGCCTGGCATGCGTGCCAGGTGACGCCCGCCGTCCAACTCAAGTCGCAGTAAGGGAGCCCGCCATGGAACTCCGCCCCATCCTTTCCACGCTCCGCCGGCACAAGACCGCGGCCTCCCTCATCGTGCTGGAGATCGCCCTGAGCTGCGCGATCATCTGCAACGCGTTGTTCCTGATCAGCCAACGCCTGGAGGCGATCAACCGCACCAGCGGCTTCGACGAGACGCACATCGTGCGCGTGCAGGCCGGTGGCATCGGCACGAACGACAACGCCGGCGCGCTCACGCAGAGCGACCTGGCGGCCCTGCGCGCGCTGCCCGGCGTCAAGGACGCCACGGTGACCAACCAGGTGCCCTTCAACAACAGTTCCTGGAACAGCAGCGTCAACCTGACGAAGGAACAGACGCACCAGAACCTCAACGCCACCGTCTACATGGGCGACGTGCAGTTCGTCGGCACGATGGGCCTGAAGATCGTCGCCGGCCGCAACTTCACGCCCGAAGACGTCGTGACGTGGGAGGACATGGACAAGCCGAACAGCAAGGTCCAGCCGCACGTGGCGATCCTGACGCGCGCGACGGCCGACAAGCTGTGGCCCGGCGAAAACCCGATCGGCAAGCAGTACTACAGCTGGGGCGACGAACCCACGCGCGTGGTCGGGATCATCGAGCACATGGTGCGCCCCAACAACAACGGCGGTTTCGGCGAGTTCGAATACGCGCAGCTGTTGCCGGTGCGCGTGCCCTACACGGTCGGCGGCAACTACGTGCTCCGCGTGGACGATCCGGGCCAGCGCCAGGCCACGCTCGCCGCGGCGGAAAAGACGTTGCTCGGCAACGCCAACAACCGCCTGGTCACCGAGAAGCAGACGATGGAAGAGATGCGTTCCGATTTCTTCCGCGGCGATCGTTCGATGGCGTGGATGCTGTCGGCGGTGATCGTGGCGCTGCTGATCGTCACCGCGCTCGGCATCGTGGGCCTGGCCAGCTTCTGGGTGCAGCAGCGCACGCGGCAGATCGGCGTGCGGCGCGCGCTGGGCGCGACGAAGGGCCAGATCCTGCGCTACTTCCAGACCGAGAACTTCCTGCTCGCCACGCTCGGCATCGTGCTCGGCATGGTCCTGGCCTTCGGCATCAACCAGATGCTGATGGGCAAGTACGAACTGCCGCGCCTGCCGATCCTGTACCTGCCGATCGGCGCGGTGGTGCTGTGGCTGCTGGGCCAGGTGTCGGTGTTCGGTCCCGCGCGGCGCGCCGCCGCGGTGCCGCCGGCCGTGGCCACGCGTTCCGTCTGACACACCTCCCCCACGGGGTGTCTCCTGCGCCGCCTCCGGGCGGCGCAGTCCTTTCACGATCGCCCAGCCTGTACGCTTCGCACATGCCCACGATCCTCGTCATCGACGACAACCCCGCGGTCGCCACGGCGCTCGAAACGCTGTTCTCGCTGCACGACCTGGACACGCGGTCGGTCACCACGCCGGACGACGGCCTGGCGCTGCTCGCGCGCGAAGCCATCGACCTCGTCGTGCAGGACATGAACTTCCACGCCGACACGACGTCGGGCGAGGAAGGCGTGGCGTTGTTCAGCGCGATCCGCGAGCGCCATCCGGACTTGCCGGTCATCCTGCTCACCGCGTGGACGCACCTGGAATCCGCGGTCGACCTGGTGAAGGCCGGCGCCGCCGATTACCTGGCCAAGCCGTGGGACGACCGCAAGCTGCTGGCCACGGTCAACAACCTGCTGGAACTCGCGCAGACGCGCGACGAACTGCAACGCCACAAGCGTGGCGAACGCCGGCGTCGCGATGCGTTGCTGCGCGAGTACGACCTGCGCGGTCTCGTGTTCGCCGACGCGGCAAGCGAAGCGTTGCTGACGCTGGCGTGCCAGGTCGCGCGTTCCGATCTTCCCGTGCTGGTCAGCGGACCGAACGGCACCGGCAAGGAAAAGTACGCCGAGATCATCCACGCCAACTCCGCCGTGCGGAACGGCCCCTTCGTCGCGGTGAACTGCGGCGCGTTGCCGGGCGAGCTGATCGAAGCGGAATTGTTCGGTGCCGAAGCCGGCGCCTATACCGGTGCGAACAAGGCGCGCGAAGGCAAGTTCGAAGCCGCCGACGGCGGCACGCTGTTCCTCGACGAGATCGGCACGCTGCCGCTCGCAGGGCAAGTGAAGTTGCTGCGCGTGCTGGAGACCGGCCGCTTCCAGCGCTTGGGCAGCAACCGCGAGCGCGAAGTCAAAGTGCGCGTGGTCAGCGCGACCAACGCGGACCTGCCGGCGTGCATCGCCGCCGGGCAATTCCGCGAAGACCTGTTCTACCGCCTCAATGCGATCGAACTGAAACTGCTCCCGCTCGCGCAGCGGCCCGACGACATCCTGCCGCTCGCGCGCCATTTCCTGCCGCAGGGCAAGCGCCTGGGCGACGGTGCGGAGCGTGCGTTGCTCGCGCATGCGTGGCCGGGCAACGTGCGCGAATTGCGCAACACGCTGCAACGCGCGGCGTTGCTGGCGCGCGGCGACGAGATCACCGCGAACGAACTCGGCCTGCCGGTGCCGGCGGATTCGACCAACAATGTCGCCGCCGCCGACGAACCCGACCGCGCCGCGATCGAATCGGCGCTGGATCGCGCGAACGGCGTGCTCGCGCAGGCGGCCGCAGAACTCGGCATGTCGCGGCAGGCGCTGTACCGCAGGCTCGACCGCCTCGGGATCAAGCGTGACTGACGACGCGCGCCCCGCGGCCAGCAAACCGGTCACGCACCTGCGTGAACACCGGGGCTGGGCGCGGCGCCTGCCGTTGGCGACCACGGTGACGGTGCTCGCCGCCGCGTACATGGTCGCGGCCGCATCGCTGGCGTTGTGGTTCCTCACGGTGCTCGACAATCCGTGGCAGGCGATCGCGCTGGCTGCGCTCGTGTTGCTGCCGGTGCTCTGGTACCACGTGCGGCGCGCGTTCGGGCCGATGCATGCGTTGTTCCGCGCGCTGAGCGGCACCGTCGCCAGTTATCGCGACGGCGACTTCGGGTTCGGCCTGTCGTGGAAGGGCTCGGTGGACCTGGAGGAGCTGGTCGCCGCGCACAACCACCTCGGCGATGCGTTGCGCGACCAGCGCCTGGCGCTCGTGCAGCGCGAGCTGCTGCTCGACACGATGGTGCAGCACACGCCGGTGGCCATGATGCTGGTCGACCCGCATCGCCGCATCGTCCACGCCAACCTCGCCGCGCGGAAGTTGCTGGGCGAAGGACGCAAGCTCGAAGGCCAGTCGTTCGAAGACCTGCTGGCGCGCTCGCCGGAGGCCTTGCGCGAAGCCTTGCAGCGCGGCGGTGACGGCATGTTCACCGTCGGCGAGGACGACAGCGAAGAGATCTACCACCTCGCGCGCCGCGCGTTCCGGTTGAACGGCCGCAAGCACGAACTCATCCTGCTGCGCCAGCTCACCGCGGAATTGCGGCGCCAGGAAGTGCAGACGTGGAAGAAGGTCATCCGCGTCATCAGCCACGAGTTGAACAACTCGCTGGCGCCGATCGCCTCGCTCGCGCATTCCGGCGCGGAACTGCTCAAGCGCGGCCAGCTGGAACGGCTGCCGAATGCACTGGCCACGATCGAGGATCGCGCACGGCATCTCGAAGGCTTCATCCGCGACTACGCACGGTTCGCCAAGTTGCCGGCGCCGCGCCTGGAAGCCGTGGACTGGAAGCGCTTCGTCGCGCAGCTGCGTTCGCAGGTGGAATTCGTGTACGACGGCCCGGCCGAAGCGGGCATCGGCCGCTTCGATGCGGCGCAGCTGGAGCAGTGCCTGCTCAACCTGCTCAAGAACGCGCACGAATCAGGATCGTCCCCGCGTGAAGTGGTGCTGGGGCTGAAGCACCTTCCGGGCTCGTGGCGCATCGAAGTGCTCGATCGCGGCACCGGCATGAACGAAGCGGTGCTCGCGAATGCGTTGTTGCCGTTCTATTCGACGAAGCGCCACGGTACCGGGCTGGGCCTCGCGCTTGCACGCGAGATCGCGGAAGCGCATGGCGGCCGCATCGCGCTGTTGAATCGCGACGGCGGCGGCCTGTGCGTGGCGATGGTGTTGCCCGACGCGGTCTGACGCGTCAGTCCTTCGGCTTCTTCACCGGCCGCTGCCACGCCTCGATCGTTTCCTGCTTGCCGCGCGCGATCGTCAGCTTGCCGTCGGGGGCGCGCTTGGTGATCACGGAGCCCGCACCGATCGTCGCGTCCTTGCCGATCGTCACCGGCGCGACGAGCGCGCTGTTGGATCCGATGAAGGCGCCGTCCTCGATCGTGGTCGTCGACTTGTTCACGCCGTCGTAGTTGCAGGTGATCGTGCCGGCGCCGATGTTCACCGCGCTGCCGACGACCGCATCGCCGAGGTAGGTCAGATGATTGGCCTTGCTGCCGACGCCGAGCTTCGCGTTCTTGGTCTCGACGAAGTTGCCCACGTGCACGCCGTCGGCCAGCACGGTGCCGGGGCGCAGGCGCGCGAACGGGCCGATGGTGACCGCGCCTTCCGTGCGCGCGCCGTCGAGGTCGCAATGCGCGCGCACTTCGGTGCCCGAGGCCAGCACGACGTCCTTGATGCGGCAGAACGGGCCGATGCGCACGCCGTCGCCCAGCATCACGCGGCCTTCGAACACCACGTCGACATCGATCTCGACATCCTGGCCCACGTACACCTCGCCGCGGATGTCCACGCGCGCCGGGTCGGCGAACCGCGCGCCTTCCACGCACAGCGCGCGCACCTGGCGCAACTGGAACGCGCGTTCGAGCTGGGCGAGCTGCCAGGGATCGTTGGCGCCTTCGGTTTCCAGCGGGTCGGTGGCAATCACGATTTCCGCGGCGCTGAATTCCTGCGCGGCTTCGCGGAACACATCGGTGAGGTAGTACTCGCCCTGCGCGTTGTCGTTGGACACGCGCGCCAGCCAGCGCTTGAGCGCGGTGGATTCGGCGGCGATGACGCCGGTGTTGACCAGGCGGATCGCACGCTGGTCGTCGTCGGCGTCCTTGTGTTCGATGATCGAGGCGACGCGGCCTTCGGCGTCGCGCAGGATGCGGCCGTAGCCGGCGGGATCGGGGAGTTCGGCGGCGAGCACGGACAGGCGCCCCGGCGCTTCGAGCAGGCGACGCAAGGTCTGCGCGGTGATCAGCGGCACGTCGGCGTACAGCACGAGGACGTGCGCACCATCGGGCACGTTGGCCATCGCCTGCTGCACCGCGTGCGCGGTGCCGAGTTGCTGCGCCTGTTCGGCCCACACGAGGTCCGGCTGGTCGGCGAAGACCTTGAGCACCTGGTCGCCGCGATGCCCGTACACCACGTGCACGCCGGCGGGCGACAGGCTGCGCGCGGTGGCGATCACCTGCGCGAGCATCGGCTTGCCGCCGATCTTCTGCAGCACCTTGGGCAGGCTCGATTTCATGCGCTTGCCTTCGCCGGCAGCGAGGATGACAACGTGCAGGGGAGCGCTCATCGGGCGTGCAGGTCCTTGGGGCATGGCGGTCGCGTTGCCGGATTCTAGCGGCGCGCGCTGCTAGGATGCGTCGCCTTCCCATCACGCGGTGCCCGATGACCCTGGGTCGACACGCACGCCACTACCTGTTGATCGGCGGGCTCCAATGGCTCGTCGACTGGGGCGTGATGGTGCTCCTGAGCAACTGGGGCATGGCGGTGGAACTGGCCAACATCCTCGGCCGCGTGGCCGGCGCGATGCTCGGCTACTGGCTCAATGGCAAGCTCACCTTCGCCGGCGACGAGACCGAGGTCGGCCGCACGCAGCTGGTGCGCTTCATCGTGATGTGGATCGGCACGACGACGGTCAGCACGCTCTCCATGGGCGTGATCGACGACCACCTGGGCTTGAAGTGGGCGCAGCTGGCAAAGCCGGCGGTCGAGGGCGTGCTGGGAGTGGTGGGGTTCCTGCTCTCGCGGCACTGGGTCTACAAGAAGTAACCGCGCAAACGAAAAACGCCGGCGCGAGGCCGGCGTCGTTCGATGTCGCATGCAGCGTGCGATCAGTGCTTGAGCGTCTTGCGCAACCGCTCCAGCGCCTGCATCTGCACCGTGGCTTCCACCAGGCGCTGCTGCGCCTCGGCGAGTTCCATCGGTTCGCCGCGGCGGGCGAGGATGCGTTCGGCTTCTTCCTTCGCGGTGCGCACGGCGGCTTCGTCGATGTCCGTCGCGCGGATCGCGGTGTCGGCCAGGACCGTCACCACCTGCGGCTGCACCTCGAGGATGCCGCCGGAGATCGCGAAGTCCAGCTTCTCGCCGCCCGGCAGGGTCACGACGACCTTGCCCGGCTTCAGGCGCGTGATCAGCGGGGCGTGCTTCGGCGCGATGCCGAGCTCGCCCAGCTCGCCGGTGGCGACGATCAGTTCGGCTTCGCCGTGGAAGATCTCGGCTTCGGCGCTGACGATGTCGCAGCGGATCGTGGATGCCATCGGGTGTTCCTTCGTTCGTTACAGGGAAGACCGTCGCTTACGCGGCGATCTTCTTCGCCTTCTCGACGGCTTCTTCGATGCCACCGACCATGTAGAACGCCTGTTCCGGCAGGTGGTCCATCTCGCCGTCCACGATCGCCTTGAAGCCGCGGATCGTGTCCTTCAGCGGGACGTACTTGCCCGGCGAACCGGTGAACACTTCGGCGACGTGGAAGGGCTGCGAGAAGAAGCGCTCGATCTTGCGGGCGCGCGACACGGCCTGCTTGTCTTCTTCGGACAGTTCGTCCATGCCGAGGATCGCGATGATGTCCTTGAGCTCCTTGTACTTCTGGAGCGTGGACTGCACGCGGCGCGCGGTGTCGTAGTGTTCGTTGCCGATCACGTTGGGATCGAGCTGGCGCGAGGTGGAGTCGAGCGGATCGACCGCCGGGTAGATGCCCAGCGAGGCGATGTTGCGCGACAGCACGACGGTGGCGTCGAGATGCGCGAACGTGGTGGCCGGCGACGGGTCGGTCAGGTCGTCCGCGGGGACGTACACGGCCTGGATGGACGTGATCGAACCGGTCTTGGTGGAGGTGATGCGTTCCTGCAGCACGCCCATTTCCTCGGCGAGCGTGGGCTGGTAGCCCACCGCCGACGGCATGCGGCCGAGCAGCGCCGACACTTCCGTACCGGCCAGCGTGTAGCGGTAGATGTTGTCGACGAACAGCAGCACGTCCTTGCCCTTGCCCGACGCGTCCTTCTCGTCGCGGAAGTACTCGGCCATCGTCAGGCCGGTGAGCGCGACGCGCAGGCGGTTGCCCGGCGGCTCGTTCATCTGGCCGTACACCATCGCCACCTTGTCGAGGACGTTGGAGTCCTTCATCTCGTGGTAGAAGTCGTTGCCCTCGCGGGTACGCTCGCCCACGCCGGCGAACACGGACAGGCCCGCGTGCGCCTTGGCGATGTTGTTGATCAGTTCCATCATGTTGACGGTCTTGCCGACGCCGGCGCCGCCGAACAGGCCGACCTTGCCGCCCTTGGCGAAGGGGCACATCAGGTCGATGACCTTGATGCCCGTTTCCAGCAGCTCGTTGGCCGCGGCCTGGTCTTCATACGACGGGGCGGCGCGGTGGATTTCCCAATGGTCCGACGCCTGCACGGGGCCGGCTTCGTCGATCGGCGAACCGAGCACGTCCATGATGCGGCCCAGCGTGCCGGCGCCGACCGGCACCGAGATGGCGCGGCCGGTGTTGTCGGCGATCAGGTTGCGCTTCAGGCCGTCGGTCGAACCGAGCGCGATGGTGCGCACGATGCCGTCGCCGAGCTGCTGCTGGACTTCCAGCGTGATCGCGGTGTTCTGCACCTTCAGCGCGTCGTACACGCGCGGCACGCTTTCGCGGGGGAATTCGACGTCGACGACCGCGCCGATGATCTGAACGATCTTGCCCTGGTTCATAGCCTAAGCCTCAGTAGTAACTCGTAATGTCTCTCGGGAAGCGCGCGCGGATCAGACCGCGGCGGCGCCGCCCACGATTTCGGAAATCTCTTGCGTGATCGCTGCCTGGCGCGCCTTGTTGTAGACGAGGTTCAGCGTGCCGATCAGCTTGGTGGCGTTGTCGGACGCGGCCTTCATCGCGACCATGCGCGCGGCATGTTCGGAGGCCACGTTTTCGAGCACCGCCTGGTACACCAGCGATTCGATGTAACGCGTGAGCACGTGCTCCAGCACGGTCTCGGCGTCGGGTTCGTACAGGTAGTCCCAGTCGTGCTTGGCGACCTGCGTCTCCGACGCCTGCAGCGGCAGCAACGCATCGAACGTCGCCTTCTGCGTCATCGTGTTGACGAAGTCGTTGTACGCCAGGAACACCTTGTCGACCGAACCGTCGGTGTAGTGGTCCAGCATCACCTTGATGACGCCCACCAGCTGCTCGACGTGCGGCTGGTCGCCCAGGTGCGTGACCGAGGCCAGCATGCCGACCTTGAGGCGACGGAAGAACACCGACGCCTTCTGGCCGATCGTGACCACGTCGACCTCGACGCCCTGGTCCTGCCACTGGCGGAACTCGCCCAGCAACTTGCGGAACAGGTTGTTGTTCAGGCCGCCGGCCAGGCCGCGGTCGGACGAGACGACGATGTAGCCCACGCGCTTCACGTTCGGGCGCTGCACCAGGTACGGATGGCGGTACTCGGAGTTCGCCTGGGCGAGATGGCCGATCACCTGCTTCATCGCGCGCGCATACGGGCGCGAGGCCTTCATGCGTTCCTGCGCCTTGCGGATCTTGGACGCCGAGACCATTTCGAGCGCGCGCGTCACCTTGCGGGTGTTCTGCACGCTCTTGATCTTGGTTTTGATTTCGCGACCGCCTGCCATCTCTCTCTCCTGCGTCTACGTGCGACCGCTTACCAGGTGCCCGTCGACTTGAAGTCTTCGATGCCCTTCTTGAACGACGCTTCCAGCGTGTCGTTCCAGTCGCCCGAGGCGTTGATCTGCGACAGCGTGTCGCCGAGGGTGTTGGCGAAGTGCGCGTGCAGCGCGGCTTCGAACGCACCGATCTTGTGGATCGCCACGTCGTCCATGTAGCCCTTGTCGACCGCGTAGATCGACAGCGACTGCTCGGCCACCGACATCGGCGCGTACTGCTTCTGCTTCATCAGTTCGGTCACGCGCTGGCCGCGCTCGAGCTGCTTGCGCGTGGCGTCGTCCAGGTCGGAGGCGAACTGCGCGAACGCAGCCAGCTCGCGGTACTGGGCGAGCGCGATGCGGATGCCGCCCGAGAGCTTCTTCATGATCTTGGTCTGCGCCGCGCCACCCACGCGCGACACCGAGATGCCGGCGTTCACGGCCGGGCGGATGCCGGCGTTGAACAGGTCGGTCTCGAGGAAGATCTGGCCGTCGGTGATCGAGATCACGTTGGTCGGCACGAACGCGGACACGTCGCCGGCCTGGGTTTCGATGATCGGCAGCGCGGTGAGCGAACCGGTCTTGCCCTTGACGGCGCCGTTGGTGAACTTTTCCACGTACTCCTCGGACACGCGCGCGGCGCGCTCGAGCAGGCGGGAGTGCAGGTAGAACACGTCGCCCGGGTACGCTTCGCGGCCCGGCGGGCGGCGCAGCAGCAGCGAGATCTGGCGGTAGGCCACGGCCTGCTTCGACAGGTCGTCGTACACGATCAGCGCGTCTTCACCGCGGTCGCGGAAGTATTCGCCCATCGTGCAGCCCGAGTACGGCGCGATGTACTGCATCGCGGCCGATTCGGACGCCGAGGCGGCGACGACGGTGGTGTACGCCATCGCGCCGAACTCTTCGAGCTTGCGCACGATGTTGGCGATGGTGGAGTTCTTCTGGCCGATCGCGACGTAGATGCACTTCACGCCGGAATGCTTCTGGTTGATGATCGCGTCG